>JAJVHT010000069.1:0-4654 GCA_022072515.1 bacterium
ACGGTTGGCCGGCCAGGGATCGCGATGGCCGCAAGCGGATAATTCTGCCGTTCGAACCACCGCGCATTGTCGATTCGCAAAGAGGCGCTCATTTCTTCCAAGGGCCGCTCTTTGCGGTAGTTCTCAAACATGAAGATGCTGTCAAAGAGCGAGGATCCAGGCGGCGCGTCACTCCAACCCTGCACGTGGCTCAACGAGCTGTATTCATACTGGCGCATTTCAGCCTGCTGCGCCTGATTCTTTTTCAACCACTCCAACAAAGCTGCGCGCGGCGAGATTTGCACGCGCACCGGCAAGGTGTTGATGAATAAACCCACCATCGTTTCAACACCAGTGAGATCAGGCGGACGGCCCGAGACAATGGCGCCGAAGACGACGTCGTCTTCGCCACTGTAACGGCTCAAGAGCAAAGCCCACGCGCTTTGCATGAGCGTGTTCAAAGTCAGGTGATATTTCTGCGCCATGGCTTCCAGAGCGCCCGAGGTTTCCGCGGAGAGCGAAAGCAACTGCGAGGCGAATTCCTCGCTCTTTTTCGATTGCGCCGATCGCTCGACCACCAATGGTGTCGGCGCGGTGAAACCTCGAAGGTACTTGCGCCAGAACGCTTCGGCCGCCGTCGCGGATTGCCGGCGCAACCACGCGATATAATCACGATAGGGCCGAGGCCGGACGAGTTGATATTCCCGTCCTTGCGTGTACGCCTCGTATAGTGCAAAGACTTCATGGAGCACTTGAAACATGCTCCAGCCGTCCATCAAAATATGATGGAAATTCCACAAGAATTCGTGGCGGTCGTCGGCAGTTTGCAGCAGCGCACCGCGCAGCAACGGCGCTTTGGTCAGATCGAAGCCTTGTGCGAGATCGGCGCGAAAAACTTTTTCCAGATTCTCTTGCTGGACTTCCGAAGAATCGTGGCGCCAATCGTGATGCACCAAAGAAACTTCGGCCCGGCGATTCACCACTTGCACCGGCTCTTTCACACCGTCCCAAACAAAAGATGTGCGCAGAACCGGATGATGTTCCACGACGCGCTGCCAGGCGCGCTGGAATGCCAGCACCTTCAAATTGCCGTGCAGCGTAAACAGCGCTTGATTGCAATACAAACCTGATTCCGACGCCGACAGGCTGTGAAAGAGCAAGCCCTGCTGCAATGGCGCGAGAGGATAAATATCTTCGACGTTCTCCAACCGCATATAACGTTTATTCCTTCGAGTAAAGCCGCCCGCTAATTATCCCCTTGCGATTTCTTGATGGCAGCCGCAATATTTTCGAGATCGCTTTGATCCCAACTAAATTCCGCGAAGTCCGACAGCGTGAAGCCTTTGGCGTCGGGCGCCTGGCAGTGTTGAATGAGGGCGCGCAAATTTTTCATAAAGCTCTGCGCCAAAGCGGCGACGGTCTCGGCGCGATGCAGATTCGCGCTGTAAAACCACTCCACTTGCAAGCTGCCGCGAATCACGCTGCCGACGATTTCCAAAACATGGCTGCGCATGCCGGCCGGGCTGCGGTCGAAAATGTTGGTCTCCTGCACCAAACGAAATCGCGAAGACTCCTGTAGGACTTGATCAAATTGCCCGAGATAGTTGAAATTGATTGGCGCTGGCGGCAACGCAGCGAGGGCCGGGTCACGATGCACATAACGCAGCAGGCTATAACCGAGGCCGCGATTCGGAATGCGGCGTAATTGTTCTTTAATCGCGCGCAACGCTTCGCCCGGGCCGGCCTGTTCCACTTTGAGCAAAACCGGATAGAAAATCGTAAACCAGCCGACCGTCCGCGACAAGTCCGCTTCCGCAAAAATCTCTTCGCGACCGTGCCCCTCGAGATCGATCAACACCGCAGACTCGCCGGTCCATTGGCAAAAACTCTGCGCCAGCGCCGTTACCAGCGCCTCGTTGATTTGCGTGTTATAAGCTTTCGGAACTTCCTGCAATAGCGCACGTGTTTCTGCGGGCGCGAGAAAAACCTTGAAAGCGCGCGTCGATTCTTCCGTATTCGCCGCCCTCTCATTTTGATAGTCCAAGGGCAGCGCGGGAAGCGGCGCCGGCAGCGCCGTGCGCCAGTAATCCAACTCGCTCTTGATTGACTCCGACTGCGCATGCCCAATCAAGCGCTCGGCCCAATGCTTGAAGGAAGTGGTTTTTGCCGGCAACTGAACGGCTCCGCCGCGTTCGAGTTGATCCAGCGCCATTTGTAAATCTTCGATCATAATGCGCCAGGAGACCACGTCACACACGAGATGGTGCAACACCCACAACAAATAGGGCCGCTGTCCTGCGCCACGGTCAAACAGTACGAAGCGCATCAGTGGGCCGTGCGCCAAATTCAGCATGGCCTGAAACTCCGCTGTCTTCTCTTCAATCGCAGCGAATTGTTCGCCGTCTTTATACGAAGAAATATCGACGCAATCGACCGGCGCACTTTGCTCTGCGCCCAAAACACTTTGCCGCCAATCCCGCTCATTCAAAAAACGAATGCGCAACGCATCGTGATGATTGAGCAGATGCCGCGCCGCTTGCTGCAGAAGCGCCGCTGGGATTTCACGCTGCACTTCCAAAAGCAGCGACACATTCCAATGATCCGGATGCGGCAGGTTCTTTTCAAAAAACCAACACTGAATCGGCGTCAACGGCAAATCACCGCTCACCAGACCTTGCTCCGCGTTCGTGGCGCGCTGCGCGCCCGCCACTTGTGCCAGCTCCGCAATGGTTTGATGTTGAAAAATTTGCAAGGGCGTGAGGTGCAAACCGGCTTGCTTGGCCTTCGAAATAATTTGAATGCTCAAAATCGAATCGCCGCCCAATTCGAAGAAATTATCATGCACGCCAACTTTTTCCAGCCGAAGAACAGTCGCCCAAATTTCAGCGAGCTTCTTTTCAAGCGCCGATTGTGCGGCGACAAAATTCTCTTCCAAATCGGGGCGCTCCGGACCGGGATCAGGCAAGGCGCGACGATCAATTTTGCCGTTGGGATTTTTCGGCAGACTTTCCATCACCACAAAAGTGGAAGGCACCATGTAATCCGGCAAACGCTCGGACAGGAACCGGCGCCATTCACTGCTTGCCGCAGAAGAATTTTTCGCCGTGGCGAGATAGGCCACCAAACGTTTGCTGCCCGGCGCCACTTCGCGCGCTTCCACCGCAACTTCCCGCACCGCCGGATGTTGCGACAGCACGGCTTCAATTTCTTCCAGTTCGATGCGAAAACCGCGGATCTTCACTTGATTGTCGATGCGCCCGAGAAACTCAATGTCGCCATTGGGCAGATGCCGCGCCAGATCGCCGGACTTATACAAACGGGCGCCCGGTGTCGAACTGAACGGATGGGGAATGAATTTTTCCGCGGTCAAATCCGGACGGCGCCAATAACCTTTCGACAACGCGTCGCCGCCAAAATAAACTTCTCCCGGCACGCCGACGGGCTGTGGTTGTTGGTGCACGTCGAGAACATACATCTGCGCATTGGCAATCGGATCGCCGACCGGCGCGAGATTCAAGGTTTGCTCGAGGCAATCATAAACGCTACTGAACACCGTGGTTTCCGTCGCGCCATATTCGCTGAACAGCGCCGTGTGTTTGAGGAGGCCTTTATGCTGATCTACCATTTTCTTGGGGCATGCCTCGCCGGCGACAATCGCGGTTTCGAGACAATGCAATTGCCGCGCTTCGGCATACTCCAAAATCAGCGCGTAAAATGAAGGCAGCGTTAACAAATGCGAGATTTGGTTTTTCTCGATGATCTCGGCCAACTCGGGCACGTTCTGTTGCAAACCTTCCGGAACTAAAAACAGCGCGCCGCCTTCACACAGCGTCCAAAAAATTCCGACCACCGAACTGTCGAACGACAGCGAAGAGAGCAACAAAAATTTGTGCACCGGCTGTTTGAAATAAGCAATCCGCGCCATATTCGAGATGATTAAATCCTGATGCGAGATGACCACGCCTTTCGGCTTGCCGGTCGAGCCTGAGGTGTAAATGATATAAACGAGATTTTCCGGAATCACCTCAGTGCCGGGGTTGTCCCGGCTTTCTTGGGCGATCATATCCCAGCCGGTGTCGAGGCAAACGATTTTTAATTTTAAATTGACAATTGATAATTGATAATTGTCAATGGTCAATTGTTTTGTCAACAACACCGGCGTGCGGGTATCCTCGAGCATGAAAGCCAGTCTCTCTTTGGGATACGCCGGGTCCAGCGGCAAGTACGCGCCACCAGCTTTGAGAATTCCCAACATGCCGATGATCATTTCCAACGAACGCTCGACGCAAATGCCAACCAGCACGTCCGGGCCGACGCCCCGCGCGCGCAGATAGTGCGCCAATTGATTCGCGCGCGCATTCAGTTCGCCGTAAGTCAAAGCCTGTTCGTTGAAAATTACCGCCACGCTGTCCGGCGTACGGCGCGCCTGTTCTTCGATGACATGATGGATGCACCGGTCGGTCGGATAAGCAGTTTGCGTATCGTTGAAATCATAAAGCAGATATTGCCGCTCGGCCCGCGGCAGAATATTCAACTCACTGACAAGCGCTTCCGGCTTGGCAGCAGCGCTTTCCATCAATGCCTGGAATTGCCCAGCGAAGCGTTGCAGGTCGACGGCGTAAAAATGGTTGGCATCGTAATAAAACGTTAGCCGCAACGACTCTGCGTCCCTTGC
>JAJVHT010000069.1:4754-100773 GCA_022072515.1 bacterium
GCGTCGGGGAAAGCGTCGCAAACGAAAGATGAATGAGCGGGCCATTTTCAAAATCAAAGGCGGTGTTTTTGCCTTCTTGAAAAACTGCTTCAACAGCGCTCGCGTGTTGCGCCGCCGGCAACTGCGTTAAATCAGAGCGCCGAACAATTTTCACGCGCCGATTCGATATGACTTGCACGGGCAGCGTCATTCCCGGCAGCCGTTGAAACGTGGTGCGCAGAATTTCATGCCGGTTGACGACGTCAGCAACCGCTGCTTCTAAAATGTCGAAATCAACTTTGCCCTCGAGGCGAATCATCATCAACGCGTTGTAGGGCAGACTATTTTCCTGTTGCTGCAGCCACAAATGCTTTTGCAGCGGGGAAAGGCGAAAGCCAGACGTCTGGTTGCTGGTTGTGGGTTGCTGGTTGCTGGTCATTTTTTATTCATCATTTATATCATGGCCGCTTGTATTTTAGCGCAAATCAAAGATCGCGCTGAAGGGAATGCCAATCTCCCGGCGTTCAACACAATTCCAGCCGGCTTCGGTGAACAACTCCATCCATTCGGCGACGGAGGGAATGTATTGCCCCATCACCGCATGCGTCACCTCGAAGCCGAGCGTGAAAATGGGAACGTGGCGTGAGGCCGGCAAATCGGCGCGATACGTATCGCTTAGAAGAAAGCGTTTGAGGCGCGGGAATACGGAACGAATTTGCTGCAACACTTTCAAACAATTCGCGCGCGGCCAAAGATCATGCGCCATAAAAAAACAAAAGAGCACTTCGACTTCGGCAAATTCCGGTTGCGCTTGCAAACGGCCCGCATCGGCGTGAACCACGGTGAGGCGATCTTGCAAATTGGCGGCAGTAATCGCGCCTTGCGCGAGCTTGACCGCGCCGTCGTTGATGTCGATGCCGATACCATGAAACGCCGGGTTTTGTTTGGCGAGATTGATCAACCGCATCGCGCTGCCGCAACCCAAATCCGCTGCAACTTTGAAAGGCATTTGATAGAGCATCTCTGTAAAATAGGCGTCGACGAATTGCGCGCCGTAATCCCGGCCGGCCTTGGCAATGTAACCGCCGTCCCGTCCCACCGAATCGAAGTTGCCCTTGCCGCTTTTGACGAGATCGGAAAGGTTTTGCCACAAGTAGCCGTAACCGCGCACAAGCCACAGAAAGTAGCCTTTGTCCCGGCAGGTCTCGGCGAAAGCCTTGCCCGGACGCACGAGATCTTGCGCCGGACTCAACGTGACAATATCAAAACATGCCAGTGTGTACAGCAACATCAGTATGGCGGGCTGATGCAATTCGCGCTTCTCACAAAATTCCTGCAAACGAATCGCTTCGCTTTGTTGCAACTCATCGAATAAACCGAGATCGAACAATGCGGCAATCGCAGACGCGGCAATGGCGGAGTTAAAAATATCGGCCGTGTGCGCGCCGAAACCGTTGGTTGGCAATACTTCATTTTGCAGATCGGGTTTCCAAGTTTGCTTTGTCAAAAAATCCTGCCGATCCGCCTCTTTGATTTGCATGATTACACTTTCATGTTTAGAATTTTGTCCAGCGCCACAGTTAGCCGCTCTACCGCTGCCATGGGCGGCACCGTAATTCGAATGTGATTTGCCGTGAGCTTGCTGTCGAAGCGGCGAACGGCGATGTGTTGTTGCATCAGCTCATTTTGCAGCCATTCCGCAGAAAGCTGAGGATGCGTTGCCAGCACAAAATTTCCGCCGGGCTCATGCGTTTTAAAGCCGAAATTTTTCAGCCGCTCAACCAGCGCTTGCCGGCATTCCAACAGGCGGCCGCAAATCGCCTCAAATTCTTTGCGGCGGCGCAACGCTTCCAGCGCCATCACTTGCGCCAGGCTGTTCACGTTGAAGGCATCTTTGCGCGCCAGCATTTCCGCGATCAGCGCCTCATCGGCAATGCAATAGCCGATGCGCAATCCGGCCAATCCATAAAATTTCGAAAAGGTCCGAACGATGACCACATTTTGCTGAATCTGTTGCGGAACCACGTCGCCGGCAAATTCGCCATACGCATTGTCCCAAATCACAAAAGATTTTTCATTTTTTGCGAGCGCCTGCAACGTTTCAGAAGCCACCGTGGCGCTGGTAATGGCATTCGGCGAATCGACGACGGCCAAGCCTTGCCAACCCTCAACGGCGATTTGCCCCGTCGCAAAAGTATTGCCGGGCAAAATCTCGAGCTGATAGCCGTAGCGTTCTGCCAGCAGCAGAAAAATCTTAAAACAAACGTCCAATACGCCCATGCGTTCATAAGAGTGGCGGAGCAAATGAAACAAATCAGCCAGCACTTCATCGGAACCGTTTCCCACAAAAATATTTTTCGGCTTCACGCCGTACAGCTCCGCGAGGGCGGCGCGCAGGGTGTCGCTGTTCGCGTTCGGATAAGAGGCAAGAGCAGCCTGCGCGATGAGCTGGCGGGCCGCGTCCACGGTCCACTCTGTACCGATGAGCAGATTTTCATTGCGGTGCAAATGCAGCCAATCCTCGCCGTGAATCTCCGCGCCCGGGTTATATTTTGCAGCAAATTTCTCTTTCATGTTTTTTCCAATAATTCCAGACAAAAAGGGGCAAGTTGCTTCGCCACTTTCTCGTGGCCGTCTTTGTTCCAATGAGCGTCGCCGCGAAAATAATTTTTGCGGCCCATTTTTTTCTCGCCAAGATCGAGCAGCGGAATGCCTTCCGCGCGCAGCGCATTTTTTAAAGGGCGGTCAAAAAAAGCTTTTCCTGATATAGCCGGAATCAGCATGATGCCGAGCTTGATGCCGCGAACCTGGCAATAATCACGCAGCGTTTCCAGGGCGTTGAACGTCGGTTGCATCATTTGTTCAGCGCTATCAGCAGCGGCCTTAAAAAACGCGGCGCGTTGAGCTTCAATACTTTTTCGTTTCAATGCAATCTCGAGCAGCATCCAGCCATAAGCGCGCGCGCGCACAAAATCCACCGGAAAAATCGGCAACCAGCGATCCTTGGCCAAGCGATGCCCATAGCGCACTTCGACATTCGCATAATCTTTGTAATAATCGCCGATGACGTCATTGTTGGGATAAAGCGCCAGCACGATCAGGTTCGGCTCGACAAGTTGCGCCAAACGGATGCCAAACTTGGTTTCCTGTTGCACGCAATAGCCGCTTTGTCCGCCGTTGATCACGCCGATGCCGGCGGGGTTGAGCGTCTTTTGAATCAACGCCGCAAATATCGAATCTTCCGGAACGCCAACCCCGAACGCGAAGGAATCACCAAGTATCAACACCTTCGCGGGATATTGCCGCTGCACGTCGAAATTAGCTTGCCGCAAGCCCAGCGGCGAGATGCTGACCGGACATTCAAAAACATTGCGCCGATAAATATTGCCTTTGAAATTGGGGGCATGACGATAGCCGACTTCGTCATCCTGAACAAAGCCGCCAATTCCAAAATAGTCACCAACAGCATCTTCTTCGCGATAAAGCACCCGCAGCGCTATTTCAACAATCAGAACGGAAACCATCAATGCCAGCAAAACAAACGCCAGCGCAAAGAAAAGTTTTTTTTGGCGCGCCAGGGAAATCCGCGAAAGTGGTGTTGGTTGCTGCAGCGCGGCATCCATAATTTGCCTCGAGAAAAATACGGCGTTATTCGCTCAACCTATTGGCGAAGCCAAAGTGTTTGGCAACAGACTCAATCATTGCAATTTCAGCGGTTGACAGGACTTTATTCCAGCCGCTAATTCTCTCCGCCGAGGAAGCGCCGCGGCGCTGCTGGGAAGTCGAAAAACTGTCGCCGCTCACGGCGCCAAAATCAGTGTTCACTTTTTTTTGCACGTTTAACTTCTCAAGAATTTCCAACATCAATTCTGGGCGGCGGCAAAGCTCTTCGTAACTCACCAACATGGCGCGGCGGCTATTATGCGAAAAGGCATGTAGGAGAAATATTTCCGTCATGGCCCAATACGCGGCAATTTTCGCAACTTTGTCGTTGTCGTATTCAGCAATCGCTTCGCTCCAGCGCGCAAAATATTGGGCGCGCCCATCTTGCGGCTCGAGCAATTGCTCTTTCAAACTGAGATGGTCGAACAACCAATACCAATCCGTCATTTTGGCGCTGGCGATAATAGCGCGCGGATCACGATAGACATGAATGACCGGCATGGCGAAAGTATTTTGTGCGGCTGGCAATGAGAACTGGCCGCGCGTGAATTTAACCAAAACCCGCGGGCGATAACTTTCCGCGACATCCCGGCGCAGAAGCCGCACGATGTGCCCGCCGAGATCGGCGCGCAGCGCGCTGTCATAATAGTGATAGAGCAGCGAGTACGGCGCCAGTGCTTTATCCGCACAATACGGGATGAACAACTCGCGCACCGGTTCCGGCTTTTTCGCGAGGTTGTAATATTTAAACAGCTTCTTCGTGGCCGGCACTCGAAAATGAAACGGCTCAAAAATCGTCTTCGCGTCGAGAATTTCAGCCAGGCATTCTTGCAGCCACGTCGTTCCGCTGCGCCAAAAGCCGGAAACGACGACACTGCTGGCCGGATCAATCTGCGCCGCGAGCGCGTGATCGATTGCCGCCGCCGTTCTTGCTTGAACCGGCGAGTCCTGCTCTTTGCCAACCCCGGAAGCCGCCGGCATCTCCTGAACCATTTCCATTAGAAATTTTCTCCGAACCCAATAAGCATTTTTTCAATTTTCATGAATGATTGGCCGGCGTTTGCTCTGCTTTAATTTTTGATGCATGGTTTCTTGATAGCTTTGCTTTGCCGCCAGCCGGTTCTGCCGATCTTCGCGATCGAGTCGCGCGATGAGCGTCTGCACGCTTGCAGCGGGATCGGCAACGATGTGATTGAGCAAAATTTCAAAATTCTGCACGAGGCGACTGATGGTTGCCGGCTCAAACAAATCTGCACCGTATTCGCACACGCCGGCAAAACCTTCCGGTAAATCCCAAATGAAAACCGCCAAATCGAATCGAGAAATATTATACTCGAAATCGACAGGCGTTATACGCAGGCCGGAAAACTCCACCGTTTCCACCGGACCGGCCAACATCCCATAACCATAAACTGCCGGATTGTGATCCGGCGTGAGCAAATCAAACACAACCTGATAGAACGGATTCCGGCTCGGATCCCGTTCGGGTTGCAGTTCTTGCACCAATTTGGCCAACGGCAGTTCCTGATGCGCGGCAGCCGCCAAAGCCGTTTGCCGCACGCGCTGAAGCCATTCCCGAAAACTGAGATCGCTTGAAAATTTGTTGCGCAGCGGCAGGGTATTGACAAAAAATCCGATTAACTCCTGCCACTCACTGCGATTGCGATTGGCGAAAGTGGAACCGACGATCAGCTCCTTTTGCCCGGTATAAGAATACAGCAAAACATTGAACGCCGCGAGCAACGTGATGTATACAGTCGTTTCTTCGTGTCGCGCCAACTTTCTGAGCGCCGCCGTCAGCGCTGGAGAAAATTTGAAGCCTTCATGTCCGCCACGAAATGATTGCGTCTGGGGGCGCGGCTTGTCGGTGGGCAATTGCAACACCGGCAAAGGGCCGCCAAGCTGTTGCCGCCAATAAGCCAGTTGCGCCTGAAAATTTTTTTCTGCCATTTGTTGCCGCTGCCAAACCGCAAAGTCGGCGTACTGCCGCGACAGTGTTGCTAAATGCGCAGAAGTGTTATTTACAAAAGCTTCATAAAACGCGCGCCACTCGCTGGTGAAAATCCCCAGCGACCAGCCGTCAGCAACAAGGTGATGAACATTCAGAATCAGCACATACTCTTCGACATCAAGCCGCAACAATTGCGTGCGAAACAGCGGCCCCTTGGCGAGATCGAATGCGCGGTGTGCTTCCGCAGTCGCCAAACGTTTTGCTTCGATTTCACGCTGTGCGGCCGGCAATCCGCGCAAATCGCTAAGTGGCAATTGCACGCCGGCTGGCAGCGCGACGATCTGGCACGGCGTTCCGTCGGCTTGCAGCGCAAAAGTGGTGCGCAGTGTGTCGTGACGCCGGACAATTTCACTCAAGCTGTGCTCGAGAGCGGCGATATTGAGCTTGCCCTGCACCCGCACCGCGCCCGGAATATTATAATGCGCTTTCCCGGGATCCAATTGCTCGATAAACCACAACCCTTCCTGATTCAGCGCCAACGGGATGGGCGCGGAATCATGCCGCCGGGAAATTGCAAGAGCCGGAGGAGGCGCACTCTGCACCCCTTTTTCTTTGAGCAACTGTTCGAGCAGCTTGCGCCGTTGTGCTGATAAAGCCGTCATTAAAATTTATTCCTTAACTCGTTCCACGCTTTCACCTTTGGCGGCGCGCACCCATTGCAATATCTTTCGGGCAATATCAAATGCCGCCTGGGGATTGCCCAAACGCCGGGCGTTGCTGCGCATCTGCGCCAATCGCTGCGAGTCACTCAAAAGCTGCGTGAGCTGGAACGGCAAAGTTTCCAGATGTTGATTCTTGATGGCAACGCCGTTCTCCAGCAGGAAATCGCAATTTTGCGCTTCCAAGCCCGGAAAAGGATCGATAATAACTATCGGGACGCCACAAGCCAGCGCTTCCGCCGTCGTCATTCCACCCGACTTGGAAACAAGCACATCGGCCACGCGCATCAATTCATCGACGCGATCAGTCAAGCCCAAAATTTTAACGCGATGCTGTATTCCGCCGGGCGGAACGATTTGCTCAAGGCGCTGCTTCAGCTCCTGATTGCGTCCGGCGACGACAACAACTTCCAAGGGCATCGTCACCGTCAATACAGCTTTGAAAATTTTTTCCACCGGGCCCATGCCCAAGCCGCCGGTCATTTGCAGCACGATGGGGCGATCGCCGCTCAGTCCGTGCGCACGCAAACATTGCGCGCGCTCTTTAATTTCGCTAAACGCCGGATGAATGGGCGTGCCGGTGATACTGATTTGCTTTCTTTTGGCGCCCAACGCTTTTAAATGAACCGCGCATTCTTCGGTCGCCACAAAATAATGCGCGTAATATTTCGCATAATTGGCGCGATGCGTGTAAAAATCCGTCGTCAGCAAAAATTGGGGCGCGCGTATTTTTCCCTGCTGCTTCAACGCAGCGATCAACTCGCCGGTCGCGCCGACATTCACGATAACGTCCCAGGCTTCGGATTGCAAAAACGGTAGAAATGAGCGCAACAGCCAGTAATCGCCGAAACGGCCGCGAAAACGGCGCTGCCAGAAACGAATCCGGTCGGACCAAAAATAGCGGCGCTCGCCGGGAGGTTTATCCGCCTGCTCATACAAACGCGCCAGGCGATACGGCTGCTGCTCCTGCATTTTGATGCCGTTCTTGACGGCGCGCCGCTGCCGGCCGGCGTATTCAAGCTGCAAAATATCGATATCATGAACGACAGCGTCTGGATCAAGCTGGCGAAGCGCGAGCGCCACGGCGAGTGCACCGCGGCGCGGCCCGGTGCCGGTCGATTTGCACAAGAGCAGGATTCGCGGCGCGTTACGCGAATGATTTGTTGCATGCTCGCCAGCAACGGCGCCGTTTGCATTCATGGTGTCTATTGCTTTTGCCTCACTCATAAGTAAAAAGCACGCCCAGCGTTGAATCTTTTTCTCGCAGCAGTTTTTCATACGCGGCGAGCGCATGCTGAAAATTAAAATAATGTGTGATCAATTTGGCAACCGCCAGTTTCCCGGCGCTCACCAACTCGATCATTTGCTTCCGGGCCAGCAACTGCTCCTCCCGGGAGTCCAGCGGTTGAAATGCCGGAATAATCTCGATTTCTTTTCGTTCAACATCCCACATGGGGAGAGTGACATTTTCCGCAATTGTCCCCAACTGAATCACTTTGCCTTTCACGCCGCAAACGGAAATCGCGTCAAGCAAACTCGACGCCACGCCCGCGGTATTGATGACAGTGGGAAACCCTTTTCCAGCCGTAACCTCATTGACAAACGCGGTTAAGTTTTGCCGGGAAGAATTAATCGTCACCACGCCCGTGCCATTGGCCTTGGTCAAACGAAAATCGTGCAGCCCGGCGATAAAAATTTCTGAACAGCCGCACTGCATCGCCAATTGCGCCACCAGCCAGCCGACGAGCCCATCGCCGATGACAATGACCGGCGCACCGGCTTGCAAGCGGGCTTTGCGGATGCCATACCAGGCCACCGCGCAATGCGTAATAAAGGTCGCGTCGTCATCACCGATGGCGGCCGGCAGCACGCACGGCACCCAACGCGAAGTTTCCGGCGCCTCGATCAAAAAGAAATTGGCATGGGGCGCCTGACTATAAATGCGCTGCTGCGGCCGAAAATCTTTAATTTCTGCGCCAACGGCTTCGACGACGGCGACATTACTATAACCCAGCAGGCCGGGCAAATTTGTCCAATAAAACTCGCCGCGAATTTTTCCCAACTCGGTTCCGGTGCTGATCAAGCTTCGCAGCGTCCGGCACAATATCGCATTGGGGCCGGGCAGCGGAATTGGCCGACACTCGATTTCAACCTTGCGCTCCTGGTTCAAGACAATGGCTTGCTGGAGTTTCATGCATACCTCATTCGGCTTCGCAAAAACTTTAATAAACCGCGAGTGGAAAAACATCGTCCGGATCATTTTGATCAACGACGATGATCAACGTCGCCATACGCGGCGAGGGATTTTCCACCATGTGGGTGACGCCAAGTTTGGGATGATAGGCGTTGATTTGGCTTAACGACGCCGGCAGCATCTCGACGACACGGCCCGCCGCCGCTTCCGGTGACCGCAGATGCAACAGCAGCGCCTCCGGACCGGGATTGATAAATACTTCATGCACTTTCTGATGATAATGATTGCCGGCGCGCGCGCCCGGAGAAAGAATATTTAAATTCACCCGGCCCGCACCGCCAACATCGAGAGATAGCTTGCGATCTGCATGCGGCCCGACGAGCGGCAAACTTTTGACCTCGTATAATCCAAAATCTTCAAAGCCGTTGTGAGTAAAAGATTCCATTGCAAAATTTTGTTTTAATGCGTCTCCGCCAAAAATCTGCGGAGCAATTTTTAATTCATGGCCAACGAGAACACCGGCGCTTTTCAAGCAACATATTTGGCGTAAACGCGGGCCTCCCCCTCCGGCCTTTTCATTCGATTCAATGTCTTGCGTATCCTTTTTAATTTATCATTGGCGAGCGGGATATACCAGTTTTCCCGCTGCGGCCGGCTTTCGCGAATCAACTCCGGAATGGTGAGAAACCGCAAGCGGCCGCCGAGCCGCTCCAAGAGCATTTCAACCGCCTTGATCGTCTGCCAACGATCAAAAAAGCGCTCTTGCAATCCATCGAAAACGCCGTCATGCAGCAGCACAATGCTGCCGGGTCGAATTTGTTGCATCAGTTGTTCGGCCATCCAATCTGCGTCGCGATCAAACCAATCTTCCGCATGGACGTTCCAGGCCACCACCTGGTAACCGAGCCACAGGGCGTTGAGGCGCGAGGCGACATTTTGATATCCGTAAGGCGGGCGGAATATCCGCTGGCCGTACGGTCGCTGCTCATAAGGCGCCAGGGCGTGTGCGCACGCGCGAATCTGTTCGCGCTGCTCGCGGCCGCTGATAAACGGAAAAGCCGCGTGGTTCCAGGAATGATTCCCGATCGCATGGCCGTTCGCAGCCGCGCGCCGAATCAATTCCGGATATTTTTGCGCAAACTCGCCGACCGGAAAAAAAGTCACGCGCACTTGATGCCGCTCGAGAATATCGAGCAAGCGCGGCGTATATTCCGGATGCGGGCCGTCGTCAAACGTCAGCGCTACCGCATCGGTCCCGGCAAAATGCGTGATGGTTCCCGTCACCTTCTGCGCCAAGCGATTGTAGAACAACGTTCTGATCGCTTTTCGGGAAAATTTCCGCCATCTCTTTTCAACCGTTTCGCGTAACATATAGCCCTTTCGTTTACCGCATATCTCCCGCCGTTGGCAGCTCGCCGGCGTCTTCACGCTCATTTCTTCGCTGCATTTCATCCCGCTTCTTGAGGCGCCGTTTCATCATGTGCAATTGCGTTTCGGCCGTCATTTCCTCACGCAAAAGTTTTTTAGCGTGCTCAATGCCTAAAGCATTTTGCGCAAATCCGCCGATCTTCTCCAACGGGCCATGCGTTCGTTCAAGAACGGCCAGCGCTCGGCGCGCCGCCTCGCGATTATAGGCATAATAATCGGAATACTTTTGCTTCAGCCAGGTTTGACTATCGCCAAGATGGAAAGTCAAATGCAGTTTTCTGAACACTGAAAAATTCTGCGCATGACAAACCAGATTCCAAATTAAAATATCATCGATCCAGAGAATGCCGAGACAGACGGCGTCAAGCTGATATTGCGGAAAAACGTCGCGCCGGAAAACAAAACAATCATAGCCTGGATGCTTTTCGCCAACCTCGGCATACATCAGGGGAATTTCCGCTGGGCGGCTATAAACCGCATCGACAGTGCGGCGATTGATGACAAAAGCGTCATAGCCTTTCTCGATCAACGCATTTACCGCGACGTAAAAATGTGGCTGCACCGCGATATCGACGTTGGTATAAATGCAATACTCCGCGTCGGTGGCTGCGTAAAGACGACCTAAAATATCCGCCAGCAAGGGAAGTTTTCGTTTTTTCTGAAAAGTGCCAAGGTCGAGAACAGAGCGCTCGAGATCGGCCGTTAATTGAAAGCCGGCGGGAACTAAAATCCGATCTTCCTTAAATTGCGCCGTAAACAAATCGACGGCAACTTGGCCCGTGGCGAATTTTTGGGCGGTTTTCATCGTCTCGAAGGTAATCGGCTGAGCCAGATAAAGATCGGACGCTTGCTCAACCACGACCGGATTGATGATGTGTGCAATTTTTCTCATGTAACGCTGCTCGCTTTGTGTTTATCTCGAGGCGATCTCGTAACCGTGAGCCACCAGCCAATCGCCGGCGATGGTTTCTATTTTCGCCGTTTCGTCGGCGGCCAGGACGCTTTTCCATTCGCCGGCGGCGCCGGAGTAAATATGATTGGCATGCAATTGCGTGTGCGGGTCATAAAGTGCATTGCCGTACGCGCGCTGCAATTTTCCATTGGTTTTAGCTTCTTCGATGCGCGCCTTTTGCCGCTCCAAACTATAATCGGCGGCGATTTGCCGGCATTTTTCGGCGTCGGCGTCGAGGCCCAAATGCGTCGCGATGCGCGCGACCTCGCCGGGAATGTCGGCCATCATGGTTTCGTATTTTGAAATCAACACCCGTGGCAAAACCGTCCATTTGTGAAATTGCCGGAGACACGTCTGGAGAAATTCCGCTTTCCACAATTGCTCGAAATCGAGATCATGTTTCCGCATCGAAGAAACAAAGGCATCGCGCAGATCGCGATAGCAATAAACGCCCATGGCGTTTTTGCGGCCAAATTCTTCCACCATCTTTTCCGAGCAGGCGTGGGTTTTGATGACTTTCCAGCCTTCCTCTGCCGCATATCGCTGGCGCAGCGTCTCGAATTGACCGGCTTTGACCCATTCCACTCTTTTGCCCACCCCGGCCTCTTCCACGAGCCGGGCCGTAATTTGAAACTGTAAGGTCGAGCCTGAACGCTGCATGCCGCAACAAAAAATCCACATGGACGCTATTCCTTAAATTTTATCTTGCCACGAAAAGAGAATCGCAAAAAACCAATCTACATATACCCCAGCTTCCGCAAGGTCTCGCCGGCGTCGCGCAAAAACGCTTCCAGCGCCTCGGCCGGCATTTCATCTTTATAGCTGCCAATTTCGCCGCGGCGCATAAATCGCTTTTCTTTCGGCCACGTTGGCCAATCCGGCCGCTGCCAGTCGGGCTTTTCCAGACCATGGCGCTTTTCTTTTTCGCGCATTTTTGGGAAAGAGGCTTTTGCAGCGACTTCCGCCAAAAACGCAACATCGCGTTTCACATTCATGAACTCACAAAAGCGCTGCAACTCGGCGACGGTATTTTGCGCCAGGTCTTCATATTTGATCACGAGCATTTGCGCTTGATACGGATTGGCCAGCCAGGTTTCGACATGTTCGTGCCATTTTTTGTACGGATAGATGCCTTGCTGGCCTTGCACGATTTTCAAAAAATCGGTTTTTTTTCCTTCTTGTTTGCGCGTTACTTTGAGATAATGATAATAGGAGACCATGACGTCGCGGCCGTCGCGCAGCATGTACACCACCCGCCGATATTTGGGTTTCGGAATATCGTGTGTCTTGAAAAACATCGGCGTGCTGAAGCGTTTGAAATAAGGCCAATTGTGTTCCGGCACCAGATCCCAAACGACGGCGTAGGGCGTATACTCGAGATCCACGCCATAAATAACGCCGGCAACAAGATTCTGAAACCAGGTATGGCCCGATTTGGGATGGCCAATGATAAAAACATCGTCATCAACAATGTCCGTCTTGCGAACCAAACCGGTGAGCGTACGGATTTTCGCATCAAGTGTGTCGTCGATTTTGATCATGAAATCATTCTTCATTACGGTTTGTTTTTTCTCAAGCCTCACTTAACTCGTAACCATGCGCCGCCAGCCAGTCGCCGGCCTTGGCTTCAAGACGCGTAATTTGCTCGCTCGACAAAGCTTCTCTCCAGCCGCCGATCGCGCCGGCGTGAATGTGATTGGTGTACAATTGCGTATGCGGATCATACAACGGCCCGTCCACGGTGCGCGGGCGCAGATTGCCTTGCTGAATTGCCTCTTCAATGCGCTCTTTTTGCCGCTGCAATGAATGCGCGGCGGCAATTTGCCGGCATCGGTCGGCTTCCAATTGCAGACCCAGGTGCGAAGCGATACGCTCCACTTCCGCGGGCAAATCCGCCATCATCGCTTCATATTTTGACACCATGACATTCGGCAGTGAAGTCCAAGTCTGATAATATTCGAGACAATTATCCAAAAAAGGCCGCTTCCACATCAGTTCGAAGGTCAACTCATATTTCCGCATGGCCGAAACAAACACGTCGCGCAGATCGCGATAAATATAAACTCCGGCGGCGTTCCGGCGGCGCAATTCCTTCGCCATGGTCGCGGTACAGTAATGTGTTTTAAAAACTTTCCAGCTCGGATCGCCGGCATATTGCTTATGCAATTCACGGAATAGCTTGGGTTTTACCCATTCGACGCGCTTGCCCAAACCGGCTTCTTCAACGATTTGGGCGGCTATTTGGAAATGCAAAGTCGAGCCCGAACGCGGCATGCCGCAGCAAAAAATCCACATGTTGCCGTTCCTTGTTAGGATGTAACTATTCAGTACCGCCCGGGCGCTCGAATCTGCGTGCAAAAATAAATTGGCGCGATATCATAAATCGCAAAAATTAGCGCCCGGGCGGTGAAATAGCTGAATAATTACCTCAGAATAATGATTTTGATTTTAGCGTCGCGCCGGCGCGTCGCGCAATGACGTGTTCATACAACTCGACATAGCGCTGCGCCTGCCGCTCCAGAGTATATTCGCGCTCCACGCACTCGCGGCTTTGCCGGCTTAATTTTTCCCGCAATACGTCATCATCGAGCAGCAAACGCAGCCCGTGCGTTAGATCGTCGATATCTTTAAGCCTGGCCAAATATCCGGTTTCCATATGCCGCACAACTTCCGGAACGGCGGTGCAATCGAAGGCAACAACCGGCGTGGCGCAGGCCATCGCCTCCATATACACCAAACCGAAAGCTTCCGCCAACGACGGCCCGGCGTACAAATCCGCCGCATTATAACTGAGCGCCATCAATTTTTCATCTTTAATCAATCCCACATTATGAATGGGAAATTTATACTTTGCCTCCAGGTTAAGGCGATCACTGCCGACAGTGACCAGAAGAAAATCTTTGCGGCCTTCATCAATCAACCGTTGCAGCGCCTCGAAAAGATAAACACTGCCTTTCCGGTCATGAAAAACCTCGAACGCCGAGAACAGAATCACTTTAACGTCGAGCGGGATGCCGAGCGTTTCGCGCGCCACCTTTTGGGAAGTCGGCTTGAACGTTTTCGTGTCGAGCCCGTGCGGAATGCAATGAATTTCAAACTGGCTGAGCAACGGGCTGCGCCGGGCTATATCCGCCATCCACTCCGACGGCGTGACGATCGCCATATCCGAACGTTGATAGACCCGCGACTTAATGCGCCAAAGAAAAGCGGTGGTGTCAACGGCAATCGCCGGATGCACGGATAACGCCGGACATTTGCCGCAGCCGGTTTGCCAGCGTTCACAGCCCAGCATGTAAGGATAACAGCAGTGGCCCGTAATGGCCCACAAATCATGCAACGTCCACACCAGCGGCGCCTGCTGGCTCAGCTTGGGGAAAATCGTATGCGAAAAAAAACCGCTGTGCAGATTGTGCAAATTGACGATCTCGGCCTGCTGCGTAAAGGGATGCCGAAGAAATTGTTTTTTCCACGGCTGCCACAAATACTGCAGGCCGGTGCGCGTTTCCCAACGATTGACAAAACGATGCAGGCCTTTCTGCCAACGCGTGTTTCTGGCCGGCAGCATCGCGATCTCGGGGCGATTTTTGCGTTTGTAACCGACCAGCATTTTGGACGCATGCCCTAATTTGATCTGCGCTTTGTGCAAACGCAATCCGGCCATTGCTGCGCCGCGGGCTTGATCAGCCAAATTGATGTGCAGAATATTCATAGACTCTCTTTATCGCCTCGCAAATTCAGTTTATCCGTCTCTGCCGCAAGGGCCGTCTTAGGGCGTCATTCATTGGGCGCGGCTTCGAAATCGACGAGTGGATAACGCCAAAAAATTTTATCCCACCTGGCGGTGTCGCCATTTTGCTGCAACTCATCCCGAATCTTCAAGGCGGCCTTTTTGTTATGGTCAAAAAAGGCAAAGTTTTCATCTTTAACGAAGGCGCGATCGTTGCCCAAATGAAAAGTCAGATGCTTGTTTTTGTATTCGCGAAATTTCCGCGCGTGACCGGCTAAATTCCACAGAAGCACGCGCCCGACATACCAAACGCCGGTGCAGACGGCGCCGAGCCGGTATTGCGGATAAACCTCGCGCCGAAATACAAAACAATCGTGGCCTTCATGCGGTTCGCCCATCTCGGCATACATCAGCGTAATCTGGCTGATGGCCGTATACTTGCGCTCAATGGTGCGGCGATTGATTACGAAAGCATCCCGGCCGGCTTCAATAAACGCATTCACCGCCGTATAAAAATGCGGCATCACAGCGATATCGACATTGGTGAAAATGAAATATTCCGCGTCCGCCGCGTCATAAAGGCGATCCAGAATATCCGCCAGCAACGGCAGTTTGCGCCTTTTCGGAAAATCACCAAGATCGAGCACGGAGCGCTCGAGATCGGGCGTCAACTGAAAATCGTTCGGAACCAAGGCGCGGTCTTCAGGATATTGCGCCGAAAAAAATTTGACCTCGACTTGTCCGCGCGCAAACTCGGCGGCAAGTTTCATGGTCGCAAAAGTAATCGGCTGGGCGACAAAAAGATCCGACGCCGGCGCCACAATCACGGGATTGATAATGTGCGCAATTTTTCTCATCACCGATAACCTAATTTTCCGAGCGTCTCACCGGCTTCATGCATAAACACGTCTAAAACTTCCGGCGGCATTTCATCTTTGTGGCTGCCGATTTGCCCGCGCCGGACAAAGGCTTTGTCTTTCGGCCAGGCCAGCAAGCCCATGCCGTTTGCCGCTTCTTTTTGCCGCATATTTTCAAAAGAAGCTTTATCGGCAATGCGCTGCAAAAAGGCATCATCCCGTTCCACGCCGGCAAATCCGCAAAATTGCCGCAGCGCGTGAACCGGATCATTTTTTAAATCTTCGTACTTGAGAGTGAGCATCTGCGCGGCATAAGGATTGGACAGCCAGGCTTCAACATGCTGGTGCCATTTACAAACGGCGGGTACGCCGACCTTGCCTTTCACGATTTTCATCAAATCAACTTCCTTGCCTTCCATCGCTTTGAAGTGATGGAAATAAGAAACCATGACGTCACGCCCATCACGAATCAAGTAAACGACGCGCTTGAAATTCGGCTGCGGCAAATCGTGCGATTTGAAAAACATCGGCGTGCGATAGCGCTTGAAATAGGGTCGTTTCGGTCCGTAATTCGGAACGAGATCCCACACGAGCTTATAGGGCGCCAGCTCCGGGTCCAAGCCGTAAATCACACCGGCCACGAGGTTGCGAAACCAGGTGGATCCCGACTTCATATAGCCGACAATGATCACATCGTTCTCGAGAATTTCGTTGTTCGGCATCAGGCCGGTCAGCGCCTGCACCTTCGCATTGAATTCGTTGTCAAGATTGGGCGCGGTCACACTGTCGCTCACGTTCATCTCCTATTCTCTCGCATCAGCGGCATTTTTGTTGGCCACATACCAGTGAATGGTTTTTTCCAATCCCGTACGCAAAGAAGTCGGCGGCTGCCATTGCAACGCGGCTTTCATCTTGCGGACATCGAGAATTTTTTTCATTTGGCCGTCCGGTTTTTCCGTGTTCCAGGTCAAATTGCCGGCAAAGCCGGAAACTTCTTGAATCGTCTCCGCCAACTCGCGAATGCTGGTGCCGATGCCGGTGCCGATGTTGACCGGCTCGACGTCATCATACATTGCCGCGGCGCGGACGATCGCTTCGGCGGCATCGTTGATGTAGAGAAATTCCCGAATCGGCCGGCCGGTGCCCCAGACCTCCACCGCCGCATCGCGGTTTTGCCTGGCTTCGACGAATTTGCGAATGAGCGCGGCCACCACATGCGAGCGGTCGGGATTGTACGAATCGCCGGGGCCGTACAGATTCGTCAGAATCACGTGAATGCCGTTGAAGCCGTATTGCTTTTTATAAGCCCAGCATTGGAGCTGCATCATTTTCTTGACGGCGCCGTAGTTGCGCACGGTCTCGTGCGCCTGGCCGTTCCACAAATCATCCTCTTGCAACTCGCCGGTCAAATAGCCCGGATAGGAGCAGGCGGTGCCGACGCCGACGAATTTTTGCACGCCGCTCAACCGGCAGGCCTCGATGACATTCGTGGCCATCATTAAATTCTCATAATAAATTTTTGCCGGGTACATTTGATTGATCCAAATGCCGCCGTAAAAGGCCGCCGAATGAATCACCATCTCCGGGCGGTGCTCGGCAAAACATCGCAAACCGTCTTCGAGATGGATCAAATTATAATCGCGCCGGCGCGGCACAAACACTTCGGCGCCGCGTTCGCGCAAAATTTCGACAACCGGAGCGCCGAGAAAACCCGCCCCGCCGGTGACGACGACTTTTTTGTTTTTCCAAAATGACATGTTTCAACCTTTCGAATTATTCTGCTCTAGTGTCATTGCGAGCGCAGCGAAGCACTCCGACCGCCGCTGCCGCTACAAGAGTATCATTACCGGGTTGCTTCGTCGCAATGACCGTTGTAATGCCAAAATGGAAGCGACCTACGGCTCAATCATCAATTGCCCAAGCCATAGCGAATGTTATCCACCAGCTCGCCGCCACCGCCGGCGATTTGGCGGAAACGCATACGGGAAACCGTTATTCCCGACGCTCTTATACCCAGGAAGCTCGGAACCGTCGTGCCCGTCAATATGCCGCTGATGGTTCCGATATAGACATCCCCCGGCGCAAAAAAATCGATCGCCATAAGCGCCGGCCCGAAGGGGTCATACAACTGCATTCCAATCAGGTCGACGGCGGGGTTGAATTTTATGTTCATATCGGCGGCAAAAAAGTTAGGGCCGACGACTGTGCTGGGAAGGCCTAAAAAGCCCGTGGTGAGCACGACATTGACCTCACTCCCCAGCGCTTCGACTGAGATTCCGTCCGGAATGGCGCCCGGCGAATAACTCTCGTTATTGGTATTGCTGTTGATCGCCCGGCTAAACCCTATCGAATTCGGCGGCACATGGGTATTATTGAAAGTCGCCAGTTGCATAGTCGAATTCCGCGTCGTGAAACTCGCCTCATCCGTATAGACGGTGAAATTCGCAGGAGCCGTAATCTGCTGCTGTGAAACCACCTCGTTGGACACTGCTGGCGCCGCGACGCCTTGATAATCGGAATACGACTGGGCGCCGGCTTTTTTCAGTCCGGACGTATCGGGAGATGTCAGCTCAACTGACTTCTCGCTGCCGCAGGAGATTATTCCGAGAAGCATCGCCAGAATCCCTGCGAGAAAAAAAATGCGTTTCATAGTGACTCTCCATGTCGTTAATGATTTTGAAAATGGCCAGGACAGACAGTTTTGCTGTCATAGCCGCTGCATTTTATTATAATCATTTAGAATCACTTGATTACAGCTATTGCGAGCAAAGCGAAGCAATCGGTCGCAACCGCCCAAAAACCCCATTCCTCAGATTGCTTCGTCGCTGCGCTCCTCGCAATAACTACAATTATCATTCTAAACGAATATAATTCAATCCACATTCGAAAACGGCCGAATCAAAGAAATCGTCCGATAGGCTTTGATCAACTCGTCAAGGCCTTTTTCGATGGCGATGGTGGTTTCAAATCCTTTCGCTCTGATTTTTTCATACGAAACCTCATAATTTCTTTGATCGGGGTCGGCACCGAAGTCGGCGAAATACAAAAAGTAATTCACTTTGTCTTTGATCTTGAGTGCGATTTCTTCCTTGGTAAAATTCATCGTCTCAGAGCCGACATTATAAACCTCGCCCCGCAGTTGGGCGTAATTCTCCAGCGCGAACAAAAAACTTCTCGCCATGTCGCGGACGTGAATGAACGTGCGCTTGAAATGTTTTTCATAGATGATAATGCTGCCATTCTTCACCGCTTGAAAAGCGAAATCATTAATCAACAGATCGAGGCGCAAACGCGGCGACAGCCCAAACGCCGTCGCAAAGCGGTACGCCACAACGTTGCCGGAATCCAGCAATAGCTTCTCGGCGTTGGTTTTGGTGACGCCGTAAACGGAAAGCGGATTGAGCGGCGTTTCCTCCGTGCAGACACCATTTTCCACCGCCCCATAATTGCTGCCGGTGGAGGCATAAATCATCCCTTGGGAACGGCTGCGCAGCTTGTGAAGATTGACGGTGCCATTATAGTTTACCTCCTCCGCAAGTCTCGCATCGCGCTGGCACGCCGGCGCGCCGACGATGGCCGCCAGGTGAATGATGTAATCGGCGTCCTTTAACGCCTGTTGCACGGCTTTTTCATCGCGAACGTCCCCTTTAATAAACTCAAAACGATCGTCGACGAAATAAGGCAACAAACTCATCGAGTTATACATCAAGTTGTCGAGCACTTTGACGTAATAACCTTTATGCAGCAGTTCCGGAATTAAAACGGAGCCGACATAACCCGCACCACCCGTCACCAAAACTTTTATCATGCTTCTCCTCACGTATTTTATTTAAATTGTAATACGTAAAACGTCAGGCGTAAACGTTTTACGAATTAACCGTCATCACTCATAACCGTGCGCCCGCAGCCAATTGCCGGCCTGAGCTTCCAGGCGGGCGACTTGCTCGGGCGCCAAAGCGGCCTGCCAGCCGCCAATTTCACCTTCGTGAATATGATTGGTGTGCAAGTTGGTGTATGGATCAAAGCGCACGCTGTCAACAACACCACGGCGAAGGTTGCCATCTTTTTTTGCTGCTTCAATGCGCTGTTTTTGCTGTGCCATATTGTGTTCTGCCGCAATCTGCCGGTATTGTTCCGCGCGCAAGGTGATGCCGAGGTGGGCCGCGATGCGCTCAACTTCGTTTGCCAAATCGGCCATCATCGTTTCATATTTTGAAACTAATACGCGCGGCAAAGACGTCCAGCGTTGATAATGCAAAAGACAATCATCCACAAATCCGCCGTCTAACAGCGTTTCGAAAGTCGTGTCGTATTTTCGTATCATCGAGACCATCACGTCGCGCAGATCACGATAAACATAAACGCCCATGGCATTTTGGCGGTGAAATTCATCCGCCATTTTATCCGTACACACGTGCATCTTGAAAACTTTCCAGCCCGGTTCATCGGCGAGGGCTTTGCGCAGCTTGCCGAAAAGTTCCGGCTTCACCCACTCCACGCGCTTGCCCAAACCGGCAGCTTCAACGAGTTGGGCGGTAATTTGAAACTGCAGGGTCGAGCCGGAGCGCTGCATGCCGCAGCAAAAAATCCACATGCGTTATTGTCTCCAAAGATTATTTGCCTCTGTCGCATTCACGAGCCGGTCTTCCAGGTCAAAACGTTGGACGATGGATTCAATCACGGCAATTTCCGGCGCTGTGAGAAATTTTTTCCATCCGGCAAGGCGCTCTCCGACGGAAGCGCCGCGCTGCGCGTCCGAAGTGGTGGTGCTGTCATCGCCCAAGACTCGAAAATTTTCCTGTGCCGGCCGGAGGCCGAGCTGCGCGAGAAGCGCCGCAAAAATGGTTTCCCGTTGCTGCGCCAGTTTCTCATAGCTCACAAAAACCGTCCGCCCGCGATAATCCGCATAACTGTGTTCCAAAAATTTTTCCGTCAGGGCCCAATACGCAGCCACGCGCGCAATGGGATGTTGCCGATCGTAGTCGAGAATCTCCTCACGCCACTGGCCGAAAAAATCGTCGCGGCCGTCGCGCTCGCGCAATAAATGTTTGCGCAAAACGAGATGATCGAACAGCCAGTGCCAGCGCGTCTTTTTGATGCTGGCCACGACGGCGCGCGGATCGCGGTAGACATGCAGCACCGGCATGTCAAAAGTGTTTTGCGCCGCGCGCAGGCAAAGCTGGGCCGTAACGAATTTCACCACCAACCGCGAACGATAACTTTCTTCCAGGCCTTTTCTAAATCTTCGCACCCAGGCGCCACGCGATTCGGAACGCAGCGCCCTGTAAAACACGTCGTACAGCGGGTGACCGTGCAGCGTGCCGGCGTTGCAATACGGCATATACAGCCGTAAAAATTCAAACTTCTTTGTGGCGACGCCATCGTGAGCGAGCACGGCTTGCATATCATCCGCCAACGGATCCAACGGCTCAAAAAGCGTTTTGGCCTCGAGAATTTCTCGCAACGCTTCTTCCAACCAGGTGGTGCCGCTGCGCCAAAAACCGGATACCACCAGGGTTTCATGCGGATTGAGGCGCGACGAAAGCTCACAATCGAGGCCATAAGCCCTTTCACCCTGCGGATCTGCGGGAACCTCCGGCTTGGACTTTTTTTTGCTGATCATCGTAACACCGATTTGTTGCATTTCGTCTTGGCTTGGATAGCGTACAATTTTTATTCAGAAACGTATGCCGCCGGGCGTTCAGAGATGGAGCCATTCCTACTGGCGTTGTTTCGAAAACCGCCGCGACGCCGGTCAATCAAATGTTGATATAATTCCACGTAACGTTGCGCTTGCAACGTGAGCGTATATTCTTGCTCGACAATTTCCCGGCATTGCCGGCCCAATTTTTCCCGCAGGGTTTCGTCATTTAGCAGCAGCCGCAGGCCATTCAGCAAATCCTCGCCGTCTTTAAGGCGCGCCAAATAGCCGGTTTCCATATGCCGCACCACTTCCGGGACGGCCGTGCAATCAAATGCCAGCACCGGTGTAGCGCAAGCCATGGCTTCCATATACACCAGTCCGAATGCTTCCGCCAATGAGGGACCGGCATACAGATCGGCGGCGCTGTAACTCAACGCCATGGCTTTTTCGTCTTGCAGCAAACCGAGATGATGGACCGGAAATTTATACGTGCCGCTGAACTCAACGCGCTCACTGCCCATGGTGAGCAGCAGTAAATTTTTTCTGCCTTCTTCAACCAAGCGCTGCATCGCTTCAAAGAGATACACGCCGCCTTTGCGCGCTTGAAATAAATCAAATGCCGAAAACAAAACAATTTCAGCGGCGGGCGGCAGGCCAAGCTGCTCGCGGGCGGCGAGCTTGGGCACCGGCTTGAAAACTTTTGTATCCAATCCATGCGGAATGCAGTGGAGCTCAAATTTTTTAAGCAGCGGACTGTGCCGGATCAAGCCCGCCATCCAGCGCGATGGCGTCACCAGCGCTATATCGGAATGCTGATACACGCGGGCTTTGATGCGCCACAATAACGCCGTGGTGTCAATGGAAAGCGGCGGATAATCCGCCAAGGCCGGGCAGCGGCCACAACCGCTTTTCCAGCGTTCACAATCGTGCAGATAGGGATAACTGCAATGGCCGGTGATGCTCCACAGATCATGGAGCGTCCAAACCACTGGCGCCATCCGGCTTAGCGCCGGCAAAATCGTGTGCGAAAAATAGCCGCTGTGAATATTATGCAAATTGATCGCCTCGGCCTGTCGCGTCAACGGATGCCGGAGAAATTGTTTTTTCCACGGTTGCCACAAGTATTGCAGGCCGGTGCGTTCTTCGAAGCGATTGACAAAATGGAAAAAATTATTCTGCCACGCCGTTTCTCGCGCCGGCAGCATCACAATTTCCGGCCGATTCTTTTTTTTGTAACCGACCAGCATGTGAGAAGCTTGCCCTGCTTTCATCTGGGCCTTGTGCAGGCGGAATGCCGCCTTGGCGGCGCCGCGCATTTGGTCGGCCAGATTGATGTGGAGAATATTCATGCCTTTTTGGCGTGCACCAACGCCGCAATATTGGTGATGGTGTCGAGATGCTCGACATCGGCTTCATGGGCTTCGATTTGAACGCCGAATTTTTCTTCAAGAAATGTCACCAATTTCAAGGTGGAAAGTGAATCCAGAATGCCGCCGCTGATCAGCGGCGTGGAGTCAGTCAGCGCCGCCGGGTTCTCACCCGGGAGAAATTCACGCAGAATATAATCTTTCACAGTGGCTTTGGTGGCTTCGGTCATGCGATCTCCTTTTGGCAATGAGAGAATATTTTTTCAATTACTTTTGATTTGCAACAATTCAGCTGTTTCACCGCCCGGGCGGCACTGCATGGTGGCTTTGATTTTATCACTCAGCTTTGGACGCGGACAACTTCGCCGCGCCAGAGAATCCGAGCGGAATTTTATCCTGATTCTCGAGCAGCGCGGCATAAATCCGGTTGGCTATCAGCCGGTGGCCTTTGGCATTCGGATGTTTATCCCATGGCGTCACCTGCAAATAAGCACCAGGCGCGCTGTCGTAAGCATCGATCAAATTCAACACAATAAAACCCGCTTCTGCCGCCACGGCCGCAAGGCTGGCCGCGCGTTTGGTATCTTTCAGCCCGGGTTCCGAAGGCAAACAAATCCAAACCGGCACCACGCCGCGCGCGCGGCAATTTTCGACGATGCGTTGGTACGCCCATGACATGATCTCGCCATTGTAAGGTTCGAGCAACTTGGCGGCCCGATTTGTTTTCATGTCGGCGGTGACGCCAGCCGTGCGCATAATTTGCCGCACGCCCTCATAAGGAATCGCCTGGAAGGGCGTTTCCAAAAGAAATTTAAATAGCCGATCTTCGTCACGTGTGTGGCTCATGCAAAACAACATGTCCGGCTTGAAATCAAAAACTTTGTTTTCCAAAGCCGCAAGTTGTTGGAGAATGTTATAGCCGCCGACCGCAAAGTTGAGAATCTCATATTTGGCGTATTTCCCGCCGCGCGGTTCTTGGTTCAAGCGTTTCTCGACAAGATACTCGAACGACTCTTCGTGCAACACGCCGGAACCTTGCGCCACCGAGGCGCCGATCATCGCAATGCGGTAAGTGTTGGCCGGCGGCATTTGCTCGTAATCATCATCCCGCATGCCCCAACGATTGGTGATAAACGGGGCATGCTTGACCGTGCCATTCAATAGCGGCACCAACTCGTATTTTCGGAAGTCATGCGTCTGGCGGACGGCGCTGGTTTCCTCGAGCGGAATCCAATCATCCGGCTTCTGCATGTACAGCTCCCAAAGCTGCGAGTTGAAGGTGCTGACGTTGGTGAGATTTTCGTAATAGCCTCTTTCCAGCAAAGCCGCGTCGCGCTCATTGAGCCGATCCGTTTTCAGATCAGCGATTAAATCGCTGGCGCTGGCCCCGAGCCGGAAGGCATAAGTGGGCTGCGCCAAAAAATAGAGAATCAGAATCGCAGCGGCAGTGGGGGCGGCGAAACGGAAAAATGCCGGGGCGCCGCCGTGCGGGTTTGCGGCTGAGGGTTGCAACGATTTTTCATACACCAACATCGCACTGCCAAGCCCGGCAATAACCACCAAGAGCGTGATTGCCAGCTCCGGCAATGTCACTTCGGCGCTTTTTAACAGGTCAAACCACTCCGACACGGACGGACTGATCCAGAGCGACCACAGCAGCGATATCACGACAAAAACGCCGGTTGCCCGCAGGGTTTTGGAGGCGATTTCTCTCAACGTGGCCGCGCCTTTCACCAAAGCCCGCTTGCGTCCATATTGCGCTTCGTAAAGGGAATTGGTCAGCACCAACAAACCCATGCACAGCCAAAATAAAATATCGGGCAAAGAAAGCATAAACGCGCCACGAATCCAAAACCACTGGTAGGCGTGAAAAAACCACGTGACCAGAAAACCCAAAAGGGTCGCCACCACAAGCTTGGCTGTGTTGCCCACTTTTCGCATCCGAAAATAAGCCGGATAATAAAAAACTTTTTGGATAAAGTCTTTCCAGTAGACATTAACACGGCGCCAATAATCGGTGAAACCGGTGGACAGCAGAAAAACATCCATTATGCGCGGCAGATTGAATCCAAACAAGTGCAAAATCCCCACGACTAAATGAAACTGACCCGTCAGCCGCAAAATGAGTAAATAATTTGAAACCATATATTGCACTAAAGTGTACGTGCTGTGCACTTTTTCCGGGCCGATAACCCAGTAGTAATTGATGTAACGATAGAGCAGAAGATGCAACACCCCCCACAACATCCATTTTATTCCGGTTTGGTAAATTCGATATTCATCTTCATTATAATAAGTTCGGCGAAACGCGCTGTAATCCACCACGGGAAAAAGTGGAAAGGCGACATTGGGCAGCAGGAAAAAATATGAGAGCGTGTTGACCAAGCCAACAGGCGCCTTGTGGTGTTTGAAATCATAAAGATAAATGATGAAGCGAAACATAAACATCGAAGCCAAAATCGGCCAGATGGCTTTCGTCCACGGCACCGCCACATAACCGAAGCGCGCCGCGGTCAAAAATCCGCCGGCAGCGAGCAGAATCGTCACACGCGCCCAAAATGGAATCGGCGCATGACAGATTCCGATTAGCACAAGGCTGATGCCGAGCAACCACGCACTATCGGCAAAACCGAAAACACTGAGGAGGCCGGCTAAAGAAAGCAAAATAAAAAAATGCAATCGCCATGCGCGCGGCAACAAATGGTGAATGATAAAACCATAAAAGGTCAAGCTCATCACTTGATGGTAAAACGCATGATGCTCCAAATAACACAGCCGCATGATCACGGTGAGCAAGCCCAACTGCGCAATGAGACTCGCAAATTTCGCCAAACCCTGCCAGTCCCGCACGATGGGCCTGAGCCACGCGAACAAAAGACGTTCGCCGAACGCGAAATCTGTTGTTACGCCAATAGCCGCTATCACCAGGCCCAGCAGAAAAAAATGGTTTCGCCAGGCACCATTTTCACCGAGCAGGCTGGCGAAGCCGATCAAATCCGCGCCCGCCGCAAGCAGCGCGATCGCGAGCCCGCCTACCAAGGCATAAAGCGAAAGCAGCTTTTTTAAATTCCAAACTTCCATCATGAAGCGTTTACCTGAAATTACTTCGCCACGGAAAAGGCAAAGGGAATTGTTTTGTCCATTATTTGTAGTTCAGCATACAGGCGGTTGGCGATCAGCCGATGTCCTTTCGCATTGGGATGCGTGTCCCACGGCGCCACTTGCAAATAGGCGCCTGCTTCGCTGTCGTAGACATCCGTCATATTTAAAACGCCGAACCCCGCCTCCGTCGCGACCCGAACCAGCTCGGTGGCATAGATGGAATCATTTCGCCCCGTCGCCGAAGGCAGGCAAATCCAGATGGGGAGAATATTTCGTTCCCGGCAAATCCGCACCATGCGGCTGTAAGCCCACGACATAATTTCGTATTTAAAAGGCTCGAGAAGCTGCAAGGTCTTTTTATGTTTCATTTTTTTGGTGAGACCGGCGCGTTGCATGATTTCCCGCAGCTCACCGTATGGAATCTCCAAATCGGCGATCTCCCCGAGATAACCGGAGGTGCGGTTTTCATCACGTGTATGCGCAAAACAAAATATCGCGTTCGGCTGGAAGGCCAAAACTTTATTTTCCAGGAGCATCAACTGTTGGATGATGTGATAACCGCCCACGCTGAAATTGAGAATCTCATATTTGTCGTATTTCCCTTTTGCATGCTCGCGATTCAAGCGTTGCTCCAAGAGATGCTCAAATGTTTCTTCGTGTACCACCCCCGAGCCCATTATCACCGAGGCGCCCAGCAAGGCAATGCGATACGTATTGGGGGGCGGCGTTTGTTCGTAGTCATCATCCCGCATGCCCCAACGATTCGCTTTGAACGGCACGTCCAACAAAGAGCCTACGTACGAAGGCACAATCTCATACTTCATCAGATCGTCGGTCTTGCGCACGGCATCGGTTTCCGTCAGTGGCTTCCAATCATCCGGCTTTTTGGCGTAAAGCTCCCAAAGCTGCGAATTAAACGAATGGACGTTGTAGAGCTGTTCGTAGTATCCGCGCTCGAGCAAGACAGCGTCCCGATCATTGAGGCGATCCATCTTCAGTTCCGCAATAAAGTCACTCGCCTTGGCGCCGAGCCGGAAGGCATAAGCTGGTTGCGCCAAAAAATAAAGCAACAAGATTGCCGCCGCGGTCGGCAGGGCAAACCGAAAAAAAGCTAATCGCGATTTTGGCGCTGCGGTTGACCGTGCCGACCATTTTTCATTTACCAGCATCGCGCTGCCAATCCCAGCGATGATCAACAGGAGCGTCATCCCCAACTCCGGCAAGCTTACTTCGGTGTTTGATATGAGATCGATCCATTCTGCCAGGGACGGGCTGATCCAGAGCGACCAGAGCAGTGACATCACCACAAAAACACCTGCGGCCCGCAGGGTTTTGGAGGCGATTTCCTTCAAGGTGGCTTTGCCTTTCACCAAAACCCGCTTACGTCCATATTTCGTTTCGTATATGGAATTGGTCAGTACCAACAAACCGATGCCCAGCCAAAACAAAATATCCGGCAGGGAAAGCAGGAATGCGCCACGAATCCAAAACCATTGGTAAGCGTGGAAGAACCAGGTGATCAGAAAACCCCACGTAGTCGCCACCACGAGTTTGGTCATATTGCCCGCTTTTCGCATCCGACAATAGGCCGGATAGAAAAACAATTTTTGGATAAACTCTTTCCAGTAGACATTGACACGCCGCCAGTAATCCGTGAAGCCGGTGGAAAGAAAATAGAGATCCATGATCCGCAGCAGATTAAAGCCAAACAGATGCAAAATACCGATAATGAGATGAAACTGGCCGGAGATCCGGATAATCAGCGCATAATTCGTAACCAGGTATTGTACCAGCGTACCGGTGTCGTGCACTTTTTCGGGACTGATAATCCAGTAATAATTAATGTAGCGATAGATCAGCAGATGCACGACCCCCCAAAACATCCATTTTATGCCGGTTTGATAAATACGATAATCGTCATCATCATAATAGGTTTGGCAAAACGTGCTATAATCCACCACCGGAAACAGCGGAAAGGCCACATTGGGCAGCAAAAAGAAATACGAGAGCGTGTGGGCAAAACCCGCTTTGTCCGGCGGGACTTGATTATGCTTGAGATCATAAAGATAAATAATCAACCGAAACATCAGCATCGAAGCGAGAATCGGCCACAGGGCTTTTGTCCAGGGAACCGGCATATATCCAAAGCGCGCCGCTGTCAGCGCGCCGGCAGCAATCAACAAAATCGCCACTCGCGCCGCAAAGGCGATCGGCAGATGGCAGATGCCGATCAATAGAAGGCTAAGCCCAATTAACCAGGCGCTGTCGGCAAAGCCCAATACACTTAAAAACGCGGCCAGCGACAGGACGATAAAAAAAGTTAATCGATACGGACGCGGCAACAGATGATGAATGATAAATCCGTAGAACACCAGGGGCATCACTTTTTCATAAAACGCATTGTGCTCCAAATAACATGTGCGCATGATCACCAGCAGTAAACCCAACTGCGCGGCGATGGTCAAGAATTTGAACAAACCCGGCCAGTCGAGCACAATGGGTTTAAGCCACGCGAGTAAGCCGCGTTGACCGAACGTGAGATCCAGCGCCGCGCCGATGGCCGCAATAACAAGGCCGCTCAGCATGAGTTTGCTTTGCCAATCACCATTTTTGCCAAACAGGCCGGCGATGCCGATCAAATCTGCGCCTGCGGCAAGCGCGGTTATCGCGCCGCCGGCCACGAACGCATAAATCGGCAGTATCCGGGGAATGGAGACTGTAGTTTTCTGTGCGAGCTGAGTTTCAGTTTTTGCCATTGGCTTTTCCTGTTCACAAAATTACTTCGTCGCGAGAAGAATTCTGCTATTTTCGCGCAGCGTTTCATAAAGCCGATCGGCCAGGAGTTGATGTCCCTTCGCGTTCGGATGCAAATCCCACTCCTTAACGCGCAACTCTTCCGCCGCATGGCCGTCAAAAGCAGAGGAAAGATTGACGATCGCAAATCCTGCGGCTTGGGCCAAATTCATAAAGCGCGTGCTTAATTTCGCATCGCGTTTGAGTTTTTCCGCCGCCGGCGTAACCACCGGTGTCAGCACATAAACCGGAAGAATGCCATGCTCCCGGCAAATTTGGGCAAAACGCGGAAAGGCTTCCGCCAGCGCCTCATCACCAAACTCTTTGAGGCGGGTGAAGATTTGCTCAAACGACATATCTTTGTTGACTTCGGCCTTTTGCACGATCGTGCGCAAAAAATCAAACGGCACGTCGCCGCCATCTTTCACCACATGGGTAAGATGCCGCGCCAGGCTGATTTCATCACGCGGCGTGGCACACAAGAAAACGGCGTCCGGTTCAAACGCCACAACCTTTTTTTCCAACAAGAGGAGCTGGCGAATTGTGCAATAACCCGGCACTGAAAAATTCAACAATTCATATTTGACAGACGGCTTGCCGCCGTTTTCCCGATTTAGGCGCGCTTCCAAAATGGCTTCGAAGATTTCATCGTCAGAAACACCGCTGCCAAAAGGTCCGGAAGCACCCAACACGGCGATCCGATAGACGCCGTGAGGTTTCTTTTGCTCATAATCCTGATCGCGAAATCCCCAGCGATTGATCGTCACTTTGGCGTTATGAAAAATGAGACTGGTTGAAGGAACCAACTCCAACCGCATAAAATCGCCGGTGCCGCGCCCGGCGGCGGTTTCCTGGATCATCGGCCAATCATCCGATTTTTTCATATCCAGTTCCCAAAGCTGGCTGTTGAATTGATTGGCCGCGTTGAGATTTTCATAATAACCGCGCGTGAGCAATTCAACCTCGTGCTGATTCAGCCGCGCCGTTTGCAGATCGCGGATGATTTCCTGCGTTCTATTGTCGAATGACGCCAAGGCCGCCGGTTTCCCGGACAAGAAAAGAAAAAGGCTTACAGCACTGGTCACTGCCGCCGTTCTCAAGAATGGAAAGAATCCGCTATTGGCCGCGGCGCGTTGGGGCGTTTTTTCAAACAGATAGGCGGCCGTTAAAAACACGCCAAACGCCAGCGCCAAGATGGGAATAAACTTAATCAGCGCGTCCAGCGTGATGTTGGCATTGGACCACAACGCCACCCAGTCGGCTACGGAAGTGCTTGTCCAAAGCGACCACAGCACCGTGACGATAAAAAAAAGTCCCATCACGCGCAATGCGAGAACAACGATTTCGGTAAACGCCAGTGCGCGTTGTCCCAACGCTTGTTGGCGACCACGTTTGTTTTCAAGAATCGAGTTGGCAATCACCAAGACGCCAAAGATCGCCCAAAACAGCATATCCGGCGCAGAAAAGAGAAACGAGCCGCGGATCCAAAACCACTGGTACGCATGAAAGAACCAGGTACACACAAAAACAACCGCCAGCGCAAGGAGCAGGCGGCTGGTGGCGCCCAATTTGCGCAAACGGAAATAAAGCGGATAGAAAAAGACTTTCTGCATAAAGTCTTTCCAGTAAACGTTGGCCCGGCGCCAAAAATCCGTAAAGCTGGCCGCCAGAAAAAACCGCTGCATCGGTTTCGGCAAATTGAAGCCAAACAAATGCAACATGCCGACAACGAGAGTGAACAGTCCGATCAGCCACAGGATCAGCAAATAATTCGCCGTCATGTATTGCGCCAAATCACTCAAACTCTTCACGTCTTCAGGGGGAAGCATCCAATAATAATTGATCGCGCGATAAAACATCAGTTGGATGATTCCCAGCAGCAGCAAATTGATGCCCTTTTGGTAAATCTGATGGCGGTCAGAGTCGTAATAGGTTCGGCAAAACGTGCTGTAATCCACCACCGGAAAGAGCGGGAACACCACGTTCGGCAGCATAAAAAAATACGCCAGCGCATGTGGCAGGCTGGTTTTGCCTTTTTGATGTTTGAGATCGTAAAGATAAACCATGAGCCGGAACATGAACATGGAAGCCAGGATCGGCAAAACGACGCCGGCCCACGCAACTTTGATCTGGCCCAGACGCAGCACAACCAACATGGCGGCCATGGCAAGCAGCAGCGTGACGCGAACAGCAAGCGAAGCCGGCAGATGGCAAATGCCGATGAGCAGCAGGCCGAGGCCAATCAACCAGAGGCTGTTGGGAAAACCCAGAGCCGCATAAATTCCCACCACCGAAAGCACGATGAAAAATGGCAACCGATAGCGCTGAGGCAAAAAATAATGAATCAGGAAACCGCCAAAAGCCAACGGCATGATTTTCTCGTAGAACACCCGATTTTCCAACTGAAACTGGCGGACAACGAGAACAAGAAGGCCGACTTGAATAGCCAGGCTCAAAAACTTAGCCGCACCCATCCAATCGCCAAAGAGCGTCCTGAGCCATCCAGAAGAAGTTGGCGAGGTGAGGTTAGCGTCTACTTTGCTCATATAAACCTTCTTTTTCTATTTCCTGCTTCAGTAAAATTTCGCGAAATCGGCATTTGCTAACACCGTTTATGGGTGAAAACCAGTGGCCAGCAGCCGCAAAATGAATCTCTACTTGCCGCCCAATTTGGCTTGGACGAGGCTCGCCAGGCTGGCGATGGTGTTAAAATTTTTGGTGTTCATTTCGTGTGCTTCGATTTGAACTCCATATTTCTTCTCGAGGAACGCCGCCATTTTAATGGTAGCCATGGAATCAAGAATTCCGCCGCTGACGAGCGGGGTCTCGTCGGCTAATCCCGCCGGATCCTCGCCGGGGAGAAATTCTTCCAGAATATAATCCTTCACGATTTTTTTAATTTCGTTCATCTGTAAATCTCCTTATATGGTTTTTCGTAACTATTCAGCTATTTCACCGCCCGGGCGCTTATTTTTGATATTGGTTATATCGCGCCATTTATTTTTGTACACAGATTTGAGCGCCCGGGCGGTACTGAATAGTTACGTTTTTTCATCTGTTTAAGAAAAAAATCACTTCCCTTCGAGATCAAGTAACTCCCGGTTTTCCTGGATTGTTTGATAGAGGCGGTCGGCCAACAGCCGATGTCCTTCGGCGTTGGGGTGCCAATCCCACTCAGCCACGCGCAGCGAATCCTTATTTTGATTTTCATACGCGTCGGATATATCGATAATCACAAATCCGTTCTCGCGGGCAACACCCATAAAATAGGCATCGCGCTCCGCATCCTTTTCCAATTTATGCACCACCGGCGTGTAAACATAAATGGGCTGAATGCTGTGCTGCCGGCAAATCTCGGCGAAGCGCGCATAGAGCCAGCCGAGCATTTCGTTGCCATAAGGTTTGAGGCGCTTCATCGCTTGATCCTCCGTCAGAGACGAATCGATAGCCGCCTTTTGCGCGATCGCCGCCAAGTAATCATAGGGCATCGCCACCCCTTTTATCGCTGTTGCCGCCAGATGGCGCAATGAACTGATGTCCTCGCGCGGCGTGGCAATATAGAAGAGCGCATCCGGCTTGAAATCCAGCGCTTTCTTTTCGAGGACCACAAGTTCCTGAAGTGGGCTGTAGCCCGGCGAGGCAAAATTCAAAATTTCGTATCGGGCCGGCCCCTCGCCATTGCGCGCATGATTCAAGCGCTCTTCCAAAAGCCATTCGAACGTCTCATTATCGGCAACGCCGCTGCCGAACACATGCGAGGCGCCGAGAACGGCGATACGATAAGTCTGGTCCGCTTTCTCTTTTTCATATTCCTTGTCGCGCATCCCCCAACGATTGGTGCTGAGTTGGGCGCCATGAAAAACAATACGCTTTGAAGGGACGATTTCGTCCCGCATAAAATCGCCGGTCAAGCGGCCGGCCGGCGTTTCCCGCAATGTGGGCCAATTGTCTGCCCGTTTCATGTAAATATCGCCAAGCTGGGTATTGAATTGGTTGGCTTGGTTGATATCTTCGTAGTAGCCGCGCGTCAATAGTTCCTCATCATGGCGATTCAATCTGGCCGTTTGCAGATCGCGAACCAGCGCCGGCGTTTTTTCGCCCAAGTGGGTGTTAATATCCGGGTTTCCGATCAAACATAAAGCCAGCATGGGAACACCGGTAAGGAGAGCGGGGCGAAAAAATGGAACTTCGGTGTCTGGCGCGGCAGCATCACGCCAGGATAATTTTTCCAACACAATGATGGCCACCAAGAACACCCCGGTTGCCAGCAAGCAAGCGACGATGACGCCTTGCAAAGTTACACCGGCGCCGGACAACAGGGCAAGCCAGTCCGCTATGGAAGGACTGATCCACAGAGACCAGAGAATGGCAATGACCGCAAAGACGCCGACAGTACGCAGCGTCCGCACCATGATTTCGCGCCAATTCCACGACGGCTTTTTTAAGATGCGTTTTCTGCCGTGCTTCGCCTCATAAAGCGAGTTTGCAATCACGATCAATCCAAAGCCGGACCAATACAACACGTCCGGCGCGGAAAACAAGAAAGAGCCTTTAATCCAAAACCATTGATAAGCGTGAAAAAGCCATGTTAAAATAAAAACCAGCGCCATGGCGAGAAAAAGGCCACTGCTCTCGCCCCGCTGGCGCAGCCGGATATAGAAAGGATAGAAAAACACCTTCTGCATGAAATCCTTCCAATAAATATTGGCGCGGCGCCAAAAATCCGTGAAACTCGACGCTAAAAAATAATTGTGCATCGTTTCCGGCAGATTGAATCCGAACAGGTGCAGCATACCGACAATCAAATGAAACTGCCCGGAAACGCGAAGCAAAACCATCATATTCGAAATCATGTATTGGATGAGCGTGCGCAAGCTGACCACTTCGTCCGCAGCAATCGCCCAATAATAATTGACATAGCGATACAGAATCAGCAGCACCACCCCGCGGAACATCCAGTAAATCCCTTTCTGGTAAATCCGCTGGCGGTCGCTGTCATAATAAGTCTGGCAAAACGTGCTGTAATCCACCACCGGAAAAAGCGGGAACACGACATTGGGCAGCAAAAAGAAATACGCCAGTGTCGACGCCAGGCGCTTTGTTGGGACGAGGCCGTGCTTCAGATCATAAAAATAAATCATGAGCCGGAACATAAACATGGAGGCGAGAATCGGCAAAACCGCGCCGGCCCATGCAACTTTAATCTGGCCGATCCGCAGCAGCGCCAAACCAACACCGCCGGCGAGGAGTAAACCGGCGCGAACGACAAAAGCCACCGGCAGATGGCAGATACCGATCAACGCCAAGCCAATGCCAACCAGCCATAAACCATTGGGCAAGCCAAACGCCAGATAAATTCCTCCGAAGGAGAGAACAATAAAAAAAGGCAGACGATAGCGCAGCGGCAAAAAATAGTGCATCAAAAAACCACCAAAAGCCAGCGGCATAATTTTCTCGTAGAACACCTGGTTCTCCACCTGAAACTGGCGGGAAAGGAAAACGAGAAGGCCGAACTGAATCGCCACGCTCAGAAATTTGCCCACAGCAGCCCAAGCGCCGGCAAGCTGGCCAAACCCTCCAGCAGCGGCTGGTTGAACAAGCTGAGCGTCTGCTTTGATCATATCAATTTCCTTCGTTCTTTGTCAACGGCCAAGAGAGTCGTCGATGAATTCAAGGCCAGACGAGACTGCGGCGCCGGCGCGCGCGTCCGCCAGTGTTGCCTCGACTCGCCGTTTCCACAATGGCATAACCGTATGAAAACACTATAACCCCAGCCAGCGCGCAATAATATTCCTCTGCATCTCCGAAGTGCCCGAATAAATCGTGCTGCCGATGGCGTCGCGCAGCGCGCGTTCCACCTCGTATTCGGTCATGAAACCATAGCCGCCAAAAATTTGCACGGTGTTCAACGCCGTTTGCACGAGCGCTTCGCTGCCGAACACTTTGGCAATGGCCGCATCAATTGCCACCATGCGCGAGCGCTCCAGCCCCCAGGCCGCCTTGTAAATGAGCAGCCGCGCCGCCTCCAAACTGATCTTCATATCGGCAATACGGTGCGCCACCGCTTGAAACTTGCCGATGGTTTGTCCGAACTGCTTGCGCGTGCGCGCCTGCCGAATTGCCTTCTCCAGCAGCCGCTCCATCGTGCCGACATGACAAGCCACCAGGCAAGCTCGCTCCCAATCCATCGAATGGGTGAACTGCGTGGAACCGGCGCCGACTTTGCCAAGAACTTGCGAAGCAGGAACATAAACATCTTCATACACCAACTCGCCAATCGGCGAGGTGCGCAAGCCCATCTTGTCCCACTTCTTACTCGATCTGAAACCGGGCGTGCCTTTCTCCACGAGAAACGTGGTGACGCCGCCGTGGTATCCTTTTTCCGGATCGGTCAGCGCAAAAGTCACAGCCAGATCGGCGACCGGCCCGTTCGAGCTGAAGGTTTTGGTGCCGTTTATGCGAAAACCCAAGCCGTCCGGTGTCGCCACGGCGCGCGTGCGCATCGCAAACGCATCCGATCCGGAGTCCGGCTCGCTCATCGCATTCACCGCGATAATCTTGCCGTTGCATAAACCCGGAAGGTATTTATGCTTTTGCTCTTCACTGCCAAATTTCCAGATCGGAATCACGCAAGCCAGCAAATGCGCGGCAAGAGAAAACGCCAATCCGCCGTCGTGACAACCGTACCCAAACGCTTCGAGGGCGATGGCGGTTGACAGGGCATCCAAACCGCCGCCGCCATATTCTTCCGGCACCGGCAGACCCGGCAGCTTCATCTCGCCGCATTTGAGCCAAAGTTCGGGGGCAAAAATCTGCTCGCGATCCCTTTGCGCAATGCCTTCATTCAACTCTTGCTGCGCGAAACGAACAATCTCATCGCGCAGCAGCTTTTGTTCATCCGAATAAGAGAAATCCATATCGTGCTCTCATCACCGTAGTCTCGACCCCTTGCGGGCCGCTGTTACAAACATCGAATTGTTGTTCCTCGCCTGTCCCCACCAGGGGCGGCGCGACGAAGTTATTTATGCGCCGTTTTATGCGAAAGAAGATTTGAGCACATCCGCCGTCAGCGAACCCAGCTTGCTGTGCCAAATATGATTTTCGTTGTTTTCGACAATGTGAATAATTTCCCGCATTTTGCGCAACACTTCGGGTTGCTCCTCATCGTAAACGTCGCCTTGCAGCAGCTTGAGTACATCGAGGCGGTATTTGGGATTGCTAATAAATGCGGTGAACAGAATATTCAAACGATAATAGACCGCGATAAACTCATACCAGTTTCGCGTGCCGCGCTTGATGGTGGTCTCAAAAGTTTTGAAACTGTCTTTCGAGAAATTACCGCTTTCCAAAGCCGCGATAATATCCCGGCTGGCAAAGCGGGAGCTGTTTAACGCAATGCTGACGCCGGTGGAAAAAATGGGATCGACGAAACGCGCCGCGTCACCGACCATCACAAAACGATCGCCGCAAATTTCTTTGATGGCATAACTGTAATCGCCTTCTTCCGTAAACGGGCGCATTTGCTCGGATTGTTTGAGCCGCGTAAAGATCTCCGGCCGGGTTCCGACGCAATCCCAAAAAAACTGCTCGCGCGCGGCGCGCTCTTTAGGAAAATTCATTTTCTGGGTCACCACCCCGATGCTGGTGATCGACTTCGTAATGGGAATCTGCCAGACCCAACTATTGTTGAGCGGCAAAAAATGAATGAAAATGTAATCTTGCTTTTCCGAGGAGCCGCGATCATACCCGCGAAACCAGGTATGAATGGCGTATTGATCGAAAACCGGATCTTTAATTTTCAGTTTCAACCGGTTGCCGAGAAAAGTCCGGCGGCCGCTGGCGTCAACCACCAGGCGCACGTTCACCGGCATTTCTTTTGCACCGAGACCGACTTTGAGCTGCGCAAAGCCGTTGGCGTTCATATCCACATCTTTAACGGTGACTCCGCTGTAAACCGTCGCGCCGAGCTTTTGCGCATGTTGCAGCAACAACAAATCAAACTTCCCGCGATCCACGTGGTAGGTGTAATTTTGCTGGACGCCGGGTTGCTCGCGTTCCTCAAAGCGCAGATTGGCCTGACAGTCCGGCTCCAGTCCTTCCCACTGGTGATCAGCCGTCAAAGCGCTCGTCGCCACCGTCCACACGGCGCCGTATTTGTGCGGAAATTTATTTTCTTCCATCTGCTCGAGCAGACCGAGCTCTTTCAAAACCCGTGTCGAAGACGGCACGAGTGACTCGCCTACGTGCGGGCGGGGGAAAAGCTCGCCTTCGAAGACCACACATTTGATGCCGGCCTTGGCAAGATAAGCCGCCATGCTCGAACCCGCCGGGCCGCCGCCAACAATTCCAACTTCAAAATCTGGTTTTTCGTGATTCATCTTTCATCTCCATCGCGAATAAGATATGGTAAATGCGCCAATCAATTGACATAGATATCGGATAACGCCTTCTTGAAAATATTTCCTTCCGGCGCATTTTCGACTTTCTGAATGAATTTCCGCATCTCTTCGAGCACCTCGACTTCGGCGCGATCATAGACTTCTCCCTGCAGCAGTTGCAGAACCTGCACGCGGTACTCTTTGTGGCTAATAAAGTAGGTGAACGACGGCAGCAGTTTGTAATAAAGCCGGATGAACTCATACCAAATATTGACGCCGCCTCGCACCTTGTCCTCGTAGGGCTTGAAGGTGGCTTCGCTGAAGTCGCCGGTTGCAAAAGCGAGACGAATTCTTTCCGAGGCGTATTTGGCGCTGTACATGGCGACGCTCACGCCGGAGGAAAAAATGGGATCGACGAAGCGCGCGGCATCGCCGACCATCAAAAAGCCGTTGCCGCAAAATTTCTCCATGCTATAGCTGTAGTCGCCCTCGCTTTTGAATTCATTGATGCGCTCCGCGTTTTGCATGGCGCGGGCGATTTCGGGCGTCGAATTCAACAGCGATTTGAACCAGCCATCGGGATCGAGCTTCGATTCCTTGAACACGTCGCGTTCGGCCACCACGCCGACCGAGGTAATCTTATCCGTGATCGGAATCTGCCAAATCCAGCCGCGGTTGACTTTCAAAAAATAGATGTGAATATAATCCGCGCTCTCGCCGGCGCCGCGATCGACGTCTTTGAACCAGGCGTGCACGGCGTACTGATTGAAAATCGGATCCTTTTTCTTCAAATTTAACTGCCGGCCGAGAAAAGTGCCGCGGCCACTCGCATCGACCACCATCTTGCACGGTATGGTTACCGCTTGGCCGCCAATCTCGAACTGAACTCCCTGCGGATAGCCATCTTTAAAGATGACTTCCTTGGCGTGGGCACCCTGGTAAACTTTCGAACCAAGCTTCTCGGCATGTTTCAACAGCAGCAAATCGAGCTTGCCGCGATCGACGTGATAAGTATAATCCTGGTCGATGCCGGGCTGCGCAAATTCGCGAAAGGCGATGTCAAATTCGCCGCGTTTTTCCGGTGGATGCCAGGCGGCGCCGTATTTTTTGACGAACCCCTCGCGCTCCATCGTCTCCAAAAAGCCGATTTCTTTGAGCACTCGCGTTGTGCTGGTTACCAGAGACTCGCCAACATGCGGCCGGGGATGATTGGCGCTATCAAAAATCATGTTTTTGATGCCGGCCATCGAAAGATAACTGCCCAATGTCGAACCTGCCGGCCCGCCGCCGATGATGACAACGTCTTGCATTCCATTTGATGATTGCATTGATGAACTCCTTTAGGTTGAAAGACACACGATGCATTGACCATCCATTCTGACGAAGAAAATCCATCGAGAGTTTTTCAGTTCATTGAATAAACATTTTTTTGTATTTTTACTCACACATTTAAAAAAATCGCCATTTAAAAATTAAGCCGCCAAACTCGTTGCCGGGGCTCGCACCGCCTCGCGCCGTTTCACAAACTCGAGCAGTGCGAGCAGCGGCCCGGTCATAAATGTCGTCACCAGCGCCATGAGCACCATCATGGCAAAAACGCGCGGGGAAAGAATCCCCATATCGTATCCAAGGTTGAGCACGATCAACTCCATCAAGCCGCGGGTATTCATCAGCACGCCGATGGATAACGCATCATGCCAGCTCATGCCGGTCCACCGGGCCGCCAACGCGCTGACGCCTAATTTTCCGGCAATGGCGATTGCAATAATGCCCGCGCCCAGCAACCAACTCTGCCAGTCATTCAGCAAGCCAATCTGAGTGCGTAACCCGGTGAAGGCAAAAAACAGCGGCAGCAGAAAGACCGCGCTGAACGTTTCAAGACGCTCGCGGAGAAACAGCCGCAAACTTGCGTGTTGGGGCATGGCCACGCCGGCGAGAAAAGCGCCGAACAGCGCATGAATACCGATCACTTCGGTGAACAACGCTGCCGCAAAGACAAATATTAAAACGCTGGCGACAACGCCCTTGCCCAACGGCGCATTCTGCGCTTTTGTATCCATAAGACGGCCAGCACTGGGCTTGACGAAAAGCAGCATGATGCCAATAAAACCCAGCGACAGTGAAATCGTCAGCACGGCCCCGCTCAAGCCGGAGGCTTTGGCAATGGCGACCACGACAGCGAGAAGGCACCAAGCCGTCACGTCATCCACCGCCGCGCACGCGATGGCGGTGCTGCCAAGATACGATTTCGCCAAACCGCGCTCTTCGATGATGCGGGCCAGCACCGGAAACGCCGTAATACTCATCGCAATTCCGATAAACAGCGCAAATGCGATGAAGGAAACATGCGGAGCTGCCAAAAAATTGTATACCAGCAGTGAGAATGCCACACCGAGAAAAAACGGCACCACGATACTAACATGACTCACCAACACCGCGGCGTGCGCTTTTTGGCGCAGGTACTGCAAATTCAATTCAATCCCGACAACGAACATAAACAGAATCACGCCAATCTGACTGAGCAACCTTAAGGCGCCCATCGAAGCCTCGGGAAAGAGAAAAGCTTCCATTCCCGGCGACAGCATCCCGAGCAAAGAAGGGCCGAGCAAAATACCGGCAATCATCTCGCCGATTACAGCCGGTTGCCCAATTTTTTGGAAAAGCGCTCCGAACAATCTTGCCGCGGCGATAATCACAATGATTTGCAAGAGCAAAATGCTCAACGGATGGTGCAGATTGTCGAGTAAACCTTTGAACAAGTGGCTTGCCGGTGTTTCCGATTGCTGTAATGGCGTCGGCGTTGTTTCCTGTGAAGGAACGATTCTTTTATATGGGAACGTCTGGCCGGGATGCAGGCGCGAACCGACTTCCAATATAAAGGAAATACCGACTCCAAAGATGATGATCAGAACGCCATACACCAACAAATTCTTGCGCATAAAGCACGCCTTTCTAAAGCATCGGAGTTGATGAATTTACGAATCCAAAGCCCTTGCCGGGCGGCGAATGGACCGGCCTCACGCAGCCGTCGTCTTCAGCCGTTGGTAATCAATTTTGTCCGTCGAAGTTTTGGGCAGCGTCTCCAAAAACATAAAGAGATCGGGCACCATATAAGACGGCAAATTTTCCGCACAAAATCCTTTCAGCTCGATCAGTGAGGGGCGCTTGCCGTCTTTGCAACTGAGAAACGCTTTGACGCGCACGCCGTTGGTTTCATCCGACAGCGCAATCACTGCGGCTTCGCGGATCGCCGGATGTTTGTAAAGTCCCGCTTCGATCTCGCCGAGCTCGACACGGTAACCGCGCTTTTTGACCATGCGATCGCGCCGGCTCACGTAAATATAACCTTCTTCGGCATGCTCGACGACGATGTCGCCGGTTTTATACCAGCGCCGGCCCGTGTGCTCGGCAAGGAATGACTGCGCCGTGCGTTCCGGCAAATTCCAATAACCCTGCATTACCCCTTCGCCAGTAACGACCAACTCGCCTTCCTGTCCGGCGGGAACTTCCTGGCCTTGCTCGTCTACGACTTTGCATTGCACGTGCGCGCAGGATTTCCCAATCGGATAGGGCGTGTTGCGCTCTTCCGGAATCGTGGCCGGGATTTCGTACCAGGTGCAAACGTTCGTTTCGGTCGGACCGTACAAATTGAAATAGCGCGGTTGCGGCAGCAAATTTTTCAACGCGCGCAGATGCTTGACGGGAAACACTTCGCCGGCAAAAAAAACGCTGCGCAACGCCGAGCAATCATATTTTTCCAATTTGCCGTATTGCATGAGAAAGCTCAAAATCGACGGCGTCGAATACCACACCGAAATTTTTTTCTCGGCTAGCAACGGCGCCAGTTGCGCCGGAGCTTTGCCGGTTTCTTCGCTGATCAACACCAGCGTACCGGCATGTTTGATGGCGAGATAAATATCCAAAATCGACAGATCAAAATGGAACGGCGCATGGGAAGAGAAGCGATCATCGGCGTTCGGCGCAAAAGTATCCGAGCACCAGTTCACAAAACTGGTGGCGTTGCGATGCGACAGCATCACCCCTTTGGGCAAGCCGGTCGATCCCGAGGTATAGAGAATGTACGCGAGATCATCCGGCGCCGAAACGGCGGTTGCAGCCGCCGGGGCCGGAGCTTTTTCCTGCGCTTCGTCCAGAGCTTTTTGCAAAAATTTGCCGCCGCCAGTTTCTTCCAGAAGAATGAAAGCTGGCATGGGAGTTTCCGGCGGCCACTCGGCGCGAAATTTCTCTTCGAAGCGTTGCTCTATGATCACTGCTTTGATCGAGCAATTGCTCAGAATGTAAACGCCGCGACTAACCGGGGCATTCGGATCGATGGGCACATAAGCCGCACCGGTTTTCAATATGCCGAAGATGGCCGCTACCGCGTCAATGGATTTGCGCAGATACATTCCAACACGGTCGCCGCGTCGCACACCGAGATAATGCAAACGGTCACGCAGTTGGTCAGAAAGTTTGGCCAAATCGCGATAGGTGATCACGCCGCTCTCCGGCTCATCCACCGCGGGATGCTCCGGACGAACGCGGGCGGAATCGTCGAGAAACTGATGCAAAGGGTTGAACGCCGTCATACCGGTTCTCTTAAAAATAAAGTCAAAGTTTTATGCCGCTTTATATCCGCGCACGAAACTATTCACGCCGTAAACTGACATCGCACTGGAGACGATATTGCTGAAACCCGCTTCCGCCAACCAGCGTTTGCTGTCGCTCATCGTATGGTTCTTGCCGTGTTTTGTCGTGCAGAGCAAATCCAGATCGATGAAGACGGCCCAACGCCCGCCTAGGCGGTTTTCCTGCAAGTGTTGTGACTGGATGACGACGGAGCCGCCGGGATTGAGTGCTTCATGCAAACGCGCCAGGAGCCGCCGGCGTGTCGCCTCATCGAAAATGTGCAGCAGATTCGAGGCGAGAATCAAATCGTACGATCCGGGAATATCGTCGCGCACCGCATCGAACGGCAAATAGTGCACTTCATTTTGCAATGGATACTTTGCCTGAATTTCTTTGGCCACGTCCAGAACGCCGGCATTATCCATCAGATAAAGCTGCAAATCCGGATTGCGCATTCCCAACATAAACGCATACGTGCCCGAGCCGCAGCCCAAATCCAACAAAGTTTTGCAGCCGCGCGTGTCCAGATAGTGCGCCAGCTCTTTGCCGCGCAATGACGCGTAGTTGTGCATGGCCAGCGTGTAAGTGCGCGTGAGATTGGGGTCGACGCCGAGATAATCGGCCTGGTCGGCCGTGGGTTCGGAGCTGAGCACGGCTTCATCAAGGCGGAAGATGGCCGTGCAAAATTCTTTCTGCAGGCGAATCCAATTGCCGAGGTAATTATCGCCGGCGGACGGCAACAACACAGACCGGCATGCTGGTGCGGCCCGAAAGCTGGTGCCGTCTTCGGTTTCAAGCAGCTTCAGCACGACGCCGGCATTTAACAAACGCACCAAAGATTCCGGCCGCGCTTTGATTTCTGCCGCCAGCGCTTGCACCGTCTTGCTGTCATCGCCGAGGCGCTCGAAAATTTCCAGTTTGAGCAGCGCGAACAGAACGCTGGACTGATAAAAGCCTTCGGCGATGGTCAGCACCTGAATTTGATCTTTGATGATCGAGGTGCGGTTCGAGGTTGTCGGTGGTTGCGCCATAATTTTAGAATTGATAGCCGAATTTTTCAATATCAGTTTGAAACCAGCGCCCGACGATTGCAAGCGAGGCGTCATTGTAGTACTGCCGATAGTCGCCGCGGTCGGATTTCTTCAAATGCGGCAACTCGGCCTCCCGGTTGAGCAGCAAACAAATTTTCGCGAAATCGGCCTGCAGATTCTCAAATCTGCCGATGAAATTAACCGCCTGCTTGCCGTTCTCGTCGATCAGCCAATGCCATTGCGGCATGAACATCTTGGGTTTGTTATAATACTCCGGCGCATTATCGCCGTAGGCCAATTTCACCCACTCATTAAAATCGACGGCCTTCGTTCCCAATGCGGTTTGGTTCGTCATGACGCGGTAATGATAATGCGACACCACGCGATCCCAGGGATTTCTGACGATTGCGAAGCTGAACAATTTTTTCCACGTGTCTTTGCCCAGCTCGGATATTTTCTCCAAAGCCGTCCGGTGTCCGAAATTCAATCCCAAGGCCTGCTCGATGCTGCTGCCGCCGGTCTTGTTGATATGAATAAAGAAAAATCCCCGTTGCACCGCCAGCGGGCGGCGCCGGCGGCCTTCTCCGATCTCGTTCATGAATCCAATCTATCCTCAAAATCAAATTTTTTTGCCATCGTCGCAATGGATTCAGCTTCAGCGCTCGATAAAACTTTTTTCCAGCCCGCAATGCGTTCGCCAACCGGCAGGCCGCGCCGATGTTTCGCGCTTGACGAGCTGTCGTCATCAAACACCCGAAAATCGTGTTCGCCAACCGGCGCCACGTTTAGGCGTTGCAGCATTTCCAAAACAACCTGCTCGCGCCGACGGCACAAGTCTTCATAACTCACAAAAACGATGCGGGCGCGGTTATCGGCAAAGCTGTGCTGCACAAACTTCTCGGTCAATGCCCAGTAAGCTGTGAGGCGCGTTACCATATCACCTTCGTCGTAATGCTTGATCTCCTCACGCCATTGGCCGAAAAAATCGGCGCGCCCATCGTCCGGGTGGAGAAGTTGATTTGCCAAACTCAGATGCTTGAACATGCTTCCCCACGGCGTCGTTTTGGCGCTCGCCATCACAGCGCGCGGATCGCGATAAATGTGAATGACCGGCAAGGCGAACGTATTGTGTACAGCCCGCAGGCAAAGCTGAGCCCGAACACATTTTAAAATGACGCGCGTGCGAAAGCTTTCATCCAGACGGTTGCGATAAATTCGAACCCATCTGCCCGAGAGGGCGGAATGCAGCGCCAGATCGAAGACGCGGTGCAACGGATGCCCTGCGAGCGTGGGCGCGCCGCAGAAAGGCATATACTGCCATAAAAATCCTTTTTTTCTTTCAGCCAGATAATTGTCTTGCGCGTAAAGGGCCTTTACTTCCGGCACCTCGGAAAACAGCGGCTCAAAAACCAGTTTGGCGGTGAGCATTTTCGTCAGCGACTCTTGCAGCCAGGTCGTGCCGCTGCGCCAAAAACCGCACATGAACAGGCTGTCACGCGGATTGATTTGCGCGGCAACTTGCCGATCAATGTCATAAGAAGCGGCGGCGGCGCGCAATTTTTTTTCACGGTTTTTTGACGCCGCCGTTGTCGCCGCTTGGGGCTTACCTGAATTCATAAAGTGCTCTGTCTCATTGCAACATATCATCCGGAGCGCCGGGAACTTTGTGCTTACCAAAAACTTCAGGAAAATTCTTCAATATCACGTATTGAATTATGCGGCGTGTGTTTTTTCTTATCACGCACACTTGCTTTATTGGTGTGCGGAAACGGCACGGCCGGAATTTCCTTGTGCAAAAAAGCGCATAATTTCTCCCAGCCATCGCCGTCGGCAAAATTCATCACCAGCAGATCATTGGGGCGCTCGCGAAAATATTCCAGCACGTCGCGATTGTGCCGCTCGTATCTTGCGGCATAAATCGTTTCGTTACCGGCCGGATTACCGACGCCGTAAATCCATTTTCGCATCGGCGTCTTTGCGGCGCCGAAGTATTTCACCATGCTCGCCACCCAACTTTCCGTCGAGCGCACGGTCAAAATAAATTTGCTGCCGGGATATTTTTGATCGAGTTCTCGATAGATAATCGGCCACGGATTGTCACTGAACGCATCGTATTGCTCCACCAATGCAAAAGCGAAGGCATAAACTTCCTGCGCAATATACGGATTCTTGTAAACGCTCAGCTCGGCTTTGTTGACGTGATAGCCTAAAATCCGCAGCGCTTTGCTCAGCGACGAGGTGCCGGTACGATGAAAACCGATGCAGAAAATTTTAAACTGATTCATCATTTATTCATCTTCTTCGCTCGGCAGGGAAAATGGCGCAACCCTGCCGGGCGCTTTTTTTAAATGGGTCCGGCCATCAGAAGAACGGACGATGGAACGAGCCGAAAAATCAATTTTTTCTTTCTGGGTCAGCCGTTGCCAACCCTGCATCATCGGCCGGACAATCTTCTGTCCACCCAGCAAGCAGTTGATCATCCGGCGCAGATGGCCCGGCCGCGTCAACGGCGATTGCAATATGCCGGGAAACAAACGAATGGTTTCAAAACACGCCCGCAGCGCCTGAAAAGTTTTCGCGCTGTGATATTGATCTCTCGCCAATCGCCTTTGCTCCCGGGCCGCAAAAATTCGCTCTGCCACTTGCCGCTCTTTGCCGTCCAGTTCCTGAACAGCGCGCTGGCGCATCTTCGTCAAAAGCTTGCGCACTTTCTGCTTGGGAGGGCGCCACTGTCCGCTATGAACACGCCAGAGGCAAACTGTGCCCGGAACCAATATCACCAAACCCCGCCGCGACAACCGCAGCCACAATTCATGATCCTCGCCAAAACTATAAGTCGTGTTCCAGCCATGCAGCGATTTGATGGCTGCCGTTAGAAACAAACACCGCGAACAAACCGGCGACCAGCCCAACAAAATATCGGGCCAGAGATTGCGCAAATAATGCCGCCGCACGAATTTGCTCGACATTTGCGCGCCATGCTCGTCAAATCTCACAATATTTCCGATTGAAGCAATGGCCGACGGATAACGCGCGAAAGCATCAACATGGGTTTGCAATCCCGCCGCGGGCAGCAAATCATCGTCATCTAAAAAGAGAATGAACTTGCCTTGTGCAACGTCAAGGCCGGTATTGCGCGCGGCCGACCGTTCGGCATGTTGCTCGAGCCGAAGAATCTTGACCCGTTTGTCACCAAGCTGTTGCACGTAGGCAAACGTGTCGTCTTCCGACGCATCATCTACGACAACCAGCTCCCACTGCACAAACGTTTGCGCCAAAATGCTGTTAATCGCCTCCGCCAGTAAAACACGGCGATTGCGCGTGGGGATAACAATCGAAATCACTGGCGCGTCATTCATGCCCATCCCTTGATTTTGGGTTTCATACCGGTTGCTCCGTTCGTCTCAAAAAACTGCAAAACAGTCCAACGGCTGTATGGGCACTTTATTCGCCTGGCGATTCGATCGCGTGCCAACGCGCCTGCGGCTGGACATTCGTGTCGGCGCTGCGCGTGTCCGTCTCGTCGTCGCGATTATCCAGGCGCAACGACGAAAATTCCAGCGACTTTCTGCCGGGCAGACGTTCGATCACCGGCCGGCCGCCGATCAAACATTTAAGCATTGGCGAAACGAGCATCCTGCGCGTCACCGGCGACAGCAGCACGCCGGGCAGCAAACGCATTGTCTGGAGATAAGCCTGCAGCGCTTTAGCGGTCTCGCCGGCGGCATAGTGTTTTTCGCCCGCGCGGAAAAACTCGCGCGCCTGCAAAATTTTTTCCGCCGGCGCACGCTGTTTGGCGTCCAGCTTTTTGATGGCGCGCTTGCGAATCTTCGTCATCAATTGCCAAAGTTTGCGCGGCCGCCATTGGCCACCGTGCAGGCGATAGTGCAAAACAATATCCGGCAAAAGCACGATTCGGCCCAATTGCGACAACTTGAGCCACAACACATGATCTTCGCAAATGTTGTAGTCCGTATCCCAACCGTGCATGGCTTTGATCACTTGCGTGCGAAACAAACTTTGCCCGGAAACCGGAATATGGCCGAACAGCAAATCCGGCCAGAGATCATACAATTTTCGCCGCCACCCGTAACGAATGGCTTGCCGGCCGCCATTCTCATCAAACATGATGAAGCTGCCGGCGGTGCCGGGCGCAACCGGATATTTTTGCAACGCTTCCCAATGCGCTTGCAAAGCCGCGGCGGGCAAGAGATCGTCATCATCAAGAAAAAGAACAAATTCGCCCTTGGCTGCTTCCAGCCCAAAGTTCCGCGCCTGCGTGCGTTCGCGGTGTTCCTCAAACCGAAAAGGGCGAACCTGGGCGTTTTGTAACCCGCGCAACCACGACCACGTCTCGTCCGTCGAGGCGTCATCGATAACGAGCAACTCCCAATTCCGATACGTTTGCGCCAAAACGCTCTCGACGGTTTCCTGCAGCAAACGCCGCCGGTTATGGGTTGGAATGATGATCGAGATTGTCGGATTGCGGCTCATTTTAAAACGTTGCGATAAAACGTTTGCCGGTGGACGTGTTTTTAGATTAGCGGCTATTGAACTTTGCTTGGCGCCATAACGAAGCAACCGTCTCACACCGGATAACAGGGGATCGGAAAACGCGAACACAATTTTTTCACATCCGCGCGCACGGCATTCCGAACAGTCTCGTCGAGTTTATAGTGGCTCTCATCAATCGCTTTTATGGCGGCCAACACCCGGTGCACGAGATCGGCGCAGGTCGCCATTTCGCCCGGCCCCATTTCGCGGCGCGCCAAACTGTTGGTGCCGATGCGAATGCCGCTGGTGATCGTCGGCGATTTCTGGTCGCCGGGAATTCTATTTTTATTGACGACGATGTGGCAATCTTCGAGCGCGCGTTCGGCGATGATGCCGGTGAGGCCTTTTTGCAGCACATCGATGACGACGAGATGATTATCGGTGCCGCCGGTGATGACGCGATAGCCGCGCTCGAGAAAACATTGGGCCAGCGCGCGGCCGTCATCCACAATTCTTTTCGCCAATTTTTTAAATTCCGGACGCGCCACCATTCCCAGGGCGCGCGCCATCGCCGCAATCGTGTGCAAATGCGGCGCGCCTTGAAAGAAAGGAAAAACCGCTTTCTGCAATTTTTCCGCCAGCGTCATTTTGCCGTCCGGCGCCGGGCGATCAAAATCTTTTCCCATCATGATCAAACCGGCGCGCGGCCCGTAAATCTGCTTGTGCGTGCAGGTCGTCGTGAAATGCGCGTGATTGATCGGGCTGGGATGCTCGCCGGCGACCACGAGTCCGGAAATGTGCGTGATGTCAGCCAAAACATACGCGCCGACTTCATCGGCAATCTCGCGAAAGCGCTTGAAATCGATGACGCGCGGATATGAGGTGGTGCCGCAGATAAGCAGCTTGGGTTTGTGCTCGTGCGCCAGCCGCTGCACCTGCTCGTAGTCAATGCTGCCGGACGGATGCAAGCCATAACCAATCGCATTGAAATACTGGCCGGAAACCGAAGCCTTGGAGCCGTGCGTGAGATGGCCGCCGGAACTAAGCTCCATGCCCAGCAGCGTATCGCCGGCTTTCATCATGCTGCACATCACGATCTGATTGGCCGTGGTCGCGGAGTGCGCTTGCACATTTGCATACTGCGCGCCGAAAGCGGCTTTGGCGCGATCAATCGCCAGTTGCTCGATCTCATCGATAACGACGCAGCCGGCGTGAAATCTGGCCTGCGGATAGCCCTCGGCGGTCACGTTCATCGGTGTCATGCTTTCACAAATCAACACCGACGGATCGACGACGCTCGAAGCCGCGACCATCGTCAGCACCGTGGTTTGGCGCTCGTGTTCGCGATCCAATAAACCATAAAGCTGCGGATCATCTTTTCGCAAAGTTTCAATGCCCTGATGCACGAAACTTTCCAACCGGTTATCATTCATCTTATGTTTTTCTCCCTTGGCTCAGCTATACCATCACGTCACGATTCCAGCTAACGCCGCTTTTTCCGCCAGCATCGCCTCGATTTGTTCATCCGAAAGCTGGTTGATTTGCATCAGCGTGCGCGCAATTTCAACGATATCGATTTCTTCTGCCTGGCCGGCGGCGATGAGGCGCGTAGCAAATTGGGCCACTGTCGGCGCTTCCCAAAACTCATGCACCGGCAAGATCACCGGAAAAATATCGCGCAATTGCGCCATAATTTTCGTTGCCATTAACGAGTGGCCGCCCAATTCCAAAAAATTGTCCTGCACGCCGATCGGCGCGAACGCAAAAACGTCGCTCCAAATTTGCGCCACCACTTCTTCCACCGGATGGCGCGGCGCGACAAACGCCGTCGACAATTCCGGCCGCGAAAAATCTGGCGCCGGCAGCGCCCGGCGATCAATTTTGCCGTTGGGTGAAAGCGGCAGGGCTTCCAGCAAAACAAAAGCCGTTGGCACCATGTATTCGGGCAAACATTTGTGCAGATACTCGCGCCACGCCGGCACGAGTTCGTGCGCGGCTTGACCATATTTCGAATCCGGGACAATATAGGCCACAAGACGCTTGCCGCTTCCGACTTGATCGGGCTTTTCATCTTTCGCAACGACCACCGCTTCTTTGACGGCGGGATGCTTGGCCAACGCCGAGATAATTTCACCAAGCTCGATGCGATAGCCGCGAATCTTCACTTGAAAATCCATGCGACCGAGCAGCTCGAGATTGCCGTCCCGCACCGCCGGGTGGCGTGCGAGGTCGCCGGTTTTGTACATGCGGTCGCCGGCAATGCCGCTGAACGGATTGGGAATAAATTTCTCCGCTGTCAACTCCGGGCGATTCCAATAACCGCGGCCCACGCCGATGCCGCCGAGATGCAATTCACACGGCACGCCGACTGGAACCGGCTGCAGATATTTATCCAACACGTAAGCGAGCTGATTCGCCATCGGCACGCCGTAAGGAATACTTTTCCATGCCGACGAGGCGTCCACGATATCGTAAATAGTGGAATCCATCGACACTTCGGTCGCACCGCCCATGCTGACCACGTGCACGCCGGGAATCAAACTTTTGAGGCGATCCGGCAAACTCACCGGAATCCAATCCCCGCCGAGCAAAGCTAGGCGCAACAAGCGTGGCGTGAGGCCGGGATGATCGCTGCAATGATTCACCAGCATCTCGAGCAGCGCCGGCACCGAATGCCAAACCGTGATGTCGTGATGCACCATTAACTCCGCCCAACGGCCCGGCTCCAAAATGGCGGGGGCTGCAACGATGACGATCGTGCCGCCGGTCAGCAGCGTGCCGAAAATATCGTACGCCGACATGTCGAAACTCAGCGAAGCCAAGCCGAGCAGGCGATCATTGGCGCCAATCGCGTAGCGCCGGTTGAAATCACAAAAATTGCTGACGCGGCCACGATGGTTGAGCACGGCGCCCTTGGGACGGCCGGTCGAGCCCGAGGTGTAAATCACATAGGCGAGATGCGCGGGCGTGACGCTGCTGTGCGGATTCACGGCGCTTTCCGGCGCGATCGTTTCTGCAATTTGATCCAGGCAGATTAATTTAAAATTCGCCGTGGCAAAATTTAAATTTGCACGCAACGAGGTTTCCGTCAACAAAACCTGCACCTGCGTATCTTCCAGCATAAACGCCAATCGTGATGCCGGATATGAAGGATCCAACGGCACGTAAGCGCCGCCGGCTTTGAGTATGCCATAGAGGCCGATCACCATTTCGAGCGAACGGTTCATGTAAACCCCGACAAGCGTATCCGGCCCCACGCCCAACTTTTGTAAATAATGCGCCAGTTTATTGGCGCGGCGATTCAACTCACCGTAAGTGAGTTGCGCGTCTGCGAAAACGACGGCAATCTTATCCGGCAAACTCTCCGCTTGCGCCTCAAAGAGATGATGCAGACATGCATCAGAGGGAAACGGCGCCTCCGTCGCATTCCACTTTCTCACAATCTGCTGCCATTCTTCATCCGGCAAAATCTGCAGCAAGGCGATTCGCGTGTCCGGATTGGCAACCGCGCCGTGCAGCAAGGCCTGGTAGTGCCCGGCCATGCGTGTGATCGTCGCAGCGTCAAACAAATCGGCGTTGTAAGTGATGACGCCTTCGCAGCCTTGCGGGCCGTCAACTATTGCGAAGTCCACCTCGAACTTGGCGAGTTCATCATTCGCTGGCGTCCCATCGGCGCCAGTGTAATCAGTTACGCCATTTTTAAAAGCAAAGGCCGATTGAAAAAGACGGCTCGGGTCACGCTGCGGGTAAAGCTCGTGGGCCAGTTGCGCCAACGGCAGCGCTGCGTGCGCTCGTGCTGCGTGTAAGATTCCGCGCACGCGGTTGAGCAACTCGCGAAAGGTCGGATTGCCGCTTAGATCCACGCGCAACGGCAGTGTATTCGCGATCGTCGCGGCCGTAACCAGGTCATTTTGGCCCGAGTAACGCTGCAATAAAATTTGATAGGCGGCAAACAAGCCTTCAAAAAGGGTGGCGGCTTCCTCGCCACACAACCGGAGTAGTCCTTCCCTCGCGATGGGAGAAAGCGCGAACCGCTGGCTTTCACGCCGGTAAGTTGGCACGGCGGGACGGGCGCGGTCCGTGGGCAGTTCCAACGCCGGCGGGTTTTCACCCAACTGCTTTTTCCAGTAAGCGCGCGAGGTATGCAACGCTTCACCTTGCAACCAATTTTCCGGCACCGCCGCCTGCTTTTCAGCTGGGGGTCTCATGTTGCGCGTGCTCATATCAATTCATAACCAAAAAACTTAAGAACGTCTTCATGCTCTTGGAGAACCGCGTTGATGCGATCGATATCCGTTCGCCGCAAACGGCCGATTTTTTCATGATTAAAATTTTGAATCGTTTCGTCGCTTGCATGCGCGGCAAAGGATTGCGTGATGTCAATATCCTGCAAGGCCGGCATAAAGTTCAGAATCTGTTTTTTAATTTGCGGGGTTTGTTCGGTAAAGCGTTCATATGTAAAATGCGTCAGCTTTTTTAAGCCTGTAATATTTTTGATTTGATAGGCCGCGTGCGCAATCCATTTGCCTGCAGAAATTTGAACATCGTGATCGAGCCGCCGGCGGTGGCTTTCACAAAAGGCATACGGATTTCTGATCATCGCCACAAAAGCCGCCGGCTGAAAAACTTTTTCGATCTCAAAAGCGCGCGCGATGTTCGGCGGACTTTTTTCCAGCAAAATCGGCTTATGCAAATCCCAATGCTTTTCCCAGGTCGCTTTAATCTGAAGCCACGGCAGACGCTTCCCGGGATTCCACGGCTCGGTGCGCATGAATTCTCTCACGCCCTCCAGCGCCTGGCCCTCATACGGCAGCGACGACACGGCCGGCGAAGTGCCAAGCAATTTCCACAGGACCGTCGATCCGGAAAAAGGCGGGCAGAGAACAAATAAATATTCATGCGCCATAACTGCCATCCAAAGCGGGTAATGTCGAAATACTATAAATCGTAAAAAGTCGTGCGTAAAACGTAACACGCGCAAAGACGTGTTACGTTTTACGTGTTGCCTGTTTTCCTTATTTCATCAGCACGAGACGGCGAACCTGCCGCACGGCGCCGACTTCCAGGACGGTGAAGTAAACCCCGCTCGGCAAATGGCCCGCTTCAAAACGCGCCAAATGATGGCCGGCGGCGCGGCGCTGATTCACCAGCGTCGCCACTTCGGCGCCGACGAGATTGTACACTTTCAACGTCACAAAAGCTTCTTCCGGCAGACTAAAAGCAATCGTCGTGCTCGGATTAAACGGGTTCGGATAATTGGGATACAAGGCAATCTCTTGGGGAACGCCTGCTGTCGCCGATTCGGCGGCAACCGGCTTTTGCGCCCGGCTCGTCGCTGAGCAAACTTCAAATTCGGCAAGGCGCAGATGGCCGTTATTGAAAACCGTCGCCTGCAGCATGATATACCGTTCCGTGCGCGTCGTGGGCAAATTGATTGTCTCGGTGCCGCCGGCGCCGGTCGTCGTGCTGAACACGGTTACAAACGAATTGCCATTGGTCGAATTAGAGACACGGATCGAATAACTTTTGGCGTAGCGTGTCGGGTCGCTGCTGCTCCATTTCAAAGTCACCTGATTGTAGCTCTTCCCGGTTCCCAAATCAATGCGGATTGATTGGGGCGCCGAATTTTTGTTTCGCCAATATGTGCTCGTATTGCCGTCAACGGCCTTGGGGGCGTTGGTGCTGCTGTTAAAATTGCTGGTCGCCGTCGCCGGCCGGCCTTGCGCGATGTTGGTGCAACCGCCGCCCCCACCGCCGTCGCAAGTCGGCCCATTCAGCGCATTCCAAAATGCGGTGTTAAAGGTGCTTGTGCCGCTGTTGTTGCCGCCCCCTGTGGAGCAGCCGCCATGCGTGTGAACACCGACGGCATTGCCGGTGGCCTCGTCAATGACCGGGCTGCCGGAGTTGCCGCCCTCAGTGTCAACCTGATAGCGCATAGTGGTTCCGGAGGAGCCCGCGTTGGGGCCGGCGTGAGTCTGCTGGGTTTGGTTGCGCGCCGGGTCGTTGAAATCAACACCGAAGCCGGTAATGCGGATGGTCGGCGGACCAAGATTCTGCACGACATTAAAAGACGCGCCCTGCGCAGCGATCGGCTGCAGACCGGTTACCGAGTTATTGAACACGCAAAAGCGGCCCCAATCATTGCCGATACCGCCGTTGACAAATTGCCAACTGCCGGGATCAATCGAATATTGATCCTGCGGACCGGGATTGTTGAGCGTGCCGTCGGAATTGGAAGGCGGCACATTAAATTGCAAAACCAGATTGCTGCCGCCCGAACAATGCCCGGCGGTGACATGCAAGCCGTTGGCAATAATCCATCCGGTGCAGCCAATATTCAAAATACGGCCCGAAGCCGGATGATTGGAAGGAACGCGATCATCCGCTGATCCGCACTGGGACGCCGGCAGGGCGACGCCGCCAACCCATTCACCGACTTCAAGCGCTTTGAGTTGAAAGAAAATTCCCTCGTCATCCGGGCCGACGTAAAGGTGCACATCGACGGCATCGCCATTGAAATACGCGCTGGAATTTTGCCATTGCGCCAACTTGGCGGCATTGAGGTCTTGCCGGGCGCCGTCTTTGCGCGAGATGAGCGCCAGATAGCTGTTGGCGCCGAGATGGACTTGGCCAAAATACACTCGCAGCCATGGCGCTCCGGCAACTTCGACGCGGCGGCTTTCTGCTAAAAAGGTTCTGGCGCCGTCACCTCTTTCGCCTTGATGTTCTGCGGACTTCCAGGAATAGGCCTCTTGGTGAAACGGAATCTCGGCGGTTTGCGCCGCGACCAGCGCGGGCCAAACCATTCCGACCACCATGCCAAGCAGCCCGAGACGTTGTAGCAGTGATCTTTTCATACCACATTCCTCCTTAAATTTGAGTGCCACATCCGTTAGTTAAAACATCCTGCCGCAACTGGCCGCACACCGCCTGCAGCAGCGACAAGCGCGAAGCCTTAAGAAAAAAATGGTCGCCTTCAAACATGTTCAGCGAGAAGGCATTGCCGGTCTGCTGGCGCCACGCTTCCAAATGCGTCCGCGGCGAACTGTGATCCTGCAATCCGCCAAAACAAGAAATCGGGAAATCGAATGGCGCTTCGTCGTCGTAGACATAGGTATCGCTCATCGCAAAATCCGCCCGTAAAGCCGGCAGCAACAGCGCCAGCATCTCCGCATTTTCCAAAATCTCGCGCGGAATGCCCTTGTAACGAACGCTGACTTCCTGCACGAAATCATCATCCGGCAAATGCTGCAGCGGCGGATGGGGATCGGGAATCTGCGGCGCGCGCGAGCCGGAGACGAACAGGCGCAGCGGCTGTGCGTCATTTTGCCGGCGCAATTGGCGGCTCAATTCAAAGGCGGTGATCGCACCGAGGCTATGGCCGAAAAAAGCAAACGGCTTGTCGAGGGCCGTCGCGAGGATTGGCGCCAAGGCTTCGCACAGCGCGTCCAGCTTCGTGAACGGTGTTTCTTGCAAGCGCGCTTCCCGCCCCGGCAACTGCACCGCAACAATTTCCACTTCCGGCGGCACACTCAACGCCCACGTCCGATATTCAAATGCGCCGCCACCCGCGTACGGAAAGCAGAACAACCGCACCCGCGCTTGCGGATGCGATTTGGGAATACTGAGCCAGCCGTTGTTCGTCATCTTCGTTCGCAAGATTGAATTCGAAATTACACTCTTCAATTCACCCTTTTTACCGCTTGGCCAAAGCGTTTACGCGCCGAGGCGCTCCAAATGCCCTTTGCCGGCGAGCGTGCTGAGATCGATGTCCGCAATGCAGCGCACCTTGACGTAATCCAGCGTTAAGCCGCCAACGAGGCGGAGGTTGCCACGTTGTCCGGCAAAATCAGCCTCACGAAAATTACTCGCGTCTTTATCGAGTCGAACGCCCAACTCCGTGCCGCCTTGCGTGTTCGTGAATTTTATATGAACATAACCGCGTTCGATGCACGCTTTCAACGCCTGCGCGGTTTTCTCCGGCCGCAAGCTCACTTCCACCGGATGCTCGCCAGTCGACAAGCGCTGCACCAAATCGTTTTGCACCGGGGCCGATTGCGCGGGCGGCGGTGGCGGCGGATTCTTGGCCTGTGCTTCCATTTTTTTTCGCAAACTCAGCGGCCGCATGTCGGTCCACACTTCCTTTATATAGGCCAGACACTCCTCTTTCGGCCCGCTCTTTCCCACCTCGCGCCAACCCAGCGGATTGTCGCGCTCCGCCGGCCAGATCGAATATTGCTCTTCGTGATTCACCACCACTTTGTATATGATGGCATCGTCTTGATCTTGATTCATATGATCTCCTGTTTATCCGCCGTCAGACGTCGGGTGTTAACATCACCGCCGCAAGCATGCTGTCTGGCGTTTTATTTTTTACGTATAACTTACTGCGCTTTACTTCTGCAACGTCACTTTCCGCACGATCGTCTGCGGCCCGACCTGCAAGCGATAGAGGTAAACGCCCGAGCTGACTTCCCGCCCCGAATCATCCCGACCGTTCCACCGCGCCAATTTGTATCCCGGCGTTTGCGTTTCGTGAATCAATAATCGGACACGCTGGCCCATGACATTGTAAATGCCCAAATGCACCGGCGTTTCTTCCGGCAACGCGTATTCAATCACCGTTTGCGCGTTGAACGGATTTGGATAACTCGGTGCGAGTGTGACTCGCTCCGGTTTTTGGGCAGTAATACTCAGCGGCTGCGCCAACGCTGCGGCCGGCGCCGGCAGCTCGCGCGCCGCAGCGGCCGCATTCATTTGCAAAACCAATTGCGGCTTATCGGCGCCTTCCTTTGAGCTGTATTGCACCGTGGTTGCAGAGTTATTCTGCATGCCGAAACTAAACGTGCCGTTGCCGGTGAGGGCCGGCGTGACATCCCACTCAACCCACTGCCCGACCGTTACGCTGCCCACCGTACCCAGGGCGCTCCCCGTAAAATTTGGCGCGTTAGTGGCATTGATGCCGTTCTCGAGCCACGGCGTGGAAGTACTGCGATAATTATTTGAGGTTGTGTAAACCGAACCGCCGCTGTTGCTCGCCACGGTCACGCGCAAACGCAGCTTCGCGCTCTGCACCGTGGCGGTTAAGCCGCTCACCACAAACTTCAGATAACTGCGCAGAACCGTCGAAGACTTTTGTAAACGCAGGGTCGTCGCCGAGCCATTATTCTGCGTGCGATTCGCCGAGTTTATGTATGCATCGGCCGTCGGATTGAAAATTAAATTTTGCGGCGGTGGCGTGACGGTAAAATCATCCGCGCTCATGGCCGTGCCTCCCGGCGCGGTAACGCTGATTTTGCCGGTGGTGGCGCCGGCGGGAACATCGGCGCGCAGGCTCGAATTTGACATGACCGTCACAGTGCTCGCGGCGACACCATTGAAAGCAACTTGCGTCGCGCCAGTAAAATTCGCGCCGGTGATGGTTACTTGGGTGCCAACCACGCCATTGGTAGGATTAAAAGAAACAATGCCCGGCGGCAGCGGCGGGGTCAGGACGAAATCATCCGCGCTGGTTGCCGTACCGCTGGGATTGGTGACCGTAATTTTCCCGGAGGTTGCGCCCGCCGGCACCTCCACTTGAATTTCCGTATCGGAGGCGATGGTGAAACTGCTCGCCGCCATGCCATTAAAAGCAACCTGGGTTGCCGTATTGAACGAGCTGCCAATAATTGTCACGGCCGTACCAATAGCTCCCGACAATGGACTGAAAGACGAGAGGACCGGCGCCGGCGGCGGCGCCACGCTCGATCTGACAAAAAAAGCATCCGGCTGCGCGCCATTGATCGCTTTGAAATAAAAGCGCGCCATATCCGGTTGGCCGTTATAATTGAACTCGCCAAACAGGGCGCCGTAGGTGGCGTTCTGCGTCGAGGTGTAAATGCTCGCCCACCAGGCGCCGCTCAGTTTTTGCGAGCGGATGCTTTTGCCGCCCAGCCCTGAAACGAAAACAAAGCTTCTGCCCTCATCCGCCGGCGTGTTCGCATCGTCTTTGGCGAGGACCAACGTGTTCGAGGTGCTGGCCACGGTTTGATTTTGACAACTGCTCAGCAGATGCGTCCGGCTGTAAGAATGTTCATGCGCAGTCGCAATGATGGCCCCGCCTTTTCGCGCTTCTTCGTAAACGGGCCAGCCCGTGTCGTCGCCCTTGTCGCCGACTTGCATGAGCTTCATGTTTTTGTGCCAACTGCTGATGCTCCAAATGGAATTATCCACCGCCAGCTTGTCACGAATGTAAATGTCGTGGCCGCTGCCGGTGACGCCGGGCGCGGTCAAAACGAAAAAAATGCCGCTATAATTAAATGAAGATTTGACGCCCAGATCTCCATCCCACGTGATGCCCAGCCGGTTCATGCGCGCGATCAAGAACGATTGATAACCACTGGCGCCATAAAAATTGCTCTTATCGTGGTTTCCAATCGACGCGAAGTATGGAAAATTCGCGCCTAACACGCTGGTGATCAAATTATCCCACGCCGCCGCGTTGTCGCCATAGTCGAAATCGCCGGAATGCACGACGGTTTGCGCACCTTCATTTTTGATGAGATTCAAGACCGCGATCGCATTCGCTCCCGTGCCTTGATCGCCGATAAAAGCGACCTTGAAATTGGCCGGCGTTTGCGATGTTTGCGCCAGCAGCGTCGAGACACTCACGCTGGCGAAAGCAGCCATACCGAGAAGCATAAGCCTTCTCTGCAAAAAACGGATCCCTTCCATGAGTCTCTCCGTTTTGTGATAAATGAGATGCTTTTTCCTCTAATTACAAACGGCCATCCTAATCGCAGGACACAAGGCGCAAAGCCAAGCCTTGCGCTTTATATTTAAGTCTTTATTTCCGAATCATGGTGATCCAATCCTGAACCACCGAAAACGCCAAAGCCATGTTTTTGATGCTCACCGTTTCACGCCGCTTGAGCGCAGCGTGAATTTTCCCCAAAAGAAAAGCCGCTACATACCACGCCAACCGCCGGCGGTCAGCGGCCCACGGCACTTGCCGCTGGTAACTCGTCAAATAAAGCTCGATGCTTTCATCCACCGGCGCGGCGGGAATGGCATCACTTACTTTTAAAAACGCCAACGAAGCCACGAATTCCGCCACATCATAGAGCGGATCGCCGCAAGCAATCGAATCAAAATCAATGAGCGCCAGTGCGCCGTCCCGGCACAAAAGCTGCGCCAGCTTAAAGCTGCCGTGAATCGTCGTTTGCGGCATTTCGGCCTCCAACCAGCCAACCGGCGCTTCCAACGTTTTAACAAAATGCTCCAACTCTTCTCGCCGTTGCGGCAAAAACGGCGCAATGTCGCTCGCATCATCGCAAGCATTGAGAAACACCGCTTGCAGAGACGGCCCGCGCCGCAGTTGCACGCCGTCAATCACGATCTGATGCAGCGCCGCGAGCATGCCGGCGATTTGTTGCGGAAACGCCGTCCGCGGCAAATTCACCCAACCGGTTCGCTGCATCATGACATTGAAATCTTCACCTTCCCATGCCTGCTGCCAAACGCTGTGGGCCGCGTCGAGATACGCGATCGGCGCCGGTACATTCAGCCGCCCGTCATGACAAGCCGGACTCGCACAAATTTTTTGCAAGGCCCGATACACGTGCCAGCCTTGCCCGTCGTCATAAGTTTTGCTATAAAAAATGGGGGCCAAGCCGGTCGTTGTGGACGCGCTCAGCTCCAGCGTGAAACGCAACACACAGCGTTTACCGGGCATGTATTTAATTTTGTCGATAACCACGTGCTGGCACGTGACGCCGTCCGGCAAACCCAAACCGGCACGATTGGCTTCGATTTGTTGCATGATCCACGCCGGCTCCAAAAGTTGGCCGAGATAAGGCAGCTTGCGATCATACGGAAACGCGTACAGCACCATATCCATTTCCGGCCACACGTTGACGGGTTTCCAAAAACCGCAGCCCGGCCAGGTGTCCGGCGTTTCACGCCAATCCTTGCCGCGCTTGCAGGGCATTTGGGCCTGAAACCACATCGCATAATTTTTCTGCCGATGCTCGCGATCACGGCAACGCACGGTGTAGGTGATCTCACAACTCTTTCCCGGCTTGTGGTAAACTTTGCCGACGGCGACAGTGTCGATCAACAGCGCATGGCCGGGATACTCCCGCTGAAAAAACTCCTGCAAGGCCGGTTTCATCCACACCGCATCCAGCGCGCGCGCCAACTGCGGCAGATGTTCATCCTGTCCGTCCTGCTTTTTGCGCTTGCGCGGCAAGCGCGCGGCGCCGGTGTTTTTAGGGTCGTCTGCAAGCATGCTTTGTTGTATTTCGTTGGGTTGGCATCTCTGCAATAAGGAACAGTCGCAAATTCCAACACCAGGGCGATACTGAAACGCTGATCCTTATGGCCGCTGTGCATGAGATTCCGTTCGAACAGAGATGCAACCTCATTCCAACTCAGTTTAAAGTTTCCGGCATAGCGGCAAACTTCTCCGAAGTTTGCCGCAACATCGCCGTGAATTTCGCGAGCACGCATTCGGCGGAATAATGTTCCAGCAAATAAGCGCGCGGCGAATAGTTCTGATACGTATCCAGCAATTCCGCCAGTCCGAGATGAAACTCCGCCGGCGTTTTGATCAAACCCGCCGCCGGGCCGACATAACGGCTGCCGGCCCACAATTCCGCATTCACCAGCACCGGCACATTGGCGGCCATGTATTCCAAAATCGCGCGCGGCGCGGCATCCAACGTGGCGCACATCACGCCGATTTTTGCCTGATTCACATAACGATTCACTTCCGCCTTCGGCACTTCGCCGGTAAAATGCACCGCGAGATTCAGCTCGCGCGCCAATTTCTCCAACTCGGCGCGATTGCCTTTACGATCGTCGCCAATGCAAATACAACGCAACTGGCGCTCCGGCAATTTCGCCATCGCCCGCAACAACAATTCATGATTTTTGCGTTCGCGCAAATAAGCGACGTAGCAAATGTCATAAATTTTTTCTCCGGGCAGCGGATAATGCGTGGCACGGTAATCAATGAGCTTGTCCCAAATCGCACAGTGGATTTGCGGGCAAACCCGCTTGACTTCTTCCACCTCCCAAGCTTCATCGACTAAACAAAGATCGTAACGCGGCAAGGCTTTGATTTTTTCCGGCCGCCAATCTTTCGAGTAAACCATTTTAAAACTGCCGGGGCAGCAGTCGAAAATTTGCGCCAGATATGGCGGATAATCCGGGCCTTCAACCCAAATGATATCGGGTTGTCCGGTGCGGCGAATATACCGGGGCAGCTCTTCCGAAGTCAAATCTTCCCGACCGGGAAACAGCAACACCGGCAACTGCCCCGGCACCGCGACTTCCTGAAACGCCTGATTCCAAAATTTCCACTCCTCGGCGCCGGTGAGAAAGTGCCGTTGCTGCAAGCCCATAATGATATTTTTCGAACTGCTGCCGGCCTTCGCTGAGATTTTCATCTGTTCCAGCGCCGCGCCATCCAAAGCCGGCGCGGCTTGATTTTCCCGCGTAAAGACAGTGCTTTCTGTTTTGGTGCGAACAAATGCCAATCGCATCGGGGCAACAATTCCTTTGAGCTTAAATCGCCTGCAGCCAATCTGCCAAGACTTCAAAAATCGCGTCGCGTTTGGCCATGGCCGGCCTGTCCAAATTTTTCATCGTGTCGTGCATTTTGCTCAGCAGCGCCGAAATCGCATAAAAAGCCAACCGCGCCGGCGGCAGTTTCCAAGGCACATGCCGTTCATAGCTTTTTATAAACAACGCTGCCGCTTGCGCCAAACGCTGCCGCGAATGGCCGGCGGTGAATTCAAGATACTGCAACGAGGCCATGAACTCCGCCACATCATACAGCGGATCACCCAACGCCACGGCGTCGAAATCTACCAACGCCAACTCGTGCTGGCGCGCGACAAATTGCTCGAGGCGAATCGCACCGTGAATCGGGGTGACCGGCGACTCGGCGGCGCCGGGCAACAACATTTCCCGCCGCGCTTTGAGGCGGGCCAAAATTTCATCGAGATGTGGCTGGCATGGCGGCAACAGCCATCCCAGCATTTGCGCGTCTTCCTCCGCCGAATCAAAAGCGCGCTCGAGTGTGTTCGCCGGCGGCAACTGCTCGCACTGGCTTTGATGAAAGCTCGCGATGCCGGCCGCCAAACGCGGAAATAATTCTTCCCAATCGGCAGTATCAAGCTGCGCCATGAGCGGGCGGCCTTCCCACGGCGTTTGCCACAACGTATTTGCCGCTTCGAGATGCAGCAACGGCCGCGGAATGTCGATGGCGTGCCGGAGGCGCGCATAAACCTGTTGCAAGACTTCATAATGAAACCGGCTCATGCCATCGCTGTAGGTCTTGCTAAAAAACGAAAGCGCGCGTTCCTCTCCAGCGGAATTTTGCAAACGGGCGTGATAGCGCAACACGCAACGCTTGCCCGGCATGTATTTCACGCGCACAAAATTTGTCTGCACGCCCCGCCAATTTCCCGCCAATCCGAACGCCGCGAGATTCGCTTCGATGTGCGCCTGCACAAAACCGGGATCGGCGGCTTTGACCAATCCCGCCATGTCAGGATCATTGGGAAACGTCCACACCACCATTTCGAGATCGGACCACAGGCTCACCGCTTGCCAAAGGCCGTTTTGCAAATTTCCGGCGGCGCGCGCGGTTTCATAGTGCCGGCGTGCTTGGCCGGCCCGCACCAGTTTGCCCAAGAACCATTGGTCCATTTTTTCCCCGCGCGTGTTGCGCAGATTCAGACGATACAGCAGCCGGCAGCGTTTGCCGAGCCGATGTTGGATCCGCTCGAGGACGCAGCTTTCGACGCGTGCTTCCAGCCGCGCCAGCGCCGCGTGAAATTTCTCCGCGAAGATCGGCGTCATCGCGTCCGCATCGGTTACAGTGGCGAGAGCCGGCAACCGGTCATCTCGCCAGATTTTTTCTGCCAGCGGTTGCATTTAAAAGAGTCCCTCACTTCCTGCGAGTATTGCCGCCGCCCAGTTCAACAATTGGTCGACTTTTTCGGCATGATTCTCTTTCGCCAAACGAATGCATTTCTTCGCTTGTTTGCCCAACAGATGCGCCGCGGTTTGCCAGACCAACACGTCGTTTGGCAAACCCCACGGCGCCGCCGCCGCATAAGCCCGGCAAAATTGCCGAATCGCCGCGCGGCTGCGCGCGGGCGAAAGCCCGTCTTTGACTGACTCTCCTTTCAACGGCAAATACAACAGATGCGCCACGAAACTCGCCACATCGGCAATCGGATTGCCGAGAACGAAATCATCAAAATCGATCAAAGCCAATTTGCCGTCGACCACGAGAAATTGCGAAAGCCGAAACGCGCTGTGAATCAGCGCCGGCGGCAAAGACGGCAAGCCGTCATATTTTTCCTGCAACGTGCGCGCCAGGGCTTCGACACGCGGGCGGTAGGCCGGATTGAAATTGCCCAAAATTTCCACGGCTTCGGCAGCTTCCGCGATGACGTGCTCATCGCCGCGCGCCGGCAAGCCGGCGATTTGGCATTGATGGATGCCGGCCAGCCCGGCGCCGATCTGCGCGGCCACACGCTCAAGATCAAGCGCGCTGAGATGATCGTCCGCATTCTTGCCTTGCAAACCGCGCACGAAAGTGGTATTCATTTCCGCCGCAAAAAACAACGGCTCCGGAATCAACAACCCGCCGGCTTGGCAAACCGGCGCCTGCCACAACGCTTGCATGGTTTTGAAAATCAATTCGCCGTTGGTTTTCGGATTGAGCATTTTGCTAAAGATCACCTGCGGCGCCGCGCCCTCGAAAAGCAACCGATGGCGCAATGTGCAGCGGTCGCGGGGAACGTATTTAATGCGCTTGGTAAAAATCCGGCGCAATCTGGCCTCGGGCGGCAGATGCAAATACGGCCATAACGATTGCACGACTTCCTTAAAATTTTCGCGATTGGTCAACCGGTGCAGATGCCGCAGCTTGGGGTCATTGGGATAACCCCACAAGATCATGTTCAACTGCGGCAAAAAATGCAAAGCCGGCAACACCTTGGGTTGAAACAGCGCGTGGCGGAGCGCCTTGGCATAATTCGCGGCGGCCTCGTTCTGCGGCAAATGAGGCTCGACCATCGCAAAACAAAGCGGCCGCTGCATTTTGCCTTTTGCCAGATCTTTGACGACCAGTTGATAATTCAAATGACACTTTTTGCCGGGTTCATAACGCATTTGATTCAGCAACACATGGTGCAGCTCCAACCGGCCATCGCCAAAGCCGGGAAGCTCGCGCTGAAAAATTTCCTTCATCGCCAGCGTATTGGTAACGACCGCCAATTGCGGGAAAACCGTGTCATCGTATTTTTCGGCAAATTTGAGCATGTGTTTGAGAACCGCGTGTTTCCAATCTGATTAACGGCAATTAGGCGCCAAGCTGATCGGCAATTTTGAGCAGCCGGCTCACCAGGCTCGTATCCATGCGCTTGACGGATTTATAGACTTGGCTGGCGATCAAATGACTCGCCGCAAACCAATTGATGCGCGCCGGCGATAACGGCACGGCTGCCGCGCGATTGTACGACGCGCAGAAATCGGCTATCGTCTGCTCGGCCGCTTCCGGAGCGATTTTCCAATCGGCCTTCATTTTATAAAGATGCGCGATAAAACGGCCGACATCGTAGCCGGGATCGCCAAGGCTGGCGCCGTCAAAGTCAATGAACGCGATGCCTTTGGCCGTGGCAAAAATATGGCTGAATTTGAACGACGCGTGCACCGGCGTCACCGGGCCGGAACCGAATTGCGCTGCGGCGGCCAAAAGTTTTTCGCCGGTTTGCGCGCAACGCGCCGCATACTCCGGAAAAGTTTTACTGATCTTTTTCATCGCCTGACGCAACTCTTCCACTTGCGCCGCAACCGTTCTTTCCACCGGCAGTTGCAAAGGGATGCTGTGAAACGCCGCCAGGCGCTCGCCAATCTCCTGCGCCACCTGCGAAAAATCCGGCATACGCTCGGCGATTTTTGCCAACGGCTCACCGGCGATCATTTCCTGCCACAGCACGTGCCGCCCGGTGTCGTAACTATACGGCTCCGGTAAAATTAAGCGGCCCTGCCGGCGCGCTGCACTTGTCCAAATTTGCTGCATGAGCGTGAACGCCTTGCGGCCTTCCGCAGGCCGATAGGCCTTGCCAAAAATCCCGGCGGCAGCGCCATCGGCCAGGGTCAGATGAAAAAAATAACCACACCGCATACCGGGAACATACTTGCTTTGCACCGCGCGAATGGTGACCGGCGCCTGGCGCAGGCCGAATTTTTCCGGCGCGGCCCGCATGTCGGCCAAAACTTTTTCGGCATCGGCCATCTTCGCCACTCCCGGCACTTTCGGATCATTGGGATAAGCCCACAGCACCGTCAACCAGTCCGGCAGGTAAACCACTGCCGGCCCCCATGCCGGCGGCGTCCAGCTTTTCTGTTGTTGGCGCGCAAAAATTTTTTCAGCGCGCGCCGCCCGCCGGAACAACTTTCCGTAAAAACGCTGTTGCCCAAGCTCGCGCTGCTGGCGGTCACGGATGCTGGCCGTAAACAAAATCACACAAGCCGCACCGGGGCGATAATTCAACTGCTCGATGGCGCAATTGGCCACGTGCAGATCACCCGCGGCAAACGCCGGCCCCAAATATTGATTCAGCTTTTGCGCCAGTGTCGCCGTTTCCGCCATTTCGCGCAATTGCGGAAACTCACAATCGGCGGGAATGTTTGCCAGCTTGGCCATCCGGTATTGTTCCAGTTCAGACTTTAACCCGCAAGCGGGGTTCGTTCTGTGTTAAAATTCTCTAAACGTTTCTGGCGCAAATTCGACTTCGCCCAAATCCATCCGCTTTTCTTTTTTGCCCTCAGCACCAGCTGTTGCCGGCGCCAGCGCCAATTCCCGGGCACGGCCGCATTGCAATTCATACAGCTCGCGGTAAGGCGCGCAAGTTTTCATCAACTGCTCGTGCGTGCCGAAACCGGCGAGGCGGCCTTCCTCCAAAACCAAAATTTTGTTGGCGCGGGCAAGCGTCGAAAATTTATGCGCGATAATGATCGTTGTTTTGCCTGCCGTCAATTCATCGAGAGCCGCGTGCATCTTCGCTTCCGTCTTGGCGTCCAAAGCCGTCGCCGGTTCGTCAAGAATCACAATCGGCGTATTGCGAATGATGGCGCGCGCAATATTGAGCCGCTGCTTCTGCCCGCCGGAGAGATTTTCGCCGCCTTGCAAAATCATGGTGTCGTAGCCCTGCGGCATTTGCTCGATGAATTCATGCGCTTGCGCCAGCTTGGCCGCGTTCACGACCTCGTCATCGGTGGCGTCGATCTTGCCAAAAGCGATATTCTGCCGCACGGTTTTGTTGAAGAGTTTCGCTTCCTGCAACAACACGGTCAATTGGCCGCGCAGCGATTTGAGCGTAAATTCGCGAATGTCGGCGCCGTCGATCAACACCTGCCCCTGCTGCGGGTCATAAAAACGCAACAATAAACTCACGAGCGTGGATTTGCCGGCGCCGCTGTGGCCGACGAGCGCGACGGTTTCACCCGGCGCGATCGCGAAACTGACTTGCTTGATAACGTCAATATCCTTTTTATAAGCGAAACTTACCCGGCGGAATTCGATGCGACCGGTGAACGCCGGCGCCGGAACCGCATTCGGCGCGTCTTCCATGACGAACTCACAATCAATCAGCTCCAAAATGCGCTCGGCGGCAACTTGGGAGCGCGCCAGGTCGAGCAACATGCCGGCAAATTTATCAAGCGGACTGTAAAGTTTTTTCAAATACGCGACAAACAACACCAGCGTACCGGGCGTAATGGCGCCGCTGAGCGCGAGGCTGCCGCCGTAATAGACCACCAAACAGGTGCCGATCGCAACCAGCGTATCGGTGACGCGGGAAAAAACCTTCGAGAGCCGCGTCGCCGTGAGCGTCGACTCGAGGCTTTGCCGATTTTCAGTGGCGAATCGGGCCTGCTGCGAATCTTCGCGGCCATACGCCTGCACCAAAGCCATCGCGGTGACGCTTTCGGTGATCATGGAGGCGATATTGCTTTCCGTGTTGCGTTTTTTCTTGGTGGCTTTATGTACTTTCGTGCCGAAACGCCGGTTGTAATAATACATGATCGGAATAACACTGAACGCCATCAGCGCCAAACGCCAGTTCATCGTCCACATCAGGCCGACGTGCGAGCCGATGGTAACCAGACGATAAACGACATTCTGCGGCACGCCGAGCAGAATCGTCGGCAGTTCGCGCAAATCCGAAATCATGCGATACACCAGATCGCCGGAGCGAAACGATTCATGAAACGCCAGCGACAACCTTTGCATGTGGCCGAAAATGCGCTCGCGAATTTCCCGAATCATTTTCGCCGAGACCATCATCATGCCGACTTTGTGAAAATAAGAAACGAAACTGTCGGCCACATTCAACCCGATAAAAGCCAGCGCGAGCACGGCGAGCAAAGTCGACGGCTCGGCGCCAAACCAGTTCGTCAAGAAAGCCGCTTGCGGCGGTAATGGATTTTTCAAAATCACGTAATCCATGATCAGCTTCAACGGCCAGGGCGTCAGCAAAGCGAACCCGACGGTCAACAGCAAGCCGAAATAAGCGACGAGAAGCTGCCGCCAGTGGTTTTTGTAGTGATTGCCAAAAACCTTATAAACCCGCAACAGAATCCGGTAATCGATCCGATCGACGTCGATCGGCTGTTTGCCAAGTTTGCGTTTAAATTGTGCGCGACCTTGCATGTTGGGTTTCGGAATCTATCCTTATTAGTTCACCGTGAGGGGCGCCGGCACCAGACGTCCATTATCGCCGCCGGCTTCCATTTCGGGCATGGCCGTTGTCTTTTGCCGGCCAAATTGCAATTCATAAAGCTCACGATAGGGCGGGCTGTTGTGCAAAAGCTGCTCATGCGAGCCCAAATGCGCCAATTGCCCTTCTTCCAACAAGAGAATTTTGTCGGCATTGGCGACGGTCGAAAATTTATGCGCGATGATAAACGTCGTCTTGCCGCGAGTGAGACGATGGATGGCGGTATTGATTTGGGCTTCCGTCCGCGCATCCAGGCCGGTGGTCGGCTCATCGAGGAACACGATCGGCGTCTGGCGCACGACCGCGCGCGCGATGTTGAGGCGTTGCCGCTGCCCGCCGGAAAGATTTTCGCCGCCTTCGTGCATCATCGTGTCATAACCTTTCGGCATCTGTTCGATAAAATCATGCGCTTCCGCCAATTTTGCCGCGGTGCGAATCTCCTCATCGGTCGCGTCAAGTTTTCCGAAGGCGATATTCTCATGCACAGTTTGATGAAACAATCGCGCTTCCTGCAGCAAGATGGTCATTTGTTGGCGCAAAGATTTGAGCGTATAGCGGCGAATATTCACGCCGTCAATAAGAATTTCTCCTTGTCGCGGGTCGTAGAAACGCAGCAACAAGCTGATCAGGGTGGATTTGCCGGCGCCGCTGTGGCCGACGAGCGCCACCGTTTCGCCCGGCTCTACGACAAAATTGAGATCTTTTAAAACATCGTGACCCGGTTTGTAAGCGAAGCTGACATTTCTGAATTCGATGCGGCCCTGCAGCGCCGGGGCCGGGATGGCATCCGGATCATCTTGCATGACCATTTCATTTTCAACCAGCTCGAGCAAACGCTCCGCCGCCACCAATGATTTGGCCAGGCCAAAGAACAGGCTGGTGAATTTTTCAAACGAGCCCACAACCGCCCGCATGTAGTTCACAAAAACCCACAACGTGCCGACGGTGATCGCGCCGCCGAGCGCAAATTGGCCGCCCCAATATAGCACGCCCGCCGTGCTGAGCACGATGAGAAAATCACTGAGGCGGCTATAGGTTTGATGCATTCGCAGGGTGCGCAATTGCGCTTCCAAATTCAGCAAATTGCTGGCGCCCAAGCGATAGCGTTCGCTTTCTTCACGGCCATACGCCTGCACGACGGCCATCGAAGTCAAGTTTTCGACGATTACCGAGGCCAGCTCACCGGCGCGTTTGCGGGCTCGTTTCATATATTTTTTCATGCCGGCGGTGAAATAACGCGTAAACCAGTAAACCAGCGGCATGGTGCTGCAGGCAATCAGCGCAAGACGCCAATCAAGGGCCAACATCAGGCCGACATAAGCGACGAACGTCACCACCCGCTGGATAAAATCCTGGGGAAAATCAATGAGGATACTTTTCATCTCACTGACATCCGACGTCATCAGATAGACGAGATTGCCGGAGCTGGCGGATTCGTGAAACGACAGCGAGAGGCGGTTGAAATGAGAAAAGACGCGTTCGCGGATGTCGGCGGTCATGCGATCTCCGGCGCTCGACACCCAATACTTGTTAATAAACGAAAAGTAGGCTTCGCCAACGGTAATGCCGATAATGGCGAGCGCCAGCCCGAGCAAAACCAGCTTGGGCTGTTCAGTAAACAGCGGATTCAGAAAAGCGGCCGGACCTTCCAACGGCGCCCGCAAAATTAAATTGTCCAAAATGAACTTGAGCGGCCATGGCGACAAAACTTCCAGCCCAATGGCAACCAGCAAGCTCAAATAAGCCACGGTCAGAGTTTTCCAATGCTTTTTATAATGCCGTCCGAATACTTTATACACCTTGAGCAAGCCGCCGCGGTCAAGCGGACCAGCGTCGTCCTTTTTCTTGCCAAGGGCGCGTATTTCGGCGAGGTCTTCCAAAAAGCGCATGAATCCGATTCCAGTTAAAATCCGTTGTGGCGCTGGCTACCGCGCCGCATGACCGGCGCAAAGTTTTGCCGCTCCATTCACGCGGCGCTTTTCAAGAAAGCGCTGCCGGCCTCGAGAAGTTGCCGCACCTGTTGTCGCCAATCGGCAACCGCTGGCGCGCGGGTGCAAATCACCGCTCGGCGCAAATATGCAAAAGCCTGATAGGCCTGCAATCCAGTGAGCATCAGTTGAGGCCGGCGAGCATTATAAGCTTCCAGGAAAGCGTTCTGTAATTTTTTGCTGCGTGAGCCAAAATGAACTTGCAACGTGACCAAAAAATTGGCAATATCCAGCGCCGGCGTCGAAAGGCATAAGCCGTCGAAATCAATAAAAAAGGCGCGGTCGGCTGCGAGAAAAATTTGCGCAAGATTCAAATCGCCGTGCACTGGGCACACCGGCGCCGGCGATTCCCTTTCCTCCTGCACCAAACGGATCAGCAGCGTCTCGACCAATGGCGCGATTTCCGGGTATGCCGCGCTCAACACTTCCGGGCCGGGATGGCAATATTTCTTGAGATGGTCGTCGAGGGTTTTCTTTTCGCCGACCGCGGCCGTCACCTGATGCAACGTCGCCAAATTTTGAGCGACACGGCGCATCGCCACCACCAGCGTTTCCGGCTCTGCCAGCTCAGATAAAGCCTGGCCGGGAACAGCACTTTGCACGAGCATGCCCAACTCCGGCTCATACGCCAAAGGCTCCGGCATGCCTAACGGCGCGCCGCCGGCGTGCGCCCCGGCGCCATCATCACCGGGCGCCGCTTGCCAAAGCTGCCGCCAATTGGCAAAAATGCTTTCACCGCGATTTTTGCGATACATCTTGCCGATGAGGCGGCGCGGGCGCGCCGGTTTCCCGGCGAACCACAAGAGGTATTCAATCACGCAACGCTTGCCCGGCGTATATTTTAAAACACGGCTGCGAACTTGCCGAAGAGAGTTCTCTCGCAGCGCCGAATTCCATTGTGCCGAGGCAAACCAGGACAGCATTGCCTCGTCGTCGAGGGCGCGTTTGAGGCCGGGCAGCTTGCGATCATTCAAAAGCCTTCGATCTCCGTTTTGTCGTTCACGATAATCGTGAACCCCAGAACTTCGAGCGTTTTCGTGGCCGCATCGATTTTGGTGATGCCGCCTTGCAATTCTTCGATATTAAAACCTTTGGATTCCTGCATTTTAACCTTGACCGGCGCAAAACCCGTGGCTTCCGAAAAAGGGCCTTTGAGCTTGACGAGGTCGCCCGCCTTCAGGTTCTTCAACGTGATAGGCTGCCGTTGCACGTTTTTAATCTCCACACTGCCGTTCAGCACAAAATCACGATTCATCAGACGCATAGAATTCTTTTCCACCTCGAGACTTTGAATTTTGCCTTCCAGCGCGCATTCTTCATCGCCGGGCTTGATGCTGACTTCGAGTGCGGAAAAATTATTGCCGTCGGCAGGTTTGCCCTTCACCTTGACCCGTTGTCCCACTTTGAGATTATTGAACCCGATGGTTTTCTCCATAAAAATTCTCCACTGATGAGTTATTTTATTTTTAATCGAACATCTTTTTTATAGCCAAACACCGACACAACTTTTCAGAATGGATGCAATGCCATCACCGCGGCCAATCTGCCGGCGGTGATAGGGGCGCGCCGGCTTAGATGGGAATGTACGGCGTTGGGGCTTCCCGTGCTTCTTCCGGCGTTTCACCCAGCTCAATAACGGTTTTGCCTGACATCAAAATTTTTATCCCGTTCACCCAAAAAATTTTGCGTTCGTGGTCGATTTTATCGATCACCCCCTGCACCTGTTCAATATTGAATTCCCGGGTTTCTCGCAATTTTATTCGTTTGGGCACAAAGCCGGCGGCGGGCGTGTGCCGCCCTTTGAGCTTAATCATATCCCCCGCTTCCAAGGCCACTGCATTCAACGGCGCGCCTTCCTCGTCTTTCATTTCCAGATCATCCGCTATCAAAATCTCCTGATCACAAAGCCGCAGCACTTTGCGGCGGCGATCGACGCTCTGAATCGGGCATTCGATTTCACTGTCTTTGAGCGCCGGTTCCAAGCTAATTTCCACGGCCAGAAATCCGGCTCCATCCCGGAATTTGCCGGTAATCTTGACACTGTGACCGGCTTGCAAGTCGCTAAACTCAATCAGGCTCATAACGTGCTCAGTGGGGTAGGTTCCATTTCTTCCTCAACGTCCGCCGGATCTTCATCCGCGTCAAAATCAAACAGATAACGCTCGGACGACCAGCCGTGGCGCTGCATTTCTTCAATACACTTGACGCCGGTTTCCACCATGCGTTGGACGCGCCGCCGCCAACCTTCTTCTTGCAAGCGCAAACATTTACAAGCCCGGCGCAAATTGGTTAATCCTTCGTAGAGCAAGATGCGGTGCGCCACATCGCGCTCGATGCGGGAAAAATATTCATCCAAAAATACGTTGATCAAGTCGACCATGGCGGGATTTTTCTTAATCTTGCCGCGCAAAAACACCAGCATGTTACCAAGATCGGAAGCGGGATCACCATAGGCGAGGGCGTCAAAATCGATCAGCCAGGCGTTGCCGTTTTCAACGTGAATCTGGCCGAGATGAAAATCGCCGTGGATGGGCGTCAGCTTGGCGTCACGAATGAGGCCGGCCTCGATTTTGTGGGCGGTTTGCACCATGTACTCGATGCGGCTTTCCAATTCCGGGCAAGCCAGCTCGAGAAACGGATAACGCGGATGGCAGCGTAATAAATGATCCTTGACGAGAAAAGGCTGGTCCAAATTAAGCTCGCACCGATGCAGCTTGGCAATGGTGCGGGCGAGCAGCCGAAAATGCGCCGGACTCGAAGCTTGTTTGACCAAAGTTTTCAACGGCACGCCCGGCACTTCTTCCTGGAAGAGCATGCACAAGCCGGTGGAAAAGGAGAGCGGCTCGGGAATGCTGATGCCGTCCGCGGCGTTGCGGGCGAACCCATTTTTCCACAATTGCTGCATGGTTTCAAAAACATGCTCGCCGCGTCTGGCTTTATAAACCTTGCCGATAACACGCCATTCGTGGCGCTGCTGGGTCGCCAAATTCACCGCGTCGACACGATAGCGAATCACGCAGCGCTGATTGCGCCGGCGAATGATTTCAATGCCGACCGCACGGACTTCGAAATTCTCACCAAAGTGATTACAAACCAGGGGGGCAAACGTTTGGCACATCCGTTGGGGGTCAAGAGCGATGTCCAACGTGTACAACTTGTCGTGTAAAACCGATGCGGAAGATGCAGTAGACATGACGCTACCCTTCAAAGCTGAATTTCGACGACACGTTTTGAATTAACGCTGCAACGCTTCCGCGTTGCATTCCGTTTACTTTGTATCTTCAAGCACTCACCCTCCAGACGCCAATCAGCAACCGCAAACGTCCGGACGGTTTTACGAATTTTTCAAGCAACAGGTACAGGTTGCGTGGCATCGGCGCCGCGTGGCGAAACTGCCGGCGCTGCCGCAGGGTGTAATTCAGCGTTTGTAAATGTACCGCGCCGTAGCGCCGTACGCAGAAGCACGCCGATTTTTTCAATATTCCGAAGCGCGTCAAATTCACGCTCGACTTTGGCGCGCCCTGCCGCACCGAGCCGCCGGGCCAACTCCGGATGCCGCAGCAAAGACTCGAGCGCTACGGCCACCGCTGCAGAATTTTTTTCCGGCGTCAACAAGCCGCTGACACCGTGTTCCACCAATTCCGGAATGCCGGAAATCGCCGTGGAAACGACCGGAATGCCCATGGCCATGGCTTCCACCAAAACATTGGGAATGCCGTCACGGTCGCCGTCATTTTGCACTTCACAAGCCAGCGCAAAAACGTCCGCCCGCCGATAATATGACCATAACTCGGTTTGCGACATTTGCGGCAACAGCGTGACCTGATTTTGCAAACCCAAGTCCATGATTAATTTTTCCAGCTCGTTTTTCAACGGCCCGCCGCCAATGAGATAACTCTGAAATTCTAATCCCGCCTGCCGCAGTTGCTGCAACGCCTGCACGAGCACGGGAAAACCTTTTTTCGGCACGAAACGTCCAATCGACAGAATAACCGGGCAAGCAGCGTTCGCTATTGGGGCGCGTTCCGGCTTGAATAATTCCAGATCGTTGCCATGGTAAACCCGGAACACTGGCGCGTCCGCGCCGGCAACACGCGCCAAATAAGCGCGGTTGAATTCTGTGCAGGTGACGACGAACTGCGCCCGGCGAATTTTTTCGCGCAAAAAATCGTGCTCCTGCAAATAAATATCTTTGGCATGCGCGCTGAAGCTGTAGCCCATGCCGGTCAACCAACTCGCGAAATAAGCCACCGTAGTCGGACCGTGGCTAAAGTGCGCATGCAAATGCGCGACATTCGTTCCCGGCAAACTTTTTTGCACGAGATACGCCGCCTGCGCAAAGCGTTTGATCGTGGATGAACTGCGCTGGCGCAGGCTGCGTCCCGAAGCAAAGCAAAACGCCCGCCAATAACAGCCCGGCCGATTCCACCACAAACGGAGATTGGCGCCGATAAACGAGAAAAAGAACCGCCAAAAATAATCCGGAATGTAAGTCACCTGAGCGCGCACCCGGCGCACGCTGTCATGCACCTTGCTCTCGCCGGGATTGCGCATGGCAAAGATGTGCAGCGGTTGGCCGAGTTGTTCGAGCAATAAAATCTCGTTGACAATGAACGTTTCGGAAAGGCGCGGATAGCCTTTCAGAATGAAACCGACTTTACTTGCCCCGCGGGGGCGGGAGTTGGGTTGCGCTTCGACAGGCGGCATGATTGTACGAGCCGGATGTTAGTTCAAAAGTGATCGCTGTTACCGCGCATTTTTCATTATCGGAATTATCGCGAAGAGTAAAATATTTTTCCGCGATTTTACTTTCGGCGGATAATCATTCAATATTAGTTTGGCGTATCTCGCAGAGAATGCCGGCGCCATCTGCTTGCCGGTTATTTATAGCACCGGGGCCTATGTTAATTCTGACACGCTATCATTCACGATTAAGGAAGCCACGCGGGAAGCGCCGCTTAAATCCGGCATTTGGGCTTCCGCAAAGCGCGGCGTTTTGCGCAAACGCTGCCAGATCAGCTCGGCAAAATTTTCCGGCGTCAGGCGCGTCGGATGGATCGTGCCGAACAGGCCACGCGCGGCCATCAGACGCGAGCGCATGCTTTGTTCGGCGCTGGGACCGGCGCGGGGAACGACGATGGCGTTTTTGCGAAAATGCAGAATTTCGCTGATCGTGTTGTAGCCGGCCATCGAAATGACGAGATTGGCCCGCCGCAAAAAGCGCACACTGTCTTCGCCCATCCGGCTCACCGTGATCGGCAAGTTTTTGGTTTTGTGATGCAGCAGCTCACGTTGCTCTTTGCTCATAAACGGGCCGGTGGTGACGAACGCCTGGAACTTCAAATCGCTGCGCAACAAACGGGCAGCGTCGATAAATTGATCCATAAAAAACGAGGCATCTGCGCCGCCGCCGCCGGTGACCAAAATAAACTTGCCGTCTTGCTTTGCGCGCCGCAATTTCTTTTTCGGCCCCGGCAGGGGCTCGACGTTTTCGCGGCAGACATAACCGCAATACTGCGCTTTGCCCAACAACGAGGCGGGAAATTCATATTGCGCGATCACATCGAACAAATCAGCGCAGCCGTAAATAAACACGGCGTCATAAAACGCATCGATGGCCTCAAAAGCGCCTTCCGTTTTCCATTGCCGGCGAATCACTTCCGGCGCCCCTAAAATATCCCGAATGCCCAAAATCACTTTAGTATGCGGGCTGTGTTGCCGCAAAATTTGCAAAGGTTCGGCCAATTCACCCAATGCGCCATGCGGCATATGGTCCACCAAAAAAACGTCGGGCTGATAGCTGATGGCAACATTGCGAATAATGTCGGAGCGAATCGCCAATACCTCCCGCTCGCTCATGGGCAGCCGGTCCGGCCGCCAAACGCCGGTATCAACCTTGATGATAGTTGGGATCTTGATGAAATCACAATTGGACGGCAGTTTAAAGAAGGGGGCTACCGGGGAATCCGCGATAATGAGACACGAAGCCTGGGTGCGGCGCTTCTTGATCTGCGTACAGATATTGAGGTTACGTCGCAAATGTCCCAAGCCGAAGCCGTCCTGGGAATAAATCAAAACCCTGGTTGCTGATCCGTGTGCCATAAGCCGTCAAGTGCAAGTTGTAAACACGGTACATCAAATAAAGAATGCGGTTGACTCCTTGACAACCGCAGGTGGCCATGCGTCGAATGGGTGAGGCAGAAGAAATAATTATGATGCAACTTTAAGCTCAACCGCTGGCGACGAGCCGCTGAGCGCTCGAATCCTTTCTGCAAGTTTTGCAAAGCCATCCAACGGAATGCCTTCATAAAACGGCTTCTGTGCCAAGCGCGGTCCGTTGAACAGCGTCTGGTTGATGAATTCCTGCAAAACGGCGGGGTGATACTCTTCCGGCGACACGAGCTTGAGCAAACCCAGCTCTTGCAATAAGCGCGCGCGGCAGAAATTCGCCGGTTGCTGCTTGAGGTTGGGAACCGCCAACGCGGCTTTACGATGCGCCAGAATTTCACAGATCAAATTATACTCGCCCGCGCCGATCACCAGACTGGCAAAGCGCACATATTGCAAAGTGTGCTTGCCAAACCGTTGAAACATCACATTGGGCAGCTTTTGCGCGCGCTGGGCAAAGCTGCGTTTTTCATGCGGGCCAATTGCCGGGCCCGCGACGACAAAACTTTGAAACGCGATACCGTCATTCTTTTTTTCCAAAAAGCGCAAATACGCGTCAATCATGGCGCTATCGCCGGCGCCGCCCGCCGAGCTTAACATCACCAACGGCAAATTGCGGTTCATTTTCGCCACGTTTTCACTAACCTTGCGTGACGGCATGCTGAGACGCGCCAGATAGCCGGTATAAAAAATTTTGCCCGCGACCGCCGGCGGAAGCTGATACTTTTCGGCCAGATTAAAGACCCGCGACGCGCCATAAACAAAAATTTCATCCGCGCACTGCGTTAAGACCTCGAGAATATCGTTGCGGGCCCATTGTTGCATAACCCATTCCGGCGCCCCCAGCGTATCGGACAAACCCCAAATAATTTTAGCGGTTGCCAACTCATCCCGCACGCAATCCACGATCCGCCGCATTTCATCCGGCTGCTCCAATAAGCTCTCATCCAGCATCACCACATCCGGGCGAAAAGTCTTAATGGCGCTCTGCGCAATCTTGCGGCGAAGGCGCAGCTTGTTATCATGCTCGATATTGAGGCCGCCGAACAACTGGCCTGCCTGATCTTTAACCTCAAGAACAGGAAGATGCACATAATCAACTCTCTCGGCCAACCGAAACCGGCCCACGGTCGATAGATCCGTCAGCACCAGAATCGAACAACCTTCCAATGCTTTGGAGAGGGAAGCCGCGATGTTGAGCGTGCGCGATGTCTGTCCCAATCCTCGGCTGTCATTACAATACATGAGTATGCGCAGCGAGGACATACGGCAAACCTTTAAAAAAAGAATTCACACGACCGGAGACAGGAATTTGACCAGCAACGGCAACCGGCCATTGCTCCAAACCCTAACCCAGCCAATGATTTATACGGACGCGTCATTTAAAATAAAAATGCCGCCGCCCTGATCCGATAATAACCAAAGATGAAAAATCAAATGCTGTGACTTATCGGTGCTTCGTGTCTCGTCTGTTTAAAATTAATAAAGTGATGAGTGCTGGAGATTTTGGCGTGGTAACGAATACCCCTTTGTGCCAGCCCGAAATACCCTACACATCCCAAACAACGACAAACAATCGGGGAGACTCGCGCGCCAAAAAATTAAAATGCGTTAAAAGATATAAAATCTCACGGTCGAAGTCAAGACTTTTTTTCCTCTTTTTAAAAATTGCCAATCACATTTGTTCACTACAAAAAAAACCGGTCACGAAAAATCCTTTTTTCGAGGGTTTCTCATGACCGGTCAAATGGTCAAACCGTGTTGTAAAATGCCGCACTTGCTGCCCCAACCAGCCCGGCAAAGCCCGAAACGCGAATCTACAAATTGAGTTTTGCCATGAAAGTCAGGCGGTCGCCCAAAAAATTATTACTCGAATCGCAATGCCGCAATCGGATCCATTTTGGCGGCCTGGCGCGCCGGATAGATCCCGAAAACAATTCCAACCAGAGCGGAGATACCGAAGGAAATCACCACGCTGAACAGTGAGATCACCGTTTCCCAACCGGCAAATAGATTGATGGCTTTCGCCATTACCACCCCGAGAATGATACCGATCGTGCCGCCGGTCACGCTGATCATAATCGTTTCATTGAGAAATTGGCCAAGAATATCACGCTCGGTGGCGCCCAAGGCGCGGCGCGTCCCGATCTCTTTCGTGCGTTCGGTCACACTGGCCAGCATGATATTCATAATGCCAATGCCGCCAACCAGCAGCGAAATTGCGGCAATCGAGCCCATGACAATATTGAATACGCGCTGCGTTTTTTGGCTCTGCGCCAACAGCTCGGCCGGAATGATAATTTCATAATCATTCACGCCGTTGTGCGTGCGGTTCAGCAGCCGCTTGACCACTTCAGAAGTGGGAACGACTTGATCTTCTTTTTCAACTTGAATCGCAATCTCCTCGACGGCATTGGGCCGGTCTTCGTCGGTGTAACGCTTCAAGGCCGTGGTGATGGGTATATAAACATCTTTATTGATATTACGCAGCTTGATCACCGAGGCCTTGCCCTCTTTGACCGTCTTGGCCTCCATCACGCCGATCACGACAAACCACGTGTCGCCAATTCTGATCCGGCGGCCAACCGGATTGCGATATCCGAACAACTCGCTGCGAATTTCCGAACCGATCACACAAACGCGCTTGGCCTCCGCCACATCCAGCGCGCCGATGAAACGGCCCTCGCTCGGATGAAAATTGGTCACCCATTGGTACGTTTCGTCGGTGCCGACGACGCGGCCATTGGATTCCTTATTGCCCAACATAATTTCCGTTTCCACAAAACGCACAGGCGTCACGCCTTTGACGCTGGGCAAATTCTCACGAATCAATTGGCCGTCGCGATACGTCAAACCACGGGAGTTCTTTTGCTCTGCCTCTTCAGCTTGTTCGCCGGTCAGCTTCAACTGATTGACGCGAATATTATTGGTTCCCAGCAGTTTGATCTGTTCCACGGCCTCACGCTTGGCACCTTCTCCGATCGACAGCATTGAAATGACGGCTGCCACGCCGAAAATCACGCCGAGGGTCGTTAAAAACGACCGCAGCTTGTGAACCAATATGCTTTTGATGCCGATGCGTAAGTTTTCCGAAAATTGCATGGTGTCAACCTCGATGAATAAGCGCCTCGCTGCACCGACACGCTTAGTTGTACTGTCATTCCAGCAGGTTCGCGCAAAATGAAATGGTCAGGATTTATCCGGCGTAGAAGTAAATATGTACAACGCAATCTCGCAATCAACCGGTGGCGAGAAATCGTTTCAAGATTTATGTCTTGCGTCTCACGCTTCCGGCATTTCTTGAAATAAATCTTTCAACTGTTGAATCTCTTTGCCCACAAGCTGACGCAAAATTTTCCCGTCTTGCATGTGAATAAGCCGGCGCGCCCATTTGGCTTTGTTCATTTCGTGGGTCACCAAAACGACGGTCGTGCCCTTCGCGTTCAAACCTTGCAAAATTTCCATGATTTCGTGGCCGGTTTTGGTGTCGAGGTTGCCTGTCGGTTCATCCGCGAAAATAATCTGCGGCTTGGTTACCAGGGCGCGCGCAATCGCCACCCGCTGGTTCTCGCCGCCGGAAAGCTCATTGGGACGGTGATTGGGGCGGTGTCCCAGGCCGACGGCCTTCAACATTTCGAGGCAGAGCTCCCGCCTTTGTGCCCGCTCGATGCCCATGTAAATCAACGGCACTTCGACATTTTCCACGACGGTAAGCTGCATAATTAAATTGAAGGCTTGAAACACAAAACCGACTTTACGATTGCGCAGGCGGGACAACTCCACGTCGTCAAGCTTCTCCACCGGCGTGCCATCAAGCGAGTAGGTGCCGCCGGAAGGTCGATCCAAACAGCCCAGCAAATGCATGAGCGTGGACTTGCCGGAGCCTGACGGCCCCATGATCGCCAGGAATTCACCTTTCTCGACATTCAAAGAGACGCCGCGCAGCGCTTTCACTACCGTCTCACCCATCACATATTCCCGCCGCAGCTCTTTTACCTCAACCAGCATCAATTTCTCCTTACGGAATTTTATTCCGCCTTAAATTTCCCGTCTTGCCAATCAAAGCGAGGAGGGCCGGCCGAGCAGCACCTCGTCGCCTGCTGCCAAACCATCTTTCACCACGGCAACCCGGTCGTTGCTTTCAACGATATGAATACGCCGAACGTCAACACCGCCGCGCCTTTTCACATAGGCAATGGTTTGATCCTGATCATCCAAAAAAACGGCCTCCAAGGGAATGCTCAATACGTTTTCATGCTGGCCGACAATGATATCCAACGTCGCCGTCAATCCCGGTTTCAGGCGTTTATCTTGATCGAGCACCTGAATCGTGACGTCAAAAACTTTGGCGCCAGTGGCTTTGCCGGTCACCCGGCTGATCTTGCGTTTGGCCAGGTCTGCAATATAAGTGACTTGCCCCTTGAACACGGCATTGTCATAAGCATCCAATCGAATTTCCACCGGTATTCCATTGTTGACCCGGGCAAGATCAACTTCGCTGATTTCGGTGTCCACCATCATGGAAGAAATATCCGGCAAATACATCAGCTCCTGGCCTTCAAAGGGAATCATGCCGACGTTGATTTTTTTCTGATTCTCCACGTCGCCGGTCATCGCATAGACCACCAAACCGGCACGTGGCGCCAGCACCGCGCCCTGCCGCAGTTTTCGTTCTTGTTGTTCCAAGCCGCGCTGCGCCCGCTGCACGTTGGCTTGCGCAGCGTTTAAAGCCGCTTTGAGCGAGCGCGCTTTTGACTTCAATTCCAGATAAGCCAGCTCCGCCTGTTCGACCTCGCTTTGCTGAATGAAACCCTTTTTAACGAGATCCGGCAATGTTTCGAGATTTTTTTTCGCGGATTGTTCCCGGGCCTCCAGCGCTTCCAAATCGCTTTCCGCGCGCACCAAATCGGACTGCGCCACCAACACTCCGGACTCGGCTTCGCCTTTGGAGATGATATATTTCTCCGATTCATAGCGGATCAACGTATCCCCTTCCTCAACCGTCGTGCCTTCCGGCACCAGCCACAGAATTTGTTTATCCGTTTCCGCACTAATCACCACCTGGTCTTGCGCCCGCAACTCGCCGGTCTCGCTGATTTTAATGGTCACATGCCCTTGCTTGACCCGGGCGATTGGGATCGACGTATCATCCGTCTCGGATATCAACAGCGAGCTGCTGAGGGCAAGCAGCAATACGACACCCGCAGCGCCCAAGAACAGCATTTTACGCCGGCTGGGAGTGGAAAAAATTTTTTTAATGCCGCCCTGCAAATTTTGCGATGCTTTCATAAATTCACCTGATATGGATTCGCCTGCAATGTCCCGACTTATGGCGCGATCGGCCGGCCGACCAAACTTTCCAACAAAGCCAATTGCGTATGATAATCGACCAACTTACGGAGATACCCATTTTGCGCCTTGAGCAAAAACTCTTGTGCGTCGGTGATGTCGAAATTGGAGGCGCGGCCCAGATTGAACATGGTCGTGGCAAAGTCAAATTTATCCTGGGCAATGACAATACTGTGCTGAATCGCTTTAATCTGTTCGGCAGCGCTGTAAACACCGCGCACGATATCGCGCACATCAATCATCGTTTGGCGCTGCACTTCAAGCAGCCGGAGCTCCTGTTGGGTAACCGCGATCTCTGCGTCTTCGGCTTTCGCGGCAGCTTCCCGATTTAAAAAGGGATAACTTAGGTTTAAACTTGCTTGCCAACCGCCGCTCCGGTTCAAATCGCGATTGCTGACCAAGCTCCTTCTGGCGTCAGCAGAATAAGAGGCAACCAGGTCGAGCTGCGGTAACAACGAATTCTTGGCGAGGCTCCGCTGCAAGCGGCTGCGGCTAATTCCAATTTCAGCGCTGTGAATGAGCGGATTATTCTCCAAAGCCTCCCGCACGAGCGCCGGCTCGTCAAGCACGATCGGGCTATAGCTCAAGTCAGTGGCATCCAGCTCGATGACCATGTCGATCGGCAGTCCCATCGCATCCTTGAGATTATCAAGCGCCAACTGATAGTCGCTTTGGCTGGCCAGCAAGGAGGCTTTGTCATCGGCAAAACGAATTTCTGCGCTCAACACATCGCGCCGTGTCGCGAGCTTGGCGACGGTGAGCGCCTTCGACGCCTCCACCAAAACCGAATCTTTAATAAAAGCCGATTCGTTCACTTTGACGATGGCGCGTTGCTGCAAGGCAACAAAATAAACGCGCTTGACCACGAAGACCGTTTGCAGTTTACGGTTCAACAGGTTTCTCTCTTCAATCCGTTGATCATAACCGGTACCGAGAAAAGAGCTGCGCGCCACTGTCGTTCCGGCGTCGCGCAACAAAGGCTGGTTCAGGCTAAAGGCATAGCCGCGATCCCGGTTTTTAATCGTGGGATTTTCAAAAGGATACTGTACGGAGCGCGCCAAATCACTGGAAAATTGCACTGTCGCGCCGGTCGGCAGAAAAAGCTGGGCCTTACCGGCGATGTTGGTGTTATTAGAAAAATCCTTTTCGACGATATTAACCAACACATTGGTGGAATCATCGATCTCGACTTCGTCTAATGTAAAGGATTTGTCGAGCGTATTCGCCCTCGTGCCGTCGATGCTGAAAACCGGCAAAAACCTGCCATAGCTCCCCGCATGCTGGGCTGCCGCGCGGTCAAACTCACCTTGTGAAATGCGCAACGCAATGTTCTGCGACAGCGCAATGCGGATGCAGTCGTTCAGTGTCAGTGGTTTTTGCACGGCGGCCTTGATTTCTGCATCCGTATACGGCTGATAATAAAAATCGCGCGCTTTTTCGCGCCCGTTGTCGCCGGCACGAACGGAACAGGCCACAAGCAGAAAAAGCATCGCCATGCGCTTGCCGGCCGGCTGCCATTTTCTGGGTATGCCAAACCACCGCGGTCGAAAGGTACTCATGGAGATCATAGTTGTCAATACCTCGGTGTAACTAACAAAGCGGAGCGTTCATTATTTTATTGCACCTATTCAGCTATTTTACCGCCCGGGCAGTTATTTTGGAGATGTGTTATATCGCGCCATTTATTTTTGCACACAGATTTGAGCGCCCGGGCGGTACTGAACAGTTACATTTTATTTTACAACAGATTGCACCTTGGTCGCCTCGACGATTTTAAACGTCGTGCCCATCATCGTTACCGTCCGCTTAATCGGATCGATTTTTTCGACTTTTCCGACCGCCCGGATTTCATTCAACTCGTTCGGCTTGAAATCGGTTTCCTGCTGAATTTCTTCCGCCGAAAATGTACCGTCTTTCAAAAAGGTGCCCTCACACTCCACCAACATGCCTGTTTTCAGATCAGCAAAACCTTTGAAGGTGCCTTCGGGACTTTCGTACTCGCTCTCCGCTGTGGCCAACACGGAAATACGTCCAATCGTAAATTGTTTTTTGGTCGGACTGATCGTTTTCACCACCCCTTTCAACTCCCAATCATCATCCTGAAAATCACCGGTCAGAAATTTAACCTTCTTGGTGCTCAGAGAAAAATCCGATTGTAGAGTGCCTTCCAACTCCACCCATTGGCCGACCTTGATCGTTTTAAACAGATCCGCCGCTGACTTTTGCATACCCACCTGGGCGACGCCGGTGTTGACCATGGCCAAAAACACGGCGGCGATAAGGGACGAGGTCCACTTCGTATTCGCTTTCATAATAGACTCCTTGCAATAGATTTGATTGAATGCTTGGTTTGTTGACAGCGGCTTTCTTATATTTTGCATTTCTAAAAGTCGCGTGCCAATTTTCCGGCCGAGTGACTAAACCAGAAACGGAAGCACTCACGGGTTCGCACAGTTAAAAGGGCAAATAGGAATTTTTAGGGTGACCAACTGCATGGTAAATATACGAATACTGCGGCTGACTTTGTGTCATGAACTTGTCCGGTGTTTGTAAAATCTACGTCACAAAATCTATCGCTGTGCAACAAGAGATAGGGGGATAAGAGTGAGGCGGAGAGGTTGGCCCAAAATAAAAAGCGCAGAGCGGCGCGCCACAGCCCTGCGCTTATACAAAAATACCAAAAATTTACATAACTATTCAGTACCGCCAGGGCGCTCAAATCTGCGTACAAAAATAAATTGGCGCGATATAACAAATCTCAAAAATAAGCGCCCGGGCGGTAAAATAGCTGAATAGTTACAGATTTACCGCCTTAAAGGCTTTGCAAAGAAATACAAAATTCGACTTCCATAGTCGTCCACTGCATAGCAAAACATCAACGAATCAATACTGCTTTTAAGCAGCAACCGCAACGGCTTGCTGATGCGTGACATGCACGCCGTCGCTGCTGCTTTGAGCAAGTGGCGCCAAATAGCCCATTTCTTCCAGCTTGCGGACGATCTTCTGCGCGCTTTCAAGCGGCGATTCCTTCTCGGTTTCGCAAATCACTTCCGGATTCGTCGGCGGCTCATACGGATCGCTGACGCCGGTGAACTCTTTGATCTCGCCGGCCAGCGCTTTTTTGTACAAACCCTTGACGTCCCGCTGAATGCAGGTTTCGAGCGAGACTTTCACATAAACTTCGACAAAATCCTTAATAAGGGCGCGATTCTCGTCCCGAATATTTTTGTACGGTGAAATCGCCGCCGCAATGGCAATGACGCCGTTGCGCGACAACAAATGACAAACGAAGCCGATCCGGCGAATATTTATATCGCGATCTTCCTTGGAAAATCCCAAACCTTTGCTCAAATTCGTGCGCACGACATCGCCATCGAGAACTTCAACTTTACTCCCACGGGTTTTTAACAACGGGACCAGATGTTCGGTGATCGTCGATTTCCCAGCGCCGGAAAGGCCGGTAAACCAAATGGTGCAACCGCGAGGTGAATGAGTCATGATAGTATTCCCTTGAGTGTTATGTTTTAAAATCATAAGACGTAATGCATATTTTTATGCTTTACGTTATTAAGCTTTACGAATTACCATTACGCAAGCCTTTGATCAAAATCTCCACGACCTCGGCGCGGCTGAATTCAGGCGGAGGGGCTTCGCCGCGGCCGAGCATTTCCCGAACCTGGGTGCCGGAGAGTGACACTTGCTGCGCACTGTCATGCGGGCAGGTCTTGTTCGTCACCACCGCGCCGCATTTCTTGCAGAAAAATGAGTTCTCAAAATTCAACGTCGTGATGCCCAACTCTGCCGGCGTGAAGTTGGTAAACATTTTTTGCGCATCATAAGTGCCGTAATATTTGCCGACGCCGGCATGATCGCGGCCAACGATGAAATGCGTGCAGCCATAATTCTTGCGGCACATCGCATGAAAAATCGCTTCGCGCGGGCCGGCATAGCGCATCGCCGCGGGAAACACGCTCAAGAGCACACGGTTGGCGGGATAATAATTTTTCAGCAGGGCGTGATAACTTTCCATGCGCAATTCTGCCGAAATATCATCGTTTTTGGTTTTGCCGACGAGCGGATGCAGCAAAAGGCCGTCGACGATTTCCATCGCGCATTTCTGAATATACTCGTGGGCGCGATGGACCGGGTTGCGTGTTTGAAAACCCACCACCGTGTTCCAGCCGCGCTCGGCAAAAATCTTGCGCGTCTCCGCCGGATCCCGGCGGTATTCAAGAAACGTGCTTTCCGGATGGCGATTGATCATCCACACCTCGCCGGCCAGGCAAACTTCGCCCTGGCCCATCACGCGCGCCACGCCGGGATGCGCCGTTTCTGCCGTGCGATAAACTTCCATCGCCTCGCGCGTTTTATTGTACTCGAATTTCTCCACCACCTGCATGACGCCGAGAATTGTGGCGCCGTTGCCGTTTTCCACCAGCGCAATTTCTTCATCGAGCCGGATGCCGGCGGCAACGTCTTTGGCAACCGGCAAAGTAATCGGCAGCGACCAGACGAGACCGTTGGCGAGCCGCATCGTTTCCACGACGCTGTGATAATCGGCTTGCGACATAAAGCCGGTGAGCGGGCTCATCGCGCCGTTGGCGATCATTTCGAGATCGGCGACGCCGACTTCAGAAAGCGGAATTTTTTTTGCATCGCGGGCGCGTTGTAACGCCGCTTCACGTTCTTCACCGCGCAGCATGCGATCCACCAATTTACCGCCGTGAGGTATGTTGAGGGACATGATATAAATTTTCTCCAGACTATTTTATTAATGTAAAAACAGAGTTGTTGATGATTTTTATGACAACCCAAAAGTTATATTTACCGGCAATGCAAGGTTTTTGCGGGTTAAAAAAATGTCACCAGACCTGACCGCCGGAGCGCATAAAAAATTAAAACTTGCGTCGGGCAAAAATGTTTTATTTTTTTAACAACTGCCGCAAAATAAAAATCCCCAAGTCAATACCTCGACTCGGGGCAACTTGGGGCGTGGGCCCTGTAGGGCTCGAACCTACGACCAGCGGATTATGAGTCCGCGGCTCTAACCAACTGAGCTAAGGGCCCTTTGGAAAGCAAAAAACAAATGGCAAACAGCAAAACACACTTGCCTTTTGCCGTTTGCTCTTTTCTTTTTGCTCTACTTTCGTGCGCCTACCAGGAATCGAACCTGGAACCTTGTGATTAAGAGTCACCTGCTCTGCCAGTTGAGCTATAGGCGCTTGTTTTTTGCCTTTTTCTTTTTGCTGTTAAAGAAGTGAGCCTGGAGAGAATCGAACTCTCGGCCAACGGATTAAAAGTCCGCTGCTCTACCAGCTGAGCTACAGGCTCGCCCGCTTTATCAATCGTTATTCAATTTCACAAGGCAGCTTTAAATATAAACAATTTACCCGACGCAGTCAATCAAAATTTACGCCAATTTAATGCCCAGTTCGCGCAATTGTTTCTCGTCAACCGGCGACGGGGCGCCATCCATGAGCGACAGCGCCGCGTTGGTCTTTGGAAAAGCAATAACATCTCGAATGCTTTTCCGGCCGGCAAACAGCATCACCAGCCGGTCAAAGCCGAACGCAATTCCACCATGCGGCGGCGCGCCATACTCGAAGGCTTCGAGCAGAAAGCCGAATTTATTTTCCGCCTCGGCATCGCTGAGCTTGAGCAAATTAAACATCTTCTTCTGCAATTCCCGCTGATGAATTCGAATGCTGCCGCCGGCGATCTCAGTGCCGTTCAGCACCAGATCATAAGCTTTAGCGCGCACTTTTTCCGGCGCGGTGTCCACGAGCGCAATGTCTTCATCTTTTGGCGCGGTGAACGGATGATGCCGCGCCATCCAGCGCTTCTCTTCCTCATCAAATTCCAGCAGCGGAAAATCGACGACCCACAAAAAATTGAACGAATTTTCCGGGATCAGCTTCTCCTCCTGGGCCAGCCGCAAACGCAAGGCGCCCAAAACTTTTTGCGCCTTTTCTTCTTCGTCGGCAACAAAGAGCAGCAAGTCCCCGGCCTTTGCCGGCCAGGCGGCATTGACTTTCCCGATCACGCCACTGGAGAAAAATTTGGCGGCGCCACCTTCCCAGCCGCTCTCGGTGACTTTGAGCGTGACCAAACCCTTCGCGCCCATTTGGGTGGCGTACTGCGCGAGATCGTCGATTTGCTTGCGCGAATATTTCGCGCCGCCGGGCAAACAAAGCGCTTGCACAGTTTTGCCGCCGGTCACGGTTTCAACGAAAATTTTAAATTCGCTTTGTCCGGCCAACGCCGTTACGTCGCGGATTTCCAAGCCAAACCGCAAATCCGGCTTGTCGCTGCCGAAGCGCGCCATGGCCTCGGCATAAGTCAGCCGCGGCAACGGCAGAGAAATTTTGCGGCCGAGAATATTTTGCATCATCTCGGCGGTAAGCCCTTCGACCAGCGCCATCACATCTTCCTGATCGACAAACGACATTTCGATATCGATCTGGGTAAATTCCGGCTGGCGGTCGGCGCGTGTGTCTTCGTCCCGGAAACAACGCACGATTTGAAAATACCGATCCATGCCCGCGACCATGAGAATCTGCTTGTACATCTGCGGGCTTTGCGGCAGCGCATAAAAACTGCCCTTGTAAAGGCGGCTCGGCACCAAATAATCGCGCGCGCCTTCCGGCGTGCTGCGCATCAGAATCGGCGTTTCAATATCGACAAAGCCGTGGCGGTCCAAATAGGCGCGGGTGGTTTTATACAATTCGTTGCGAATGAGCAAATTGCGCTGCATATCCGGCCGGCGCAAATCGAGATAGCGGTATTTCAAACGCAGCTCTTCCGCCGCTTCCACATAAGCGCTAACCTCGAATGGCGTCACTTTCGCGGGGTTGAGAATTTTGAGTTCTTTTGCGGCGACTTCAATTTCACCGGTCGCAATATTTTTGTTAATCATGCCGGTGGGCCGCAACGCCACCTGCCCGCGCACCGCCACCACAAATTCGTTGCGCAAGTCCTTGGCCTTTTGGTACATTTCTCCGGCTTCAGGATTGAACACGATCTGCGTTTTGCCATAACGATCCCGCAAATCAACAAAAAAAACGCCGCCGTGATCGCGCCAGCTATCCACCCACCCCATCAGGGTGACTTCCGCGCCGGCGTTTTCTTTTCTTAATGCCCCGCACGTGTGGCTGCGTTTCCAGTTGCCTAACTTTTCCATATCTTTTCCTTAAAAACATCCATTCGTAAAAGCGCCGTGGTTTTTTCTTTTTGCCGCAATGACGCCGTCATGCCAATCTCATCTTACTGCCAAATAAAAAAAATGCCGATCTCAAGATACGCCTCTGAGATGCGGCCGCGTTGCAATTTTTGCGATTAAAATTTGCAAGCCGATTTCCCGCCGTTACACAATTATAAAATCGGCATTTTTGCCCAAAAAGGCAAGCAGATTTTTGCCAACCAATCCCTATAACAGCGCCTGGACTTCTTCCTTGACCCGCATCGGATTGGCCACCTCGTCAAAAACCACTTCGGCGTCGTCGCTGGCAGCGCTGCTAAATTCCACGTCGCCAATACCCAAAAGGCGCTGCAGAATCGACTGTTTGACATTGATGCTGCGTACGTCCTCAACGCGAATTGAGTTGACGCGGCGCGCCACCAAGCCATGCCGGCTTTCGACAATCTCCCCATCGAAGATGAATCGCGCGGCGTAATGCCGGTAGAGCATTATCGCACAGACCACGATAAAAGGCACGGCAAATATCAAGCTCACGCTGGCAAGAAAATCCGTCGAATTCGTTGACGAGTATGCTTCCAACAACGGCAGACAAGTCAACAAGAAAAGAACAATAGCGATGGTCATTAACCCCGATTGACTTCGCCAGGCGGGTCGCAAGATATAAGGCATGCTCTCCTCCTCTCAGCCAAAAACTCACTTTTTAGGAGATCACTTTTCTGGGATAACAGCACCATGTTTAATTTAGTCAGATCGTGGCATCCTGTCAATAACAATTTTATGCGGCGCCCCCGACTCGCTTTCGCGGAATGACGGAATAGGTGGCAATGGAAAAAAGCTATGGCGTTGACAACAGTTCCAACACCGCTTCGTTCCATCCCGCCGGGCCAGGTTTTGTGGTGAGCTTGGCCTTAACCTGCGCCAGAACATTCTCGTCAATCGCGCCATTTTTCTTGCGAACTAAAATCGGCACGTCAACCGTTTGCAGCAGCGGCAAATCATTCAGGCTATCGCCGAGGCCGGCCGTGCAAATGGATTGTTGTAAGGCGGCTTGATAAAGCTCAATGAGCCGGCGCGCGGCCACACCCTTGTCGCTGTCGCCGGTGAGATGGAAGAATCTCCCGCCGCGTGTCACGCGCAAGCCTTTGCGCCAAGCTTCGACTTGCAGCCGTTTGACCTCATCTTCATCAAAATCACGATTGATGAAAAACGGTTCGTCCGCGTCGCGCATTTTTGCCAGACGCGCTTGCGCGAATGTCAAATCGGTTCGTGCAGCGATTTGCTCAACCGTTAAATCGCCGAAGCCGGTGAGCGGCAGATCGGCGCGCTCAGCAATCTCGACGAGCGCGGCGCGCAAGATCGAATAACCCGCGCCGGTGAGAATCAGATGATGTTCATCCCGATCCGCGGCAGTCGCCACTGGCTGATCAAAATAATTTTGGGGAATGAAAAGCGCGCCGCCATTCTCCGCAACAAAAGGATGAACGAGATTGAGCCTTTTGCACCAATATTGCATTTCGGCGAAAGTTTTGGAGGAGCATAAAATCAGCGGCACTTGCGCAGCTCGCAAGGCTTTCAGCGCTGGCAACGCTGGAGAAAAATCGTAGGTGTCGTGATCGAGTAGCGTGCCGTCGAGATCGGTAAAAATTAACAGACGTGAGATTGTCGGTGTATTCGTTAGCGTCATCCGTTGCTTGGTCTACAAACTTTTTTTTAAATCGAATACAAGTGAGAGCAAAATCGTATGGCACTTACAAATGCGCTATTTCATCCAATTCCGGCTCACGTTTTGGCTTTTGTTTGTTTTTGCCAAAGCGGCGCTCGAGCATGTCGCGCGCCAAATCACGGCCGCCGAGGCCAAAGGCCAAGGCCACCGCCAACACGGCGCCGCCAAAGAGAATTGAAAACGTGGCGACGACAATGCCCTGGCCGATGCCGGCTTGCTCCAGCGCAATGGCCAAGAAGAAAACGAAGACCAGCGCTTGCGCCGCCATCGCCAGGGCGCGGGCGAATTGCAAATTGGCATTAACCGCCGCGATCAGCACGGTGCGGTTGACAAAGGCGCTCAGCAAATGGCCGGCAAAAAGAATGAGCAGCGCGGCCGCCAGCCGCGGCAAGTAAACAAAAAGCTGCGCGATGAACGCATCAATTGCCGGCGACTCCAGCGCGTGCAATCCCAGCAATAAAAAAACGAAAAAGAGCAGATAATAAACCGCGCGACTGAAAAGCTCGGTTGGCGTCAGGCGCACACCCGCACGTCTCAGCACTTCGCCAAAGCCCAGGCGATGCGCGAAGCGGTCGAAATGGATCAGGCGCAAAAAACCATGCAGCGCCCAACGCACCATCCGGCCCAAAAGCCAGCCGCTGAGCAGGATCAACAGCATGATAATAATGTTATCCATCATGCCGTAGAAATCTTGCCACAGTTTCTGCAGCGGCGTCCACAAAACATCATTGAAAAATTTTTTCATTTTTCACCTCGACCACAAATAAAGCAGCAACCACGTTCGGAAAATTTTAACTTTTGGCGTAAGCAACCAAGAAATCCGTCAACGTCGGTTTCACTTTGCTACCCACCGGCGCAACAACTCCGGCTTGAATTTTTCATAAACCCGGCACAAATTTTCAATCCGGGCTTCGACCTCCTCGGCCGAGCTTTCCAGCATTTCCAAAACAAAAGCAGCGGTGCGGCCGAGGTAAAGGGGAATCAACGAGCGGAGCAAATGCTCGTAAGGCAGGCGACGATGATGATGCGCCAGCACGAAATCATACACCGCTTGCACCCACAACTCGTCACTGAAATGAAATTGCTCTTTCGCCACGGCGGCGAGGTCGACCAAGGCCGCCAGATGCTCCGGCGCGAGAATTTGTTTCCACACCACACCCAGCTCGCGGCAGCCCAGCCGGAAATTTTCCAGCATGCGATCCACATTCACGCGCACCGGTTCGAGGCCGACTTGATAATGAAAGCCGAACGTCGGCACCTCGCGCGAGCCAGTGATGGGCGCCCACGCTTTTTCGTGCGCCTCCATCAAGCCAAAAACCGAACCGACCACTTGTGTGAACATGCTGGTGAGGTCGGCGCTGGGATCTTTGGCGTCATGCAACTTCGCGCCAAGATAAGATTGGCAGACTTTGAATCCGTCGCCGATCGCCGTCGTGGTCATCCAAATATCGATGCCGAAGCGCGCCACGTCGGTGTCCCACACGTTCTTGCTGAGATAATGCTGCGCCAAGCGGCCGGAGAAGCCAAAATCGCCGCCAATGGGTTGGCGAATGCGCTGGCCGTAAAGTGCGCGCGTGAGCGGATAAATAATGCTGTTCGTGATGGTGCCGTCGAATTTATGGCGCTGATACAACGGCGCGACAAAATCGAACCCGCTGTCGAGAAGGGGATCGAGCAGCAACTCGATCCATTCCGGCGTGATGCTGCGCAGATCGGAATCCACCACGCAGCAGGCTTTGGCGCCCAATTGGGCAGCCAGCGCGAAGATCGTGCGAAAGGCGCTGCCTTTGCCGGGGATGCCGTGATAAGCGGTGACGATTTTATGCACCGGGAACTGCGGATGCTTGACCAGGATCGTCGCCAGATTGTCGATGCCGGTTTGCTGCACGATCTCCGCCGTGCCATCTTGGGAGCCGCCATCGGAATTGACCAGCACACATTTCTGGCTCGGAAAGTATTTGGCCAATCCGGCTTGTACCGCCCGCACCACGTGCCCAATCGTCCGCGCATTGTTGAAGCTGGGGATGCCCACGATAACATCGGCTTCGGCGATGCTCTCCAAACACTTTTGCAATTCTTGCGGCAAGAATACGCCGTCCCAGGGCCGGAACAAAGATGAAGCGCCGGCGGCAGTGGAATCGACCGCCATAAGCCCCAAAGGCTCATCAAGCTTGACGGGCATTGCGCTCAGATTCATTGCCTTTCCTTCTTTTGGTTCTGGCACCTCGGTTTTTTAAAAATGATTGGCATTATCCGCCTCCACGGCCGCTTTAAGCTCATCGAAAAAATCCGGCAAAGCCGAGGTGACCCGGTTCCAATTGGGAATAAGCGGCGCGCCAAACGGATCTCTCATAAAAATTTCCGAAGCTTCGCGGATGCCGCGAGTGAAGGCTTCCACCGCTTCGGATTCGGCGTGGCGGTCGAAGTTCAGACCGTTAATCGCCGCGTCATCTTCGTATTGCTTCAGCGTATCTTGCGCCGTGCGCAGATAGTGCACCTGCAACGTCCGCAGCAGGCCTTCAGAAAGCACCACTCCTTCGTTGGCGAGATTGCGAAAGATCGACTTGGTGATGTCGATGCACATTTTTAAAAGCCCTTCTTGCGGGTTGTTGGCGGAAAGCTGGCTGTGCTTGTGCTCGTATTGGTCGATGATATCGGTCTGGCAAACGCGCCGCGCGGTGACGTTATGAAAAACTTCCGAAAGCAGGCCGACTTCCAGCCCCCAATCGCCGGGAATGCGAATCACGCGCGCCAGTTCGGTGAGCAGCGCAAACTCGCCGGCCAGGGCGTAACGGAAACTGTCCATAAACTTGAGATACGGCAACGGCCCGACCACGGTTCGTAACGAACGCAGCAACGGCGTGACCAACAGACGCGTCACGCGGCCGTGCATGCGATCGGTGACGCGATTATAGTAGCCTTTGCAAAATTCGTACGGCAGGTTCGGACTGGCCACTGGAAACACCAAACGCGCCAACAATTCACGTTTATACGTGGTGATGTCGCAATCATGCAGCGCGATGACTTCGCTGAGATCGCTGGCAATCACGTAACCGAACGCCATCCAGACGCCGCGGCCTTTGCCGGGTTCGCCGGCGGAAAGCCCGTTGGCGTCGAGCCGCTTATATAGCTCGGCGAGCCGCGGCCCGTCCTGCCAGATGATTTTTAATTCCTGCGGCAACTTGCGAAAAAATTGCTTGGCATACGCGAATTGCTCGGCATTGGCGCGATCGAGCGAGACGACGACTTGCCGCAGGTAACGCACTTTTTTCAGCTCTTCGAGAATGTGCGGCAAAGCTTCGCCTTGCAACTCATCGAAAAGCGACGGCAGCACCAATGCAATCGGCCGCCATTTGGAAAAGCTTTTCAGCTCGCCCTCGATTTTCTCCAGCTTGAGCTCGCCCAAGCGGTGAAATGTGGCGATGGTGCCGGTTTGATAGAAATCACCCATGGTGGTTTCCTCCTTTCACAGCAGACAAAGGGTTTTAAAATATTGACGCCAGCTTCGCCGAAGACGGCGTGTTTCGGACAATCGTCAAAAAAGCTATGCCGGCCCAAGCCAAAATCAACTGGGCGTCTGCATAGACCCGCAGCCAAACAAAGCCAATTGACTGGACGCCGTCACTAGCGTCCTGATTACCGGCCAAGAGGCGCACTTGCAACTTTTAACAAGAATTAGGCTAAAGCCGGTGGGGATACGTCGTTCAAAGAGAGGGTTTTGAAGAAATCAAAAATATGGCGGCCATCGCGGCGTAAGAGAAATTTGCCGGACAAAATGGGGGGGAGAAAATTTTGACATTTATGCAGCGCCAAAACGAGGAATTGCGAGAGCGGCGTGATCCAGTAACGCGAGTTCAGGCGCAAGCGCAGCTCCAGGGTTAAGAACGGCAAAACCCGTTTGATGCGGCAAAAGCGCAACAGAGCGTTGGAGCAATTCAACTGATGCCACATCATTATCGTCATGCCAAAACCGGCTTTGTTGGCCAGAAAAGCATAAAACAATTTTGCGCTGATCAAAAAGTTGTCGATGACGAGATTGAACATGGCGAAACAGGGTTTATTTTGGGTTTGTGGTGGCACTTAACGGCCTTTCTTTAGATAGGGATTTAATCAAACAATGTCAAGCCTTATCTGCCCACCCCGGAGATTAAAATTTCAATGCTCAAAAAGAAAACGGCGCGCGTGAATGACACGAAGGAAGAGAATAAAAAAGATTGGCACTAAAAAACCAAGCTGGCGTGACGGCAGCCACCACAGTAAGCATTTTCATTGGTCTGCCGGTATTGTAGACAGATAAAGTTTCTATATACTTGACAGAAATTGGTGCATATTTGACCCCCTGTCTCTAAAATCAATCTCATTATCCGCTTTTTGAGTTTGCCAAATTAAATTTCATGAAACTTCGCATTGGCTCAAAAATGTTTGCCGGCTTCCTCGCCATGGCGGTGCTGCTTTTGGCCGGCGGACTGGTGACTATTTTTTACACCTACCGGCTGCAAAATGTAACGGCGAAACTGCTTGCCGAAAATCTCTCCAGCCTTAAAGTCGCCCAGGAATTGGAAGTCGCGCTTTTTCGGATGCGCGGCTTGGTGTCGAATTACATGCTCAATGAAGATCCGCACTGGCTTGCCATCCTCGACGAAAGGAAAAAAGAATGGGCGGCTTGGATGGATAAAGCCGAAGCGACGGCGCGCACCCCAAAAGAGAAAGTCATTTTGCAAAATATTTCTTCTCTTTTTAAAAACTATGCGCACGCCTTGCAGACGGCGATAGCCCTGCATCAAGACGGGAAAGCCCCGGAAGCGAAGGCGCAATTATTCCACGCGAGCCGGGAAGTGTTCGACGCGATCTATCAGCAATGCGAGACCTTTGTCGCCGTGAATGAAGACTACATGTACGCGGCGCAAAGAAAAATTCAAAGAACCAACTATCTGGTGCGCACGGCGATGTACGGCTTAGGTTTCGCCGGTGTTTTTCTGGGTGGCCTGCTGGGCTGGATCATTTCGCGGAGCATTGTCAATCCGATTTATGAATTGGTATTAAAGATTCGCGACGCCGCAGGCGGTGAATTCGTGGAGCGCGTCGGACTGGCCGGCGGCACCGAAATCGAGGAGCTTGACCACCAGGTGCACACGCTGATTGACCGGATCAACACGGCAGTGACCGATTTGGAAAAAAACCGGCGGCTGCTCTCGCGCGCCGAGAAGCTGGCGGCGCTGGGAAAAGTGGCGGCCAGTGTTGCCCACGAAATTCGCAATCCCTTGACTGCCATCAAAATGCTCATTTATTCCATGCACGAGGAGTTGGCGCAAAACGATCGGAAACGCCGGCACCTGGCGGTGATCTTAAAAGAAATTGACCGTTTGGAAAGGTTCGTGCACAATTTTCTGCAATTCGCGCGGCCGCCCGATCCGGTTCTTGTCGCCATTAATATCAACGAGACGGTGCACGAGACTTTGACGTTGCTGGCGCCGCGCTTGCGGCAAAATGGCGTCGACATCCGCGAGGTGCTGCAGCCCAACTTGCCCCAAATCACCGCCGATGCCGATCAAGTGAAACAAGTGGTCATGAACTTGGTTCTCAATGCGGCTGAGGCAATGCCCAAAGGCGGCCGCCTGACGGCGGAAACGCTTCAAGCACACACCGCGGTAGATAACAATGGAAAAACATGCATGCAGATTCGCATCCGCGATAGTGGCTGCGGTATTCCCGAAGAACTGTTAGACAGTATTTTTGATCCGTTTGTAAGCGGGCGAAAAGATGGCACCGGTCTGGGCCTTTCGGTGGCTTATCAAATCGTGCATCTGCATAGCGGCTGGATTGAAGCCGCCAACAATCCGGAAGGTGGCGCCACGTTTACCGTCAGTCTTCCAGTCGCGCCGGCATTGGAAACGGTGGCGCAAGAAGTCTAAAAAAACTCAAATTACATTTGAAAAATCCTCATGCACAAAGTCCTCATCGTGGACGACGAAGAAAGCGTCCGCTATTCATTTAAAATATTTTTAAGCGGGCCGGCCTACCAAGTTCTCGAAGCGCAGGACGGCAGCGAGGCTATGAATCTCATTCAAGAGGCCATGCCGGACCTGGTGATTTTGGATATACAAATGCCGGAGTTGTCGGGACTGGAGGCGCTGCAGCAGATCAAAAAGCTTGCCCCCAAAACGCCGGTATTGATCATCACCGCGTACGGCAGCAGCGATCGTGTCATCGCGGCCATGAAGCACGGGGCGTACGAATATATCGAAAAACCTTTCGATATTCCACGCATGAAAACTTTGATTGATGAGGCACTCGAAGTCGGGCGGCTGATGCGTACTGAAGTTTTGCTGGAGTCCCAGCCAGCCAAAGATTGGACGGTTGATCACATCATCGGCAACAGCCCCGCCATTCAGGAAGTTTATAAAATGATCGGCCGGGTGGCCGCCAGCGATGTGGGGGTGCTCTTGGTGGGCGAAAGCGGCACCGGCAAGGAACTGGTGGCGCGCGCGATTTACCAGCACAGCCGGCGCGCGGATCAAACTTTTCTTACGGTCAATTGCGCCGCGATTCCGGAGACCCTGTTGGAAAGCGAACTTTTGGGTTACGAAAAAGGCGCGTTCACGGGCGCCACCAAACGCAAAATCGGCAAATTTCAACAAGCCGATGGCGGCACGCTGTTTCTCGACGAGATCGGCGACATGAGCCTTTCCACACAGGCGAAACTCCTGCGCTTGCTGCAACAAGGCACTTTCGAGCGCCTCGGCGGCGATGAAACGATTCGCTGCGAGGTGCGCCTCATCGCGGCCACCAACAAAAATCTCGAACAAGCCATCGCGGCAAAAACATTTCGTGAAGATCTTTATTACCGCCTCAAAGTCATCGGCATCAACCTGCCGCCGCTGCGCGCGCGCAAAGATGATCT
>JAJVHT010000069.1:100873-126298 GCA_022072515.1 bacterium
CTCTGGCAAAACCAAGCGGCTTTTTGATTTTGGTATGGTCTTTGTCTTTAAGAATTGCAAAACTGCTTGCTGTCCGAAAGGGCGGCGGTTATGGATAGCCGCCGCCCTTAATTTATCATTGCGGGGACGGCGGCGAAAGCAGAGCAAACGACCAGAGATTGCAGACAAGCAGACGAGACGCCCTCGAGGCGGCGACTTGAAAATGGAGAACATGAAAAAAAGAAATGAGAAAAACTATGTTACACGGAGCCTTGATTGGCGCCGGCAATGCCGCCGTGACCGGTCATCTGCCGGCCTATCTGAATGATACGTGGCTGCAGGAGAAAGTAAAAATCGTAGCCGCCGCCGATCTTGCAGAAAACAATCTGGCCCTGTTGCAGGATCACCTGCCCTCGCTTCGAATTCATCGCAGCGCCGCCAAGCTGCTGGCGGCAGAGGATTTGGATTTAGATTTCATCGACATCTGCGCGCCTCCTCACGCGCATCCTTATATCGTTCGTTTGGCCTCGCAACGCGGCTGCCACATTCTTTGTGAGAAGCCTTTGGCCGCGGACTGGACTGAAGGGCTGGAAATTCAACGTTGCGTGGCCGCGCGCCGCATTGTTTTCATGCCTTGCCACCAACATCTATTTTCGCCGCTTTGGCAAACCGTGCACCAGCTCGTTCGCCAGGATGAAATTGGCGAAGTGCACCTCGCCCAATTCGAGGCGTTTCGGTTGCACGCGGATACCGGCAATGAACACTGGATTGCCGGCTGGCGGACAGACCCGAACATTGGCGGGGGCGGCATCATCTTCGACATTGGCACGCACTATTTTTCGATGGTGTTTTCGCTTTTCGGCCTGCCGGAATGGGTTTCGGCGCAGACCGCGTGGTTGGCGCACCGCGAATACAAAGTGGAGGATACGGCGTTGATCGTGTTGGCGTACACCAACCGCCTCATTCAAATCAACCTTACGTGGGCCGCGGAACACCGCGAGAATCGCGCCCGGTTGATTGGAACGAAAGGCAACATTGAATGGCGCGGCGATACGATTGTGAGCCAGCGCGGCAATGCACGGCGGGAATGGCGCCTCGAAGGCGCCTCCAGCCAAGCCGCTGATCCCCAATGGTATGGCCGGCTCTTTCGCGAATTTGTGCAACAGATTGAAACGAAAAACTATTCGACCGCATTTTTGGACGAAGCCGCAAACGCTTTGCGCTGTGCCGCCCTGTGTTATCGTTCGGCCCAAACCGGAAAAACCTATCGCTTCGCGGATAAAGAAACGTGAGCCGTTATGGATATTTTTCTTCTCTCCCCTTGCCCCAATATGACTACCAACCAAGACGAGATATGGGTATGTTTACTTCCGTTTTAATTATAGACACGGACGCTGGTGTTGCCAACGCCTTTGTGCAGGCACTCAGTCAACACGGTTTTAGCGTCGCCGAGGCGCTTTCGACACAAGAAGGATTGGACGCCTTGCAAAAAAGAAAACCGCAGGCGCTGATCTTGGATGTTTGCGTTCCCGGTTCTCCCAACGTTGAATTCTTAAGAGAAATCAGAACGCTTTACCCCGCTCTTCCGGTCATCGTGGTGACGGCGTATTCCACCAGTTTCACCGAGGCGAAAGCGCAGCGGGAAGGGGTCGCGGGTTATTTCGTCAAGCCCTTCAATCTCAACGCGCTGGTGGAGAAACTCAAGATGGTTATCAGCAAAAATAGCATGCGGCGCGCTTCCGACGAAAGCGCCTTGCAAACGCTCAACATGCCGCACGCCGCATAAAAACCCTTCCGCTTTTCACCACAGCCTGGCGCCGAACCGCTTCATTTTTTTGTGACGCCGGGGAAGCCAATCAGGCCGGCCGCGTTCGTCTTTTCTTCTCAAACTGGGCAAGGGTGATTTTTAAAACCGGTGGTGTGATGAGCGTGGTGACGATCACCATGATCACCACGGCAGAAAACGTCGCGTCGTCGATGACTTTCAGGCCTTTGCCGATGCTGGCGAAAATCAGCCCCACTTCGCCGCGCGGAATCATGCCGACGCCGACAGTTAAACGGTCCAAGCCTTTCTCCAAAACCCCGAGACCACAAATCTGCTTGCCAATAATCGCCGCGATGGTCAACCCCGCCGCGACACCGAGCACGGAAAGATTGGCAAAAGTTTCCAACCGCACCTGAATCCCCATCAGCACAAAAAAGATCGGCACCAAAAATGTTGCAATCGGCTTGAGAAGCTTTTCGATGGTAATTTCTTCACGGAAGCCATGAAAATGAACTTCTTCCAAAATCAAACCGGCGGCAAAGGCGCCGACGATGGCCGCGAGTCCGGCGGCATTGGCGAGATAAGACAGTACGAAAGCAAAGAGCAGCGCAGAAATCAGCATGACGCCGGCGGTGCGCAGCTTCGCCAACTGTTTCATGATTTTGGGAACAAAAAAAACGCCGAGCAACAACGCGCCGCCGAGAAAAAGGATGGACACGCCGATCAACCGCAGCAGCGCACCAATTGCCAACGGCTGCCCCAACTCCGCTGCGGTGATAATACCGGAAACCACCGCGAGAATGATCAAGCCCAGCACGTCGTCGATCACCGCCGCGCCGAGAATGATTTGTGCTTCCTTTGTCTGTAATTTGCCGAGGTCTTTGAAGACCCGCGCGGTGATGCCGACGCTGGTGGCGCACAACACCGCGCCGATGAACATGTGCACGTAATTCAAGCTGAACCCGGCCGGTACGATGGCCGCCAGTTCCGCCGGCAACGCTTTGATAAAAAACCAGCTCACACCAAAGCCCAAAAAGAACGGCGCGACCACACCCAACACCGCGACCAACAGAGAGGAAGCACCGACTTTCATCATCCCTTGCACGGTCGATTCCAGTCCCACTTCGAACAGCAGAATGATGACGCCAAGCCGTGCCAGGCTGTCGATGACCACCGCCCAATTTTCTTGCATGACTTGCGCACGCAGCGGCTCAAAAAAATTCCACGCCGGATTAAGCAGAATTAGATTGCCGAGCAGCACGCCGCCGAGCAATTCGCCAAGCACCGCGGGCTGGCCGAGGCGCTCAAAAATCTCGCTGCCGATTTTGGCCACGGCAAGAATAACGACCAACGCCAGCAGGACCGGCGCCACAGGATCGGCATGGCCGGACTCTCCGGCGGCAAGCGCCGGCGCCACCAATAATAGCATCACGACGAAAACACGCTTTAAAAGCATCTGGGATTCCTCAGTTAGTTTTTTTTGGACACCGAAATACCGTTTTAATAATAACAATTTTGTGCCATTTGACAACATTTTTCGCCAGCCGGGAGGTCGGCGGCAAAATGGGTTGACTTTTAGCGGGAGTTGCTTTATTCTTATATGACTCCTAAATCAACATTTACAAAGGCTCTCTCATCGCCGAGGCGCAAAAATTATGGCTGCGACGTTGCTCATTTTGCTGGGCGGCATTATCGGTGTCGGTTTCATTGGCAATCTTTTTTTTGAGAAGACGCGTATTCCGTCCGTCTTGCTGCTCATCACCATTGGCATTTTTCTCGGACCCGTCACTCGCATCGTACCGCCGGAAACGGTGCGCCCCTTCATGCCGTTTTTTGGCGCGATTGCGCTGACCATCATCCTCTTCGAAGGCGGGCTTGATCTCGACTTGCAGCACACCATCAAGCAAGCCGGCCGCGCCGTTCTGCTGGCGGCGCTGTCATTTGCCGTGGCGATCTTTCTCATTTATTATGCTTTGCTGCTCGGTGTCAATGCGCAAGGGCCGGCAGCCATCGCCGTGGCGGCAGCACTGGCCTGCACCAGTGCGCCGATTGTGATACCGGTGCTGGCTCGCGCGGCGCCGCGATCGCCGATGCGCCCGCTGCTCGTGGTGGAATCGGCTTTATCCGACGCCCTCGCCGTCATGGTCGTGCTCGCGCTTCTTGGTTTGGAGCACGGCGGCATCTCCGGGTCGCTGCTGGCCGGCCAATTGGGAAAATCCATGTTCATTGGCGCCGGTGCTGCCCTCGCCGGCGGACTTATTTGGCTGTGGATGCTCAGCCATCTTTCGACGCACCCGTTCTTCTACCTCATGACCATCGGCTTTGTTTTTCTGCTCATGGGCGCGGTCGAAATTTTTCATGGCAGCGGCGCGCTGGCCGTGCTCATTTTCGGCATGGTTCTGGCGAACGGCGAAGCGATCGTCGGCATCTTCAGTTCCCGCATTCGCGATCAAATTCATAAACGCCTGGGCGAAGGCGGTGTCGCGCTGCATCCCCGCCTCACCGCCTCACACGCCGAAGTATCGTTCATGACGCGCAGCTTCTTTTTTGTTTATCTCGGCATGATCTTTCAATGGCCGGGCGCGGATTTCCGCCTCTGGCTGACCATCGTGTTAACAATCGTCGCCATCATCGTGGGGCGTGAGATTGCCGTCCAATTGACCGGATGGGTCACCGGCATTCCGGCGCCGCAGCGCTCACTGCTGGCGGCTATGTTGCCGCGCGGGTTAGCCACTGCGGTGCTCGCCGCGATGTTGGTCAATCGCGCTCCGCAACCCGGCCCCGCGTGGGAAACGTTGGCCACATTTGTCGTCGTCATCAGCAATTTGTGGATGTCATTCCGGCTGCTCAAAATTCGGAACCTGCTCGAACCGGCCACGCCGGCTTTGAAACAAACCGAGGCGGCAAAATTCGAAGGCAACGTGGCATGAGTTTCATAATTCTTTCTGGGTTTGCTGACATTGACGCGTCATAGTTTTGCATTCAGCTAAAAGAGGCAACATGATTGGTTTGCTTGCTTTGTTATTCATGATTCACAGCGGCACGGAAAATATTGTCGCGCCGGAACCGGCCAACCAACGCCAACAGCCGAAGAGCAAAAGAATGCACATTGCCATTCCGGTCCTGCTCGACAGCGTCGAAGTGTATGTGGCGCTGGGTACGGATAGCATTGCCGCGCGCGCCGAAACCAGCCGCGTTGAAAAAATCTTATCCGAGCTGCGCCTGCACGCTGCCACGCCGGAAAGGATCCGCTGGCGCGAGTCGCGCCACGACGGCGCCGCCTTCATACTGCTCGACTCACTGGAAGTACTGGAAATTCGCCACGAAAATCGTGTCGATCCGGAACTATCGCCGCTGGCCAATGCCCTGGCGCTGCGCGAGCAGATTTTGGCCATTCCCACCCCGCCGCCGCAAGCGGCAGCGTGGAATGAAGAAGAACTGCTGCTGCGGCTTTTGCTCGGCATCATTTATCCGTTCTCGCTGCTCGTGGTTTTGCGCCTGACCCGTCTCGGCATTTTGCGCTGGGAAAAGAACTGGCGCAGCGCCGCCTTCAAATGGTTGGCGCAAATTGCCAAGCGCCGCGGCGTATCCGAAACGGCAACACAAGGCGAAAGAGTCATCAACTTTTTAACCGGTATCGAGCGCCTGGTGCTTTACGGCCTGGCGTTGATCGTGATTTCCTTCGGCTGGTTTGCCTTGTTTCCACAGACGCAGCCTCTGGCCACCTCACTGTTAACGAGCATCATTGGGCCGATTATAGAATTGGTGGGGGTGACGGCGCGCAGTTTGTTGCTGCTGCTCTACACCGCCGCGGTCGTGTTTATCGCATTTTTAGTAACCCGGCACTTGTCGCACCGCCGGCGCTTGAACGCCGCTCCGGCGCTGTTGTATGATCCGGTCGTCTATTTCCCCCTGCGCCTCGGCATTTGGATCGTCGCGCTATTTTTTATTTTGTTTCCCTATCCCGGCGCGCCCAGGCTTTTTGCCGTGGGCGTGTTGTTGATTGCCTTGTTCGCGGCGCTCATCGCGCTGCGGCCGTTAATCGAAGAGATCGCCGCCGGGATCTATCTCAACAGCGCGCATGCCATCAAAACCGGCGACCGCCTGACGATTGATGGCGCGCCTTACGTTGCCATTGCCCCCGGACTCATTCATGTGCAGGTTGTTCGCGACGAAGAAATTCATTGGCTGCCTTATTCTAAATTGCTAAAAAGCGATTTGACGATCACCTCCAAGTCAAAGATCGTGCCGACGGGGAGTGCGGATGAGTGATCGTATTACCAAACGGCTCCGCCATCTCGATCAAGTTGCTGCCGTGTTGGGCATTCTCGCTTTTGCGATGCTCATCTGCCGTTACGGTTTCCCTGAGCTCAAAATTCCGCGTGCGGTGGTTTTTGCCTGGTCGGCCATTCTTCCCATCGGCCTGTTCCTCGAAGCGATGTATCGTCTGCTTTGGGTGGAAAATCCGTGGCGATACTTGAGCCAACATCCACTGCGGTATTTGATTCTGTTGATGATTGTCTTGGAGCTTTCGGGGGTTGCGGCTTGGAGCACGGAACATACCCTGCAGCAACGGAGTACGTCGTTTTTTGCCGGCGAATTTTACCTCGCCGTTTTCCTGTTTGGCTTTATTGGCAGTTGGGCCAAAGGCGCGATCATGGCAAACCGTTGGTTGGCGAATCGGCGCGTTCCGGTGCTGGCATTGCCGGCGATCACGTTCGCTTTTGCGATTCTCGCCGGCGCGGCCTTCTTATCATTGCCCGGCTTGCATAAACGTCCCCTTGCGATTCTCGACAATCTATTTACTTCCACCTCGGCTTTGTGCGTCACCGGCCTGTCGACTTATGATATTGCCGCGTCACTGAATCCGCTGGGCCAGGCGGTGCTCGCGCTGCTGATTCAACTCGGCGGCCTCGGTACGATGACGGTGATCGGCATGTTAGCGCTATGGCACGGCGGCGCCCTCACCTTCGGCGAGCGTGTTGCTTTCGCAGAATTGGTCGGTGGCGTGCGGCTCCGTGAGACGCGCCAGCTCATTGCAACCGTCATCAAGATCACACTCATTGTCGAGGCGCTCGGAACCCTTGCCTTCTGGCTGCATTGGCGCGGCCGCCTCGAACATCCGCTTCTGCAAGGCGCGTTTCATGCGATCTCGGCGTTTTGCAATGCCGGCTTTGCGCTGTTTAACGACAACTTCGCCTCGTTTCGCGATGATCCGCCGACGCTGATCATCCTCATGCTGCTCATCGTGATCGGCGGCGTCGGATTTCCGGTGATCGCGAATCTCGCCAGCACCGGCCTCAGCCGCATTTTCCCCTGGATTGAAAATCGACCCTTGCGCCAAGCCAGTCGTGTTGTTCTCCTGTGGTCCGGCGGCCTCATCGTGTTCGGCGCCGCCCTGTTTTTTATCGACGGCTGGTTACACCAAACCCCGCGCCTGGCGCTGGATGCGGTTTTCCAATCCGTCACCACTCGCACCGCCGGATTTCAAATTGAATCGCAGTTGCAATTCTCGACGCTTGGCCTTGCCAGCACGATTTTACTGATGATCATCGGCGCCTCGCCGCAATCAACCGGCGGCGGCATTAAAACGACGACTTGGGCGCGGCTCTTCAAGCGCCTCGATCCGCGAGACGAGAACCAATCTTCGCGCTGGTTCTTCACCTTTAAGCCCTTTCGCCTCGCGCTGCTGCTGGCGGGATTTTACCTGTTCCTCGGAACCGTAGCAGCGCTCCTGTTGATTTATACGGATCAGCTTGCGGTCAAAGACGCCACCTTCGAAGCATTCTCCGCGCTCGGCACGGTTGGCCTGAGCCGCGACATCACTCCGGGACTTTCCACTGCCGGAAAATGGATCGACATCCTTTTAATGTTCACCGGCCGCGTGCTCTATCCCACCTTGGTGATGTGGATGATCCGCGGCCGTCGCGAAAGCCCTGATCCGGTGCCGTGGGCATGAAAGGCGAGGTATCGCCTTATCCAGGTTTATTGTAATTCAGCTATTTAACCGCCCGGGCGCTAATTTTCGAGATTCATGATATCGCGCCAATTTATTTTTGCATGCAGATTCGAGCGCCCGGGCGGTACTGAATAGTTACGGTTTATTTATCCCAGGGCAACAAAAATAACAGCAAGAAAAAGAGGATAAACAGCGCAATAACGGCAAGAACTTTTTTCCTAACAGCCGGCCAGGTGTTATCATTACGGGCATCGCCGCCGAAACGTGACAAAAGATTTTTCCGAGATGACGCAATGAAAGCAAGCATTAGCCGTCGTTCCAAACTTTATGCAAGATGCTGCGATAACGGTATATCAGCACACAAACGACAAACATCGACACGATGGATAGCAACAGCCCACTGGTTGTCGTCAGCTCATGGACGTTCGCAACCAAGGAATCCGGCGGCAAGTTGAAATTTTGAAACAAAGCAAACATGGTTTTTCAATTCCACTATTTTCACGCGAATTCAGCAACGAGGCGTGAGGCGCTTTCACTCAATCATGACCGCGGTGCCATAGGCCAAAAATTCTGCGGCGCCTCCCATGATGTAGCTGGTGGAATAATGCACCTCCACAATCGCGTTGGCGCCCAGCCGTTCGGCCTGCACGATCATCCGGGCTTTCGCCTGTTCCCGTGATTCGGCCAGCAGCTTGGTATACATTTCGATCTCGCCGCCAGTCACGTTATGGAAAAAAGCCAGCAAATCTTTGCCGAGATGGCGGGCGCGAGCGGTGCTGCCCTTGACCAAACCGAGGGTTTTCACGATACGTTTCTCGGCAATGAGCGCCGATGCGGTAATAATCATACTTCGTCCTCCTTAAAAACATTCCATCCCCGTCGCGGAGGCGCGTCATGGCACGCTCCCGGCTTTCACCCCTGGCCATGGCGGCATTCAAGCCTCCGCGCTCCCCTCTGCAATCGCTTTTAGGTATCCGACCTGGCCTTGATTTTGAACTCGGCGCGGCGATTTCTCGCCCATGCTTCTTCGGTATGGCGATAATCGGCGGGTTTTTCCTTGCCATAACTTATGGTCGAAATTCGTGCGGGGCTGACGCCGAGCGCGACCAGATAATCCTTTGCCGCTTGCGCGCGTTTATCGCCCAACGCCAGATTGTACTCAACCGTGCCCCGCTCGTCGCAATGGCCTTCGAGAATAATGCCCACACCGGGATAAGCTTGCAGTGTTCTCGCATGCTCGGCCAGTATTTCCAACGCTTCGGACCTGAGATTGTAACGATCAAAATCAAAATAAATGTTTTGCAAATCTATGGCGGCAGGTGAGAAGCTTTCTTTTTCGACGCTTCGACTTTCGGCGCTGGGCGCCGTTGCTGCCAGCGCCGGTTCGTCATCGCTGCGCACGGAAGCCGGCTGCATGTCCGTTTGGGCGGTCTTTTTCGCGCCGCCACAACCGGTGAGATAGAAAAGAAACGGCAGCATCAAGACAAACCTCAACGCGCGCCGCGCGAATCCCGCCACATTCAACCGGAGGATTGAGGAACACTTCATAACGTTCTCCTTGGCTTTAAAATTTAAAACTGCTGTTAGATTATCGGCCTTTTTTCGGTCATCTGCTCGTGCAGGGACGGTGATTCGAGCAGGGCGCGCCGCTGTTTCTCCGCCGCTTTTTGCAGAACTTTCCGATAGCAGAAAACCGCCACGCTAATGATCGTTAGCCAGGCGAGGGACATGAAAATCCAGCCGGCTGTCGTCATGCCGAGCGCCGGGTTAGACACGGTTTGCGCCGCTACTTGAATGATTGCGATCATCTTGCCTCCAAAATATTGATGAGTGCGTTCCGATTGTTCTGAGCGTTGCTTTCACAAAAAAACCTGCCATGCTTTTATTGTCGCAGCCAGTGCTGGACAAGCAACAAGACCAAGAGTAGGACTAAAAAAACCAGAATCCAGGCGCCGCTGATTTCTTTTTTGGCCTTGCCGGGCGTTTTTCCATTATCAACCGCCAAGCGATTCTCAAACTCGGAGTCATCCGAATCGGCTGCAAAAGACTTTTCCGGCGTGCTGGCGCGCGGACCGGCGGCAATAGATTTTTTTTGTTTGCGCATTTTATCATCTCCTAACCGCGGGTGAGGGGCAAAATTGCATAAATGTTGAAAAACGGCTCGCCTGAACCATGCTTTTAGCCATGCCGCATCTTGGGCTTCACGAATCAGGCAAAACAACACCATGCGATCAAAATAAAAAAGATCCCGAGCCATAACTGAAACTTTGGGCAGGAAATTAAACCCACACCGGCGGGGAGACGTCATTGAAAGAAACCGTCTTGAAAAAATCAAAAATGTTTCGTCCATCCCGGCGAAGAAGAAATAAGGAACTGATACCCGGAGCCACAATCGTTTCCCCGCAATTGGCGCAGCGGTTGAATCGCGCCATCTTAACCAGCCAATGCTGAAAGTTAAGGCGCAGCCGCCATTCCAAACTGAACCGCGACAGCATCCGGTCAAGGCGGTGGCAGGGAGGCAATCCGCAACTGGAAAGCATCATCTGCGCAAGGACCAGAATGGTGATCAGGCTTCCCGGCCCTACGGAGAGCAGAATGAGAAAATCCCATTGGGGCAGGGCGCTGCTGGCAACGAATTGATACATGGCAGGGGCTTTACATTTTAAATAAAAGCTGTCGCGCTCATGTTGGCGACATCAGTTCTGCAATTCCTGCAAGCGCAATTGGGCTTCATTCGATTCTTTGGCACTGGGAAACCGTTCAATCAATGTTTCCAAAGTTTTCTTCCCGGCATTCGTCTGGCCCAGCATGATTTGATAATTCGCCAATTTAAATAACGCCATCGGCACGCGGTCGCTCTCCGGATAGTGGTCAATCAAATCCTGAAACGCCTGCATCGCCTTCTCATTTTGTCCATCCCGGTTATAACTTTCCCCCATCCAATATTGCGCCTCGTCAGCCAGCTCGCCATGCGGCAAAAACCGCAAATAGAGCATAAAACCCTCGCGCGCCTGTTCGTGCCGGCCTTTGACCAGGTCTTGATAAGCAGACTCATAAAGCCGTACCGAGCCGGGAAATTGTGGACGCTGATCGGCAGTGGCTGTATCCACCGGATTGAACTTGTTGGCGGCAGGCGGCGAGGCGCTGGGCGTCGAAGTGGTCAACCGCAATTGGGATGGCAAATTCACAAGCTGATGGCTGATCTCCTCGAGACGTCCACGCAGGAATTGGTTCTGCTCGGCGATTTGTTCGAGCTTGACGGACAGACGCTCTCGCCATTGCAGGTTGGCCTCAACCTCCCGCGCCGTCGTCGCCTGGAGCTGGCCCAGCATGAACTGCGTGGATTGCTGACCGCTGCGCAAGGAATCCAGCTCACTACGGAGGAAGAATATGTCTTTCTTGAAATTGCCGATTTCCCGGCGCGTCGCACAGGCCGAGAGGAAAAACAGGCAGAGAAGCAATAATAAGGATGAATGGCGCATAACCCTCATCCCAAAATCATTGGGAACAGGCGGTTTCATTTTAAGAAACAGGGCAGCGGCAGAGGGAAGGCCGCTGCCCTGCTGGCCATCGACGCAAAGCTGGAGCCGCTCAGTATAAACTCCATTTACTGCTTTGCATCATCGACCTTTTCAGCAATTGCGGATCTGAGAGGAAGCAACGTTCATGCGTGTTTTCTTGATCCACGTCATCAAGATACGAACACCCACACGTTATTCGCCAATTAGAAAACTCCAATAACTCTTAGAAATTTCTAATAAGTTGAAGGGCAGGAATGAGCAGCAATAGGAAGGAAAAGGTATTCCGATGACATCCACCGTTGATCAAGCATTCGATTCTGGCTCGTTCTCGACCGGCAGGGCGATAGTAAACGTTGTGCCTTGGCCGATTTTGCTCAGTACGGTTATCGAGCCGTGATGCGCCTCGACAAGGAGTTTGACCAGCGCCAGCCCCAGCCCGGCGCCGTGCGAGCTGGAGCCGTCCATAGTGCTCCGGTAAAAGGGATCAAAAATTCTCGACAGGATCTGCGGGGGAATTCCGGAGCCGGTGTCGGAAAAATGCAGCACGGCCTGCTGCGCCTTGATTTCATGCCACAGCCGGATACAACCATTTTCCGCCGTGTGCTTCAAGGCGTTATCCAAAAGATTGAACAGCACCTGCCGCAGGCGCATCACATCCACGCGGACAAACACCGGCGGGCCCGGCTCCAGCCGCACGGCAATATTTTTATCGCGCGACAGCAGGCTGGCCTCTTCATAAAATTCTTTGAGCATGCTCTGCAAGTCCGTCCGTTCCAGCTTGATTTTAAAAGTACCGGCTTGCATGGTGCTGAGGCTGAGCAAATCATCCACAATGCGCTTCATCCGCAAAATTTCATCGTAGATCGACGCCAGGCTGCGCCGCTGCTCTTCCGCCGGCATCTCCGAGTGCAAAGCTTCCTCGACTTGATTGCGCACGATGGTCAGCGGCGTGCGCAGCTCATGCGACGCCAGCGAGGAGAAACTCAAGACTTGCCGCATGCTGTGGCGCATCTTTTCAATCACTTCATTGATGCGTTCGATAAGCTCACCAATCTCATCCTTGGTGCGCACCGTAATTTTCGGCAACTCTTGATCGAGCGGTTGATGCAGCAATTCTTCGGCGTACCGATTCAGCTCCTTGATCGGTTTGACAAAACGCACGACTAAAAAGAGGCCGCTGATAACGACAAAGAGCAGCGTGACGGGAATCAGCAGGAGGGAAGAAGAAAGAATTTCATGGATGGCGGCTTCAATATCAGTTAGGGGATAGCCGACATAGATTTCATAAAATTCGTCTTGCACGCCAAAAAGCCGGAGCGGCCGACCGCGAAATTCTTTGACCGTCACCGGCTCCGCAAAGTGGTTTTGCACCAAGCCGCGCAACCGGTCCGACTCTAATTGCGGCGAGCGAAAGTACTCGCCGCCGTTCACACCATAAATTTCGATAAATTCTTTGCGCGGGCTTAAGCTGCTGCGCGCGTCGATATCCGACTTGATGTCCGCATCCGGAATGTTTCGCATTTTGTAGGCTTCCAGCACGCCATGCACCCATTCCGCTTCGGCGCGCAGCGAATCATCGAAGTCTTCATACAGCGAGCTGCGTATCACTTCCACGCTCACCAGGCGAAAGAGCAAAAGTGTGAGGAGCACGAGCAGACTGTGCCAGAAAACGATTTTAAGCCGGAAGGAAGAAAGCATGAGCCGGGACTAAGCCTCGTCTTTTAACATGAAACCCTGCGCATAAACGGTGTGGATCAATTTGCGGGAAAATCCTTCATCAATGGCTTTGCGCAGATACCGGATATACACATCGACAATATTGGTGCCGGTGTCAAAGGTATAGCCCCAGACTTGCTCCGCCAGGCGTTTGCGCGTTAAAAGCTGGTTCTTGTTGCGCAGAAAATATTCCAGCAGGGCGAACTCGCGCGGCGTGAGCGTTATCTCTTTGTCCCCGCGTTTCACCGTGCGCTTGAGCACATCCATCGTCAGATCACCGGCTTGCAGAATCGCCATGCGCTTGACTCCGCCGCGCCGCAAAATTGCTTCAAGGCGGGCCGTCAATTCGCCGAAATCAAACGGTTTCACGAGATAATCGTCGGCGCCGATTTGCAAGCCTTTGATGCGGTCTTCCACCTTGTCGCGCGCCGAGAGAATCAAAACTGGCGTCCCATAAGATTGCGCGCGAAATTGTTCCAACACTTCGAATCCGGATTTTTTGGGCAGATTCAAATCCAAAATGATCAGCGCAAACTCGCGGTTTTGCGCTTGCTCCCACGCCTCGACGCCGTCGAAGGCCAATTCCACCTCATAGCCCAGGCGCGCCAACTGCCGCTCCAGCGACCGCGCGAGCTTCCTTTCGTCTTCGACGAGGAGAATGCGGATTTTGGATTCACCGATTTGCATAAAGAAATCTACTCAGCCAAATTGTCTACTGCAAATTTATGCATAATCCGAACACTGCGCAAGAACTTCTTCCGCGCCATAAAAATAAAAAACGCCGGTTTTTTTAACGCAAAACCGGCGTTTTTTTGACAACGAAGCTGCTTTGCCAACCGTGTGCGGCTAATACCCAAACGTATACACCTGCCGAAACGTGGTATTGCCTTTGGAGGGATCGATGGCGCCAAAATCATCCCAGCGCTTGATGCGCTCGACGATGCAGCTTTCCACCGAGGGATTGCCCAGATTCGAGGAAATCACGGTCACACTCGCAATCGTGCCTTGCGGCGTAATGACGAAGCGCACGACGATTTTGCCGCGCAGATTGGGATTGCGCTTCACCTCGCGCTGATAACAAAATTGAATGGCCGAGGTATGGCGCGCCACCACCGCCGCCACCGCATCGCGGTCACGCGAGCCGGTGGCCTTACCGTCTTCCGACGGCTCTTCGATCAACGGCTCGTTCGCGCCCACTTCCAAACCGCCAGAGCGCTGGACGCTTTGCGCTTTGCCTTCGCCAAGGCCTTGCACCAATGCATCGATGCCGCCGGCGTTGGTGGAACGGCCGCCGCGCACTTGCCGGGCATCACCGGTACCCGTGCCCTCCACATCGCCACCGCCGCCGATCGCTTTGCCCAATTCTTTGGACGAGCCACGCCGCAAGGCGCCGGCATTCGCCAGCGCTTCATCCAAATTGGATTGGGGCGCGTTGGTGCCGCCCAATACATCTTCCGCAGCGCGCCCGCTGGCCTCGCCGCTGTTACTTGTCAACAAACCGAGAATCCCGGCGCGGCTGGCGGCGCTGCTAATCTCGTCACGCGTGCGGCGTGTCGAAGCACCCGCGCCCGGACCCGCTTCAACATTTCCACTACCGCCGGCAATGGCGCCGCCGCCCGCGGAGGTTCCGCCGGCTGCAACAGAGGCGCCTCCCGAACGGCGCGTCCCCGCGTTTCCCCCCGCCGTATTGGCGGGTGGCGCCAGCTCCGGTGGCAGTTCATTCAGCAACGGCGTCTCCACAAATTTTGCTTCGCGTTCCAGTTCGCCCTTGTCACGCACCAGCTCGGCAAATTTCTTGCGAAACCGATCGGCTTCCGATTCACTCATTTCCGGCGCGGTCGACAAAAAATAAGCGATGCTGCCGAAATCAACCAGAATCGTTAACAGCAAAATGATCACGAACCGCTTGTCCAGCATATCGGCAAGCGTTCTCTCAAACTCTTTGGGAAAAGCCGCCCAGGTGAGCGGTTCCGGCGTTTCTTGGCGCGCCCGCGGCACGAGTCTTTCAGTCGCAGTTGTCTGCTTTTCTTTAAGCGTCATCATGCACCGTAAATTTTAATCCGTTTGCCGGTAAACCACCAAGCGCAAATTCGGATAATCCGCCAAGCCGCAGGTGCGAATCACTTTCACCAGCTCCGAATAGGGCAGTTCCTTGTCGCCTTGAATCGTCACCTTGCCGGAAAACTTGATGCCATAATCGACTTCCATTTTTTTGCTCTGATTGCTGAAATATAGCAATTTTTCGCGCAGCGGCTTGATCACGCCGCGGTCCATCACCGTTGGATCGTTCTTTACGACATCAGTCATCGGCACGACCGGCTCATTATTGACCATGATCAACTGCTTGGACACGATCACATCGAGGCCCTTTTCCGGCGCTTTTTGAATGTTGGAATACGGCAAATGCAGAAAATCCGAAGGCGTGATCAACTGTCCCTCGGTCGAATAATTCTTGATCAAGAACACCAGGATGATGGTAAACATATCCATCATCGACGTGAGATTGAGCCCCACTTCCAGCTCGGATTTGTGTTTCTTGATTTTGGAAGGAACAAAAGCCATAGTGTGACACCTGCTAACTTAATTTGGCGTCGAAAAAAATCAAATCCTGATTTTTCGACGGTTCTTTTGATTGCAAAATCGGGGCTGCTAAAACTACATGACGCCGGCGCTCAACGCCACGCGCGGAAAAAGCTCCCGCACCTCGCCGCCGACGTCAACCACGCGCGCGGCATCCATCGTGTCAACCAGCGTCTGATATTGAATGTCTTTCTCGGCTTGCAGCACCACCGCGTCGGCATCCGGGAAAACCCCTTGCGCCTTCTGTTTGACTTCGAGCAACTTTTGCGAAAGCTGCTTGAAATCGTAAGTGCCGTCATCCTTTTTGGGAATCGTCGGCCCCTTGCCGTCAATGCCGTGCAACACCGCGAGCGCGCTGGAAATATAAAAGCCGCGATCGGTGATGGAAATCGTCAAATCCAGCGAGCGCTGAACTTCCTTGGGCAATTCGGCTGCTGGATTGGCGGTGGCGCTCGCGCCGGCGGCGGGCGGCAAATTGAGATCGATAATCGCCAGTTTGATAAACTGCGAATTCGTGAGCAGCATCGGAATCAGCACCACCATCAAATTCATGATCGGCGTGAGATTCAGATCCGTGCTCTCCATCTTGAGATGGCGCCGCAATGAAGGTTTAAAAGCCATGGCTTAACGATTTCCGGTTAACAGGTTGATCAGTTTTACGGTGTGTTCATCAATTTCGTCGATGATCTTCGCCGTCTTATTATGAATAAACGCGTAGATCAAAATCGTGGGAATGGCCACCGCCAAGCCCAGCAATGTGGTGTTCATCGCCGCATAAATTCCAGCCGCCAGCATGTTGGCTTTTTGCGTCGCATCGATGCCGGGGACGGACACCGAGCGAAAGGCGAGGATCAAGCCCCAGATCGTTCCCATCAGGCCGAGCAGCGTGGCCACGTTCGCAAGCAACGGCAGGAAGCTCGTGCGCGCTTGCAGCCGCGGCAGGATTTCCAGCGTGCCTTCGTCGACGCTGTTTTGGATGGAACGAAAATCCGTAGTTTCACTATTCGCCACTTTGCGCAAACCGGCCACAACGACTTGCGGCAAAGCTTTGGCCGGCGCGGTTTCACAAAGCGCCACGGCCTGTTTGTATTCACCCGCCTTCACCAGTTTGCGAATCTCCGCCATAAATTTATCCGCATTGATATTGGAACGCACGACGATGTAGTAAGCGCGCTCGATCGCAATCGCGATGGCAAAAGCGCCAACCAGGGCGATGACGTACATATACAAAAATCCAGGTTCACTCGGGCTAAACGCTTTGATAAAAACATCCATATCAGAATCCTCCAACGACTTGTAAAGTTGATTGATTTAGGGCCAATACCATAACGTCATGCGGAAAGATTTTTGCAGGCCGGCTGACTGCCCGGGCCTGAAAATCCTGCCGGAATGACGTTACTAAAATTCACTCTTTATCTTGTTTTTTCTTTTTCTTTTCCAGCAACAGCTTCAGACCTTCGAGCTTGGCGACGCGATCCAAATCATCATCGAGCAGCAGCAAATCCTTTGGCACTTCTTTCAGCTCGCGATCGAAACTCCGCGCCACGAACTCCACTTCTTCCAATTCCGGCGCGAGGCGTTTGGGAATAATATCGACATTCGGCTTCTCGATGATCGCTTCGATGGAAATGCTTTCCAATTCCATTTCAGCCGCCGGCCTTGCCGAATCCGGCTTCGCCGTACGCTCCGCGTTCAGGTCTTTTTTTGAGGCCACGGACTTCAGCGTGTCTTTTGCCGCCGGCTGGAGTTTTGCAGGCGGCGATTGCGCCCACCCGCTTGCCGGCCCCAAACACGCGACCGCAAAAACAATGAGATATTTTTTCATACTCGTTCCCCTCTCAGAAGGTGTTAAAAATTTATCGACCGGACGCGGAGAAATCATTACTGCCGCCGGCCGGCAAAATGGGTTTAGTAAATATTCGGCAGAATACCGCGTTCAAAAATCATGAGCTCTTCACGCCGCTCCTGGCGGGCGCGCAATTCGGCTTCGCGCTGCTCCCAACCCGGCAGCGACTTCACAAAGATCACCGCTTCTAAAACGCCGCCGCTCTTGTCCGTGTCCCGCACTTCGAGGGCAATCGTGTTGTCGCCGCTGCGCAGATAATTGGAAAAATCTTTTATTTGCACCGTTGCCTTCTCGTTCACCGGCGGCTTGAATTCCGCAATATATTCGCCGTTGACAAACAAATTGAACGCATCATCGGCGAACAGTTGAATTTGCCCTGCCACCGGCAAGCCCGCGACGACAAAATTCTTGCGGAAGTAAACCACCTCGCTCGGCGTGACTGGCGCAGCGAGTTTAACCGAATCCACCGCGGCGGAATCGCCTTCGGCGCCGGCCACGCTGTCGAGCGCCGCCCACAAACGCCTGGCGCTATAGCCGGCGAAATTTACGCCGGCCCCTACATTTTGCGCCGGGCGCCAATCGTTCACTCTGAAATTCACCGCCGTCCAACCGTCTTGCCGCGCCGTGTTGGTCAACCAAGTTTCGTCTGTCGGCACGGTGAGCTGAGCCACTTGCAAGCCCAGCAGGCCGGCATATTTTTCCGGCTCGCTCTTCACCAGCAACAAAATAATTTTCTCCGCCCAGGCATTCTCGATCTTATGTTTCTGCGTCAAATTAAAGCTGAACTGCAAAATCTCGGTCATGCCTTCGGCCAGCGAATAGTAGTTATCCTCAAACGCCACGACGGCGTCCTGCAAATCTTCACCTTTGCTTTTCGTCTTGGCATTGCCCTGCTTCACCAGCGCGTCAAACGCCTGCCGCTCATTATTGGCCACTTTCGCCAGGGAATCCAGGCTCGTCGCAAAGCGATAGGCAAAACCGAAAGCGGTGTCTTCAGTTTTGCCCAGCTCTTTGCCGCTGAAATTAATCGCCGCGGCGCGCTCAAAAGTCAGACCATACGATTCAACCGCGGCTTTCGCAAAGGTGCGCGCGAAATCGACCAAATTACCCATTTCATCACGCAACTCCAGCGAACGCACGTCGCCGGCATTGACCGCCGTTTTATAATCGCCAATATCCGCCTTGAATTGTGACAACGCGCGCCAGCCCAACTCGGCATACTCGCGCGCCAAAATATTTTCCGTGGCAATGATTTTTTGCCGCGAGCGTTCCACCCAATTATTGTTCAACCCCAGAGAATCCGCTTCGGACAGATTGCGCCGGTGCGCTTTCACAATATCGCCGACCAGCGGCTTGACGAATTTGCCGAGCAGTTGGTTGCGAAATTCCAGCACCGTCACGCGATCCATATTCTCCGGCACCGGCGCCTCCAACAATTGCTCGACGGAGGCATAATTGATTTCCGCCATCTCGTAAATGACTTCGGAAATTTTCGCCTTGCTCTTGTCGATCCAGCGGTTCGCCGCGCGCAAGGTCGTGTCTTCGCGCGCCAACCGGCCGCTGCGATCAAACAGCGTCGTGTCGGTGGTCGCGTAAACTTGCGCCGCCTGGTTGGCATACAACGCGGTCAACTTGGCCAGGGCGCGCGCCGCGTGTTTGTATGACTGCAACGCCCGTTCATAAAGCTCGGCGCTGGTTTGATTGATTTCCTTGCGGGCGACAATGCGCCGCGCCGCCTCCACTTCCGGTATTTCCTGACTCGCCCATGCCGTCGCAAATTCCTCGTACGCTTCGCCGATTTTATACGTTGCTTCATACAGCCGCAACGTGCCGTAACCGGCGACGCGCGTATAATTGTCGACGATTTCGATCAGCGCGTTCTTCTTGCGCTCCTTGTCCAGATCCATTTGCGCCACCGGCAGCTTGAAGCGAATCGCCGCAAACTCGCGGTATTTGATTTCCGTCAAATGAAACAGCGCTTCGGCCGCGAAAAATTCATTGGCGTCCATTTTGCGGGCCTGGAACGATTTGCTCTTGGCCAACGCCTTTTCATACTCGACTTTCGCCTGCGGCGGGTCGTTCTTTTTCTCGTAATATTCGCCGCGGCGGAAAAACGTCTCCACGGTGCGCGGCGAGTCCGGAAATTTTTCGGCATACTCGCCATAGACCGTGTTGGCGTTGTCCAAATCATCCAGCTTCAAATGAAAATTGGCGATCTCGTAAAACATATCCGCCGCATCTTTGGACTGCGGAAAGCGCGACACGAACGTGCGGTTGACGCGAATGGCGCGCTGCCATTCTTCCGCCTTCACATAAAAACCGCTGGCGTTGTACAAATAAGTTTCGCCCTTGGCGCTGTCGGGATCTTCCGTGGCGAGACGCTCGAAGGTGAGCGCGGCGTTGCGATAATCGTTCAGCGCGCCGTAATCATACGCCATGTTGTTCAGCGCCGGCAGATAATGCACCGACTTCACGAAGGTGGCGGTCAACATGCCGTACGTTTCGACCGCGCGACTGTACTCCCGCGCCTGATCGAACTCCAAACCGGAGTTGTGCAGCGCCAGATCGGCAAACTCGGCGGTCGGCACTTCCTCGAACACGCGGCGATACTCTTCGGCGGCTTTCAAATGCTCGGCAGCATTGGCCAGGCCTTCCGCTTGCAGAAAGATCGACTCCGCCAAACGCTGCTCGGCTTTGCGCAAGTAATCCGAATTTTTCGTGTTCAACCGGATGCGTTTGGCGACCAGCTCGGAGCTTTTATAGTCGATTTTGCCGAAATAACTTTCCATCAGCAAATACTCGGCATATTCCGCCGAAGCGCTTTCCGGAAAATGTTTGAGCAGCGTTTTAAAATATTTGATCGATTCGGCAAAATCATTGTTGTTGTAATACAGCGCGCCGGCCTGCGACAGCCGTTCCGCCGTCTCCGGCTCGTGCGGAAAGAGCTTGATGTAATTATCGATCGCCGTTGCCAGCTTGATTTGTCCGGCGGTCAGCGCGCGGCGTTCGAGATGCAAAGCCAGCCGCAGCCGGCCGGCCGCATCTTTGGCCGCGCTGTCTTGTATCGCCGTCTTCATCTCGCCGATATTCAACGGCATCACCGCCGGCCGCGACACCGTATCCACGCCGGCGATTTCCTGCGCCAGCGCCACGGCATTTTCCGCCGCCATCTTGCGGAAGCGGCTGTTCCAATACAAATTGCTGCACTTGATATATTCGTTGTACGCCGAGTCCGGCAACTGCAATTTCGCATCGAGCGTCAGCGCCATGTTCCAATGAATTTGCGAGGCGGCAGAATCCTTCGCGAACACCCGCAAATATTTGCGGCTGTCCGTCACCGCCTGCGCATAAAGCGCCGCGTCGTTATTCTCATCGGCGCGCTTCAGCAGCAGGTTGATATTCTCGCGCAGGCCGCGCTCCACCAATTGATGCGTCTTCGCGCGCAGATCCTCAGCGGTATTATTGTTCCACCACGCCGCGCCTTCGCGATATTCGATGAACAAGCTGTCGCGTTGGATATAAGCCATTTGCTCTTCATCAAGCGCGCGATAGCACTCGGCGATTTTGGCGCGTACCACCGGCGCTTCCGGCGCCAGCGGGAACATTTTGAGCAACAGCCGATACGCCTGAATCGCCTTGTCATGCTCTTCCTTGACGTTCATGTAAACGTCGCCGATCTTGCGCAAAATATCGATGCCGTAACTCCGCCCGCCGACGCTGTGCAGATATTCCGCCGCGGCACCCGCCCCTTGATAATCCAAAAAAGCGATGCCGATATACTCGATGGATTCTTCCGCGAGGCTCGGGTTGGTGATTTTGTTCTTCGGATCAAGGCGCTGCGCGCGTTTCACGTCATCGGCCAACAGGGTGAAATAAGAAATGGCCTGCACGTAGTTATTCATTTTATAATAACACCAACCGAGGCGATACAACGCTTCGTCATACTTCGGACTTTCATTGTACGGCAAAATCCGCTTATACATCTCGATGGCGAGGTCGAGCTGATTGAGCGGCGGATTGAAATAATATTCGGCGACCCGGAACAACGCGTCGGGAACGTAGCGGCTGCCCGGGAAATCCAGCACAAATTTCTCATACAGCACGACGGCGCTGTCACGCTGCGCCAAATCTTCCAATAAAAACGCCTTATTGTAGCTGGCGTCATCCACCAATTTGCTCTGCGGAAATTCCGCGATCAGGCGCTGATACAACTCCAGTGAACGCGACAAATCTTTTTTCGGCTCCGCCGGCACTTCCGTCAACAAACCTTTGGCATGCGCTTCCAGATTGGCGCTGTACCGTTCCTGCTCGTGGTTATAAGTTTCCAGCGCTTTTTCGTAATGCAGCTCGGCAAGGCGGATGATCACTTTATCAAGAATTTTGCTTTTGGGATGGCTGGTCAAAAACGTTTCCATGTCGCGAATGCCCTTATCGCGTAGGAAGACCCGCTCGCTCTCCAAACGGAAACGCTCACGCTCGTAGAAATCCTTGTATTCCAGCAAATCATTGATGCTGTAGGCGCGCAGCACGGTGTCACGACCCGCACTGCCGGCTTTCACTTTTTCCAGCGGGGAAACGAGACGCGGCCTGGCGTCGTTCGCGGTGCCGGTCTGCGCCCAAAGCGGCAAAACGCCACCCAGCAGGATTCCCACCCAGGTCAATAAGATCGCGGGCAAGCGCCCCGGGCAGGATATTCCTTGCCCGTCTTGGCGAAAGGACAAGCAGGCGCGAAAAAAATTTTGGTGAGGTCGTCGCATTAAAAATCTTAGAGTTTCAGAGCTACAGGTAAATGGCATTCTGGAAACGCGTTTTCAATTTAGCCGGCGGCAAATTGGCAAAGGCTTCCAGGGCATGGCCAGATGCAATTACGGATCACAAATTACAGGTTATTCTGGTCATTCAAAATATCTTCGACGGTCGGCGGCCTCGGCGTCGCGCCAATTTCCGACTCGGAAGTATCAAAATAAGAATTTTTGAAATAGGTATCGTGCTCCAGCTTATCGAGACGCACCTGCTCGGCGATCAAATCTTCTTCGATCTTGCGCATCTCCTTGTCAAACATTTTCAGCATATCTTCCAACGTGGCTTTGCGGTCCTGCAGGATGTTGTCGATCGAAGCGAGATTCTGCGAATACAAATCGATGCGCCGCTCGCGTTGCTCCAATTGCTGAAACGCAATGTCGCTCATGCCGAAGCCGGACAAATCCGCCCAATGATCGGCATCGGTCGTCACCTCGTCGATCTTATACGTCGACAGCCACGTCTGAAAACGATCCATGCGGTACTTGAGATTTTTAAAATCTTCCTGCACCGCTTTCAAATCGAGCGCCACATTCACGACCGCGTTGCCGTGTTTTGCCGCAAGCCGATTCACCGCCAGCAGATTTTCTTTCAACTGTTCCTGTTCCGCTTCCATTTCTTTGAACAAGTTCAGCACGATCTGGCGGCGATAGGCGGCGCCGCTCTCTTTCGTCGCCAACGGATAATCGATGAAGTAGTTGACATTGTCGACCGAACGATCGGCTTGATACGTCTCCAAGACCCGTACCAGCCGGTTGCGGTGTTCGACAGCGTCACGCGCCACGTCGATCAATCCCATTTTATTGGCTTCTTTAACGAGGCGATCCAGTTGTTGAATCTGACGGTAAATGTTTTGCCGCTCTTCGGAAAAGTTGTCGACCAGCATCGCGCCATTGTTGCTGCGATAGCCGAGATTGTACATCATGCCGAACAACGTCTGCCGCACTTCGGCAATAATGGTGTAAAGCTGGCGGTCCTGATGTTCCAGCGCGCGTTTTTCCATGCGGTCGACCTCGCTGAGCTGCGCCAGGAGTTGCGCGCGTTCGTCATTATATTCCTGTGCCAGATCGAGCACGCCGTGGGCATTGGCGACGTAGCGAAATTCTTCCAGCGCATTATCCGGCTGATTGAGCAAACGCTGGCAATGCGCCGTGAGCACCATCGCTTCATATTGATAATTCGACGACAGATAATTTCCCAATACCGTGCCGGTCGTCGCCATGGTTTTATCCAAATCGCCCTTTTTCAAATAGGACCACGACAAGCCGATGAGCGCCTGATCGTAATTCTCGGCGCCGCGCGAGACTTTTTCAAAATAGCGGATGGCCGTTTCAAACTCGCCGCGCTGGTAATGAATGAAACCCAGCCGCATCAGCGCATTGTTGTGAATCAACGTGTTGGTGGGATCCGCCAGCGCCAAACCGACAATCGGCTCGTTGACGCCGCTGCCGGCATTGGCAATGTATTCAAAATGCTGCAGCGCCGCGGCGAGATTGCCGAGATTGGTTTGCACGATGCCGCGCAGATATTGTGCCGCAAAATGATAGCGCGACGGCGGCGGGATCAAGCTCAACGCGGCCTCCGCGTCCACATATTTTTCCAAATTCAAATTGTAATAACCGGCCAGATACCGCGCGCGCTCGACGATGCGGGCGTCCAACGTGCTCGCGCTACTGTCGATGCGCAGATAATACGCAAAGAATTGCGGCTCCCACTTGAGGGTATGTGCAATCGCCAGCAGCCGCAGCAGCGCCAGACTGCGAAACTTGGAATTGGGATAACTCTGCAGCAAGGCTTCGTAGCTTTCAAACGCCGACGGATAAATGGCCCGGGCATAAAACGATTCGGCGCGATAAAATTTGACGGCATCCCAATTCGAGAAGTAGCGGTCATACTCCTGCACGATGGCGTCAAATTGCATTTCCGCCACCCGATAGCGTTCGGCGGCATAGTTCAATAGCGAATTCGTCAGGTCGCGCTCCAACATCCGCGCGCGCTCCTTGGCATTGCCGGTGACCAGCAAGCGGTTTTTCATGACGGCATACTCGGTCGCCCGCGCTTGATAATCAGCCAAACGCTCGCCGCGCCACGTGTTAAAAACTTCGTCAAGAGTAGGCTTGTGCAAATTAGCGTAATCATTAAAGCCCAAAAGCTGCAGCAGCCGGGTGTCCATCTGCGCCACCATGCTGCGGCGCACCGCTTCCACTTCGACCGTTGTTTCCAATGACTTCGTGGCCGTCTTTTCGAGCTTGTCCAGCTCGGTCAACAGAATGGCGACCTGCTCGGTTTCTTTGAGAAAAGCTTCGGCCAAATCCGGCGTGCGGGTGGAATCGCTTTTCAGCTCGGCCACCATGCTCAGGAGGCTCGCCTTCTGTTTTTCCACCAACGGCAGAACCGCGGTGTCGCCCTTGGCCACGGCGAGCCGGCGAAATTTTTCGAGGCGATTGTAAATGCGCAGCAACGAATCGACTTCGACGTCATATTCCTTGATCAAGCCGGTCACATGATTTGGCGTGGCCGGCGCTTTTTTATACAGATTGCGGTTTTCCAGCGCCGACACCAGCCGCATTTTCAAATCCTGGAATTTTTCGAGCAAATCATACTGGCGTTCTTTTTCCAGCGTTTGGGAAAGCGCCGTAATTTCGTCGATCATCGCCAGCACCGCTTCCAGCTCGGCGGTGTAACTCTCCGTGAGCGTCTGCGCTTTTTGATACACCAAATTGAAACCCGGATCGTCCTTCACGATGCCGTCGATGCCGCGCTGCTTCACTTCGGCGGTCACATTCTCGATGGTTTGCAACAGCAGCATTTCTTTATCGGCCATCTCGCCCAAAAAGTCTTTGGTTTTGAGATCGAGATAGAAACGCAGCCGATCTTCGTAGGGAATATTTTTTTCGGGATTAAACGCGAACGGCGTCTTTTCGCTCGGGGAAGAAGAATGGATGGTTTGCGCGTGGCCCATGCCGGCTGCCCACAACAGCGCCGCAAAGACAAATATCCCCCGCCGGACAAAGAACGTGTCCTTTGCCCTTTGCCCTTTGCCGTTTGCCATTTGCTTCTGGTTTCCCATCCGTAGTCCGTGGTGCCACATAGTTTGCATCGGTTCTGACTCATTCCCGTCCCTGAGAACAAGTGGGCTAAACTTAGGAACGGAACTTTATCATTTCGCTGTCATCAAGATTTAAGCGCATCATTTTCAAAAGCTGAATAGTATATACAGACAATCGCGGAGAATTACGGAAGCGAATTTTAATTGAGG
>JAJVHT010000047.1:0-4783 GCA_022072515.1 bacterium
AAAGTTGCTTAGCTTGTAAAATTGTTTTTTCGCTGCGGCCTTTTACTTGCCCGAGTAAACGGGAGAAAAATCGCATGGAAGTGCTCACGATTGCGGCAACAGTGGCAGGCATCCTGGGTTTTTTGTATATTTTAATCATCGGCCAGAAAAGCATTCCGGAATGGTTTCGTGAACGCAAAACAGAACAGAACGGCAAAAAGGCCCCAAGCCAACCCGTTGCCTCGATCTCTCTACCTTCACGCGTCATCCAGCACAATCTTCCCCATCGCGGCGATTTTATTGGCCGCGAAAAGGAGAAAAAACAAGTTCATGAGGCGCTGCACTCGCGCTCGTTTATCATCACCATTGACGGCATCGGCGGCATCGGCAAGACCAGTCTGGCATTGGAGGTGTTACATGAATGTCTCGCGGCCAGCCAAAATTCTCAGCCGGTTGCAAACGGTGCCCAACCATTCGACGCTTTTATTTGGACTTCGGCCAAGGATCGTGAGCTTAGCATAAATGACGTGCTTGATGTCATCGCCCACACGCTCGACTATGCTTTCCTGACGCAATTGCCGCTTGCAGAAAAACGCCACGGCATTGTCAAGCGCCTGCAAGAGAAATCATGCTTGCTTATTGTCGACAATTTCGAAACTGTAACTGACGATAACGTTCATGACTTTGTTTTGAATCTTCCCGAGCCGAGCAAGTGTCTGATTACCAGTCGTACGCAGAGCATCAGACTGGCCCGTGCAGTTTCGTTGCGGGGCATGGAAGAAGAAGAGACGCTGCTGTTGATCAAAAACGAAGAGGGCCGGCTCGACATAAACCTTGACGCTCTCGTTGTCGATGCGCGTAATTTTCAACGATTTTATAATGCCACCGGCGGCGCGCCGTTGGCCATTCGTTGGTCCATCGGACAAATCAAACAGCGCGGCCAATCCATCGAAGCTGTCCTTAACAGCCTGTATGGCGCCAGTGGCGACATCTTTGAGTTTATCTTTGAGCGGGCCTGGTCGTTGCTTTCCGAAGCCTCGGCCAAGATTCTCCTGAGCATGCCCATTTTTGCCTACTCCGCTTCGAAAGCGGCCATTGAGGCGGCGAGTGATGTACACCAATGGGAGTTGGATGAAGGACTAGGCCAATTGGTCGAGCTTTGGCTTCTCGAAGCGAGCGAGAAACTGGACGAATCAAAACGGCGCTACACGCTGCACCCGCTCACGCGCGCTTTTGCGCAAAAACAGCTCGTCGCAAATCCGGAACTGGAGCACCGGGCCCGAATCCGGCTTGCTGCTTTCTTCGAGCATTTCGCCAAAGCCGCCGGCGGCGACAAATGGGCGTGGGAAAAATACGACGAGATCGAAGAAGAGGAAGACAATATTTTTGCTTTATTGGATTGGTGCTTTGAAAATGGGGAGGAAACTACCGGCATGAATTTGACCAAAGCTGTGACATTTTTCATGACGGTGCGAGGGTATCGCCACGAAGCCATGAAGTTCGGACGCAAAGCGGTTGACGCCGCACGGCAAGATGGTAAAGCGGCTGATCTGGCTTGGCTGCTCGTTTATGGTATCGGTTGGCGTGAGATTAATGGCGGTGATTTGGAGCATGGTGAAGCACTGGTTCGTGAAGGCTTGCACATATACGAAGAATTGCAAGACCATCAAGGGATCAGAGGCGCTTTGCGGCGACTTGGACGCGTTCACCTTTATAAAAGCAATTTTGCGTTGGCGCGACACTGCTATGAAAAAGGCATGACTTTGGCGAAGGCCTCGTCCGATGAATTGGCAATTGCCAGCTTTGAGCGTGAACTCGCTTTGATGGCCTTGGATGAAGGCAAGTTTGTCGAAGCCAAAGATAGATTGGAATCGATCCTGCCGATTTTGCGCAATAGAAATGAATTGGCTTTGGCGAGCACCTTGGGCGAGTTAGCCGCCACATATCGCAGACTCGGCCAGTTTGACACTGCGTTTGAATTCGCGCAGGAAGGCTTGGAACTGGCGAAAACGATGAAGCGACGGGAGACGATGAGCTGGATTTCACTCTCACTCGCTCATATCGAGGCGGAACGAGGAAATTACCAATCCGCTCTGGTGCTGGCGCAGCACGCCGAGGATTTTTTTGAACGCTCAGCTCTATTTCACGATGATCAGGAGATTAAAGATATAAAGACGCTTATTGATGATTTACAGACCAAGCTGGCAGCCTAAGCCGAAAAAATATACTTTGCCATGGTGTTCTGCGGTCCCCATATAATAAAGGCAACTGAACTTTTCATCATGGTCACACAACTGAAACTGCAAAGGAGATTGAGATGAGCAGGAAGAAAATTTTTTGCTTCGCGTCGACAGCAATATTATTAGCCACGCTCCTCGTCGGCCGGTTGTGGCGCAACACGGCGGAAAATTCTGCGGCAACAAGCGGCGCGCGTGTTTCGTCCCCAATAACCGCGCGGAGCCTGCCCATTCACAACAAGCTCAAAGGCATGGCGCGCAAAGCCGCCAGCGCCGAGTGGTTCATGCACCAACGGACTTACCCCCTCGGCTACCTACCGCCAGACGCGGAAATCAAAGCCGTGGAAGACATGCGCCAGCGCATGATTCCGGAACTACGCGCCCAAGGTCTGGCTCTCGCCAAATCAGCCGCCGCGCAATTGAATTGGGAGCCTTTGGGCCCGGGCAATATCGGCGGCCGGCTGCGCGGCATCGTGGTGCATCCCACCAATCCCAATATCGTTTACGTCGGCTCGGTGGGCGGCGGTGTGTGGAAATCGACGAATGGCGGCGCCACCTGGGCGTCGACGATGAACGATTTGATCACGTTGAATATTTCGGCGCTGGCGATGAAGCCGGGTGATCCGAACACGCTATATGCCGGAACCGGCGAGGGCTACTTCACCGGTGATTGCTTGCCCGGTCGCGGCATTTTGAAAACCACGGACGGCGGCCAAACCTGGAAACGCCTGCACGTCGCGCAGGGTCTCAATTCACCGTTCATCACCGAAATTGTGGTTTCTCCCGCTGATCCCAACGTCGTTTATGCTTCGGGCCGCAAAGCCGTGCCGAACAACGTCAGTCTTCCCGCCGAAACCGTGCCCGATCCCGGCGTCAGCGCAATTTTTAAATCCACAAACAGCGGCGAAACCTGGCAGGATATTACCGCCGGCAAAGGCATCGAGCATGATACGCAAACGCAGTTTGATGAGTTTGCCACCGACGTGGTCGTCAGCCCAACAAATGCGAATGTCGTTTATGCCGCGTTTGGTATTTTCGCTTCCGGTGGCATTTGGAAATCGACCAACGGCGGCCAAAGCTGGTCGCGCTTAACGAACGGCTTGCCCGATCCGGCGCAGCCGAATCAAGGGTACAACCGCATCGAATTGACGTTGGCGCCTTCCAATCCGGAGGTATTGTACGCGTCGTTTTCATACCGGCAAAAGCAGGGCGATACCAGTCCGTTGAAAGATTCCGCTATGTTAGGCATCTGGAAAACTACAAATGGCGGCCAGAACTGGACGCAAGTAACGACGCCGCTGAGCACGGCTAAACGCAACCTTGACGATAACCTCACCACCGCGCTCGGCTCACAGGGTTATTATGACAACGCGATCATCGTGCATCCGACCGATCCCAACACCGTCTTCGTTGCCGGTCTCGATATTTACAAATCCACCGACGGCGGGAACACGTGGGCGCAAAAGAGCATGTGGACCGGCCCGGATGATGCGCAGGGCAATCCGCAGGGTCTGCCTTATGTGCATGCCGATCATCACGAGTTTGCCTTCGATCTTTCCACCAACCCGCCGACGTTGTACAACGGCAGCGACGGCGGCATTGCGCGTTCGCGCGATTTGGGCAACACCTGGGAAGTGGTCAACCGCGATTTGGGTGTTACGCAATTCTACGCTTTTTCGGTTCATCCGACGAATCCCAAGGTTTTGATCGGTGGCACGCAGGACAATGGCACGCCGATGACCATTGACGGCACTTTGAATAACTGGTTTGAAGCCGCCGGCGGCGGTGATGGCTGGCAGGCGTATTTCGATTTCAACAATCCTTCCACGCTGTACACCTCGATTTATGGCGTGAACATTTTTCGTCTGAACTACGATTATAATACCGGCCAGATCATAACGTTTCAGAGGGTTGGCCGCACCGATGGCTCGAATGGAATAACCCAGGAGGATGCGGATGGGGCGGGTTTCTTCGCGCCGTATGAAATGTCGTCAACGAATCCCAACGTGTTGGTTGTGGGAACGTATCGTTTGCTGAAAACCACGAACCGCGGCGATAGCTGGACGGCGATCAGCGGCAACAGCTCCGGACCACCGATTGTCACCCTGGCGCTTGCCGAGGGCAATGACAATATCATCTGGTTTGCAACCGGCAACGCGGAGATCATCAAAACGGAGAATAACGGCCAAAGCTACACCGAGGTGACGGGCGGCAATCTGCCCCAGCGGTTTGTCACTGACATCGAGTTTGATCCTTCGAATAACAGCACGGTTTATCTGACTTACTCCGGCTATGGCTCGCCGCACGTGTTCAAAACAACCAATGCCGGCGGCAATTGGACGGACATTACCAACAATTTACCGGATACGCCGGCGAACGCGATTCAAGTGCATCCGCAACAGCCGAACACGTTATTTTTGGCAACGGACATCGGCGTGTTTGTGAGTGAAGATGGCGGCCAAGTTTGGCAGCCGAGCGCGACCGGATTTCCAACCGTACAAACCGTGGCGCTGGTGTTGGACACCAAACAAAATCGCATTTATGCGGCGACGCATGGCCGCGGCGTT
>JAJVHT010000047.1:4883-61329 GCA_022072515.1 bacterium
GGCAACACACTGGCCCAAGCCAATTTGACGCTCGCCACCGCGCGCAACGGCAGTTGGTATACGATTACGGTCGACAATACGCCGTCCTTTCGTGATGGAGAACGTTTCTCGCTGCTCGTGGGCGCCTCTCGCTTCATTCCCTTTCCAGCCGGCACGGATGTTGACGCGGCGGTGCCGAATCAAAGTTATTATTATAATCCGAACAACAACAGCTACATCAATATCAACACCATTTCCGGATTCCAGAATGCCGCTTTTTTGATTCGCGCCAAAGGCACGAAAACCGGTGTGGCGAATCAACCGCCCATTGCCCGCGGCAGCATTTCCAAATCGCAGGCGGTGGTTAATGAGACGCTGACTTTTGATGCTTCACAATCATCCGATCCCGACGGACAGATCACGCAATATCGCTGGGAGTTTGGCGATGGCAGCGCGAGCAATTTAACAGTGGCGACACACGCTTACTCACAACCCGGCACCTACGCTGTGCGCTTGACTGTTACCGATAATCAAGGTGCTACCGGCCAAGTGCAAGGGCAGGTCACAATCACCGGCGGCAATAATCAGGCGCCGATTGCCCGCGCCCAAATTTCCCCGAATCCCGCGCTGATCAATCAGAATATTTCCTTCAATGGCGCCACTTCTTCCGATCCCGATGGGCAAATTACCCAGTATTTGTGGAGTTTTGGCGACGGCACGACAAGCCCGCAATCTGTAACGACGCATGCCTATGCGCAAGCCGGCACTTACACCTACACCCTGACGGTGACGGACAATGGCGGCGCTATCGGCCAGACTTCGGGCCAAATCACCATTACCGCGACGCCCAGCCGTTTGACCGTCAGTCCGGTTAATGGCACCGTGGCAGTTGGCGGAGCACAGACAATCACGGTCACGTTTGATGCGCAAGGCTTGGCCGAAGGCAATTATCAAGGGCAACTGAGCATAACAAGCAATGGCGGCAATCTGACGCTGCCGGTGCGAATCACCGTGAGCAATGCCGTGCATGTTGCTGAAAATAATTCGGATTTGCCGCGGGCTTTTGTTCTGGAGCAAAATTATCCGAATCCATTCAATCCGGAAACGATGATTCGTTACAGCCTGCCGTCCGCCGGAGAAATTTCGTTGCTGATTTATGATGTACGTGGCCGGTTGATCAAAATGCTTGCAGCGGGAAGCAAAGCCGCCGGCGAGCACGTTGTACACTGGAATGGCCGTGATAACGACGGCCAACCGGTGGCGAGCGGTGTTTATTTTTATCGCCTGGAAGCCGTTTCCACCACGGGCGCGACGACGAGCTTGACGAAGAAATTGACGATCATGAAGTAAAAAGAAATCGCGCTGGCGCTTATCGATATTCGGCATTATTTTGACAGACCGGCTATTTCGCAGAGCCGGTCTGTTTTTTATTGAACCATTCCTGCAAAGCAAAATGCCCAAAACCATTGCCGCCGCAGACCGTCTCCTAAGCTTTCCGCTCACCCTCCGTCGCTACCAAGTTTACGGCGAAGACGCGGCGAACTATTTTGACGGAAAACTCTTTCGCAAAGTGTTCACCCTGGCCGACAAGCATTTCTTGCTATCGCTGCGGGAAGCGAATGGCGGCGTTGCTTTCAACGTTCAGCCGGCAACCCGTTCACAAGCCGTTTGGCAAACGGCCGAGCATATCGCGCGCCAGATTCTCGGCTTGGATTTTCCGTTGGCAGCTTTTTATCAATTTGCCCAACGCGATCCGATTCTGCGCGATCTCACCCAAAAATTCCACGGTTTTCGCCCGACGCTCGCGACAACGCCTTTTGAGTCTATCGTGACTTCCATTACGGCGCAACAAATCAATCTGCAATTTGCCTTTAAAGTCCGCAGCCGTTTGGTCCGGCGTTATGGGAAAAGAATTGTTGTCGACGGGCAAGTTTATTTCGCCTTTCCGACGCCGGAGCAATTGGCGCGTGTCAAAGTCAGCAGTTTGCGCCAACTGCAATTCACCGAGAAAAAATCCGAATATATCATCGCTCTCGCGAAAACGATCCTGGCGGGCGAGCTTGACTTGCATGCGCTCGCGCACCAGCCGGACGCTGAGATTACCGAGCAGCTTACGGCGTTGCGCGGCATCGGACGTTGGACCGTCGATTGGTTTTTGGCGCGCCATCTCGGGCGCGGCCACGCGTTCCCGGCGGGCGATCTCGGCGTGCGCAAAGCGGTACAGCATTTTTATTTTAACGGCAAGGAAAAGCGCGAAGACGAATTACGCGCGTTTGCCCGGCGTTGGGGCGAGTTTGCCAATTTGGCCACACATTACTTGCTCACCGGCGTCGCGCTGGGAGCTTGAATGATAGGTGTCAGTGTTTCCCTTTGACGTGTAAAAATTCATCTTGCAAGTCAGATGAGTTTTGTTAAATTTAGTTGAAGCATATTAGAGGCATTAGAATTGTTGCTTTTGTTCATGCGGCCTAAAGTGAGGGGTAACAGCTTTGGTGCGACTTGTTCAATTTACGCTTTTATTGACGTCCGAAGATCGTCGTCGACGGCGGCATATTGCTGAAAAGGGAAAAATTTTGACATTCACCGTGCAATATGAGACAAAGATCAAATTGCGCTGGTGTCCCGTCGTGCGGTATGATACCGCGCATGGATTTGCACATCGTCATATCTTTTCTCCAAGCGGCCGTCAAAGAAAAAGCCGTATGCAAATTGCGAACTATAATCTGGCGTTGAAGGTTGCAGAAGATGACGTGCGACGCAATTGGCCACGATACAAAGAAAATTACTTAAAAGAGGTAAAGTCGCCATGACCCGAGACGAAGCTTTTGCCAAAAACCTTGAGTTGAGTTTTGAGTTTGACCGTTATCTACTTGACCACCCCAAATTTGCTGAAAAAATTCCATTTGAGGCCATGGTGGTTCTGCTGCCAAAGTATGATCGTGAATTGTGCGAGTATAATTTAAAAATTGCAAAAAAAAATTACGCTCCTGGACACCCCGTCGTTCACATTGAAATTGCGGGAGTTAAACCGCAAAAGTCACGACTTTTGCGCCCTAAATTAAAGTTTAGTGAAAATGGTAAAAATTCCCGCAAGTCGATACCAAGGCTCAAAAAACATTTATACTCGAAAGCAGCGTGAGACGCGGCGAATAAATATCTGCTTTAAAGATACCTTTCTATCGCATTCCGTGGAGTTGATGATATGTCAACGTTGATGGATCAAGATCTCCAATCCATTCAAGAAGTCCGTTCGCTCGTTGCCAAAGCGCGTGAAGCGTATTTGCGCTACAAAGAATTTTCGCAGGAGCAAGTCGATCGCATTGTCGCGGCGATGGCGGAGGCCGGATTTAAAGCCAGCGAGCGGCTGGCGCGCTTGGCGGTTGAAGAAACGAAATACGGCAAAGTCGCGGATAAAACCGTCAAGAATCAATTCGCGACACGCGATTTGTATGAGCATATAAAGGAGATCAAAACCGTCGGCGTGATCAAGGAAGACACCAAAAAGAAAATTTTGGAGATTGCCGAACCGATGGGCGTCGTTGCGGCGGTGGTGCCGACGACGAACCCGACTTCAACGGCGATGTTCAAGTGCATCATTGCAGTGAAAGCCCGCAACGGCGTGGTCGTCTCGCCGCATCCGCGCGCGAAAAATTGCACGCAGGAAGCCGTGCATGTGATGCAACAGGCGGCTCTCAGCGCCGGCGCGCCGGAGGGACTCATTCACTGCCTGTCGATTCCTACCAATGAAGGCACCAATGAGTTAATGCGGCATCGCGACATTGCCGTTATTCTGGCAACCGGCGGCACCGGCCTCGTGCGCGCCGCTTATTCAGCCGGCAAACCCGCGTATGGCGTGGGGCCGGGCAACGTGCCGGTTTATATCGACCGCAGCGCCGAGGTTCCCAAGGCTGTTGCGGATGCGGTCGCCGGTAAAACGTTTGACTGGGGCACACTCTGCTCTTCGGAACAAGCGCTGGTCGTGGATGCGCCAGTGGCGGATCGCGTTATCGAAGAGTTGAAAAAGCAGAAGGCTTATTTTCTCAGCGAAGCGGAAGCGGACAAAGTCGCCAAAGTTCTGGTCACACCGGAGTTTCGCATCAACGCCGAGATGGTGGCGCAATCGCCGCAGCGCATTGCCAATGCCGCCGGATTTTCGGTGCCGGATGATGTGCGCGTTTTGGTCGCGCGATTGGCCGGCGTCGGCAAATCCTATCCGCTGTCGATGGAAAAACTTTCGCCGGTGTTGGCGCTGTACATCGAAGAGGGCTGGCAAAAAGGTTGCGACCGCTGCATCGAGCTGCTCAATTTTGGCGGCCGCGGCCATTCGCTGGCGATTCATGCGCATGATAAAGATGTGGTGATGCAATTTGCGCTGAAGAAACCGGCGTTTCGTATTATCGTCAATTCGCCGGCCGCCATCGGCGCGGTGGGCTATACGACGGGGCTTGATCCGAGCATGACGCTCGGTTGCGGCTCGTATGGCGGCAACATCACCAGCGACAACATTGGGCCGGTGCATCTCATCAACATCAAGCGCGTCGCGTGGGAAACCAAGCCGCTGGCGATGGCGCGCGAGACCGGCGCATGGCGGCCGACTTTGCCGCCCACCACAACGCGTGCGGCGGAATTTCCTTATCAAAAGGCGTTATCGTCAGAGGTCTCGCGCAAAGGCAGCGCTCAGCCGGCCTCGGTGAAATCCATGCCGGCGTCTGCTGACAAACCTTGGTTGGCGAGCCGGGACGCCGATGAAAAAAAATACGGCGCCGGCAAAATGAGCGGCGAGCAAGTGGATAAGATGGTGAGCGAATTTGTGAAGGCGAGGCGGAGATAAAACATGGCCTCCACCATTCCCATCGGCGTATCGAGTCGCCACTTTCACATGGCACAGGCCGATCTCGAGATGCTCTTTGGCGCCGGGTATCAACTGACCAAATTACGGGATATTTCTCAAAAAGGCCAGTTCGCGGCGAATGAGACCCTCACGGTGATTGGGCCAAAAGGCAAGCTTGAAAAAATCCGCATTGTCGGACCGACGCGCGGCAAGACGCAGCTCGAAATTTCGCGCAGCGATGCCGTGCTGCTCGGCATCGATCCGCCCGTGCGCTACTCCGGTGATCTTGCCAATTCGGCGAGCGTTCGTCTGGCCGGCCCGCAAGGCGAGTTGGATTTAAAAGATGGCGTCATCATTGCGCAACGCCATATTCATATGTCACCGGCGGAGGCAAAAAATTTTGGCGTGAAAGATCGCGATCGTGTCGTCGTCGCTCCCGTTGCTAAAGCGCCGACGCCCAATTCCGAAGCGCGCACGGTTATTTTTGATAATGTTCTCATTCGCGTGCACGAAAGTTTCGTGCTCGATTTTCATATTGATCACGACGAAGCCAATGCCGCCGGCCTTAAAACCGGCGATCAAGTTCGCATACTCGGTTTGTCAAATTGCACCGCCGCTGAATCGTCCGCAAAGCTCATTACCGAAAACGATGTGCGGCGCGCGATGCTGGAAAAACGGCGCATCAAAGTTCCCGCCGGAGCGAAAGTTACGCCGGCGGCGGCGGAACTGGCGAAAACGCATAAAGTGTTTGTGTGAGGCGGTTGGCGCATTGTCCCGCAAAGATGGAATTTTCGTTGCGCTTGGGCTTGTTGGTCGGTACTGATGACTCGCTGTTCACTGGATACATGCCCGAAGAACCTTTTCTCCTGCACCTTGCCGGAAACTGGCCGCGTTCACACGTCAGCATTACTTATCACCCGATTGAATATGTTTTGCCCGAGGCCTTCGCTCGCCGGGCCGCGGCGCAGTGGGAACAAATCACTGCCGCCGGCCAGTGCCGCCTTTTTAACGGCGCCCTTTGTCGACTTGAAAATTTTTTTGCACAGGACGGCGCTTTGCACTTATCATTCGCGCGCACTTGCTATCGCGACTTGCTTTTTAGCAATGCGCACATTGAAGAGTTGGTTGTTGCATTGGGAGAGACCGGCCCGGTGCGGGCGCTTGGCATCAGCGCGATCATCGAAACCGCCGACGGTTATTTGCCGTTGATCCGCCGCAGTGCGCATGTCGGCGAAGGCGCCGGCGCTTTGGATGTGATTGGCGGACATGTGCATCCCGACCATCATGTTCACGAAGGCGTGCCGGATGTTTTTCTCGCGATCAAAGACGAGATTTGTTCCGAACTTGGCATTCCGCTGGATTTGCTGGTTGATCCTGTTTGCAGCGGCTTGACGGAAGACCGCCGCCACCACAAGCCCGAACTCAATTTTTTTGCGCCATTGCCATTGACCATGCAAGAAATTCGGCAATGGGCGTTGCAAGCGCCGGAAGCCGAGGAGTACACCGAATTATTGACCGTAAAAGCGGACGCCGGGAGCTTGCGGCATTTTCTCGCCGAACATGAGGCCCATTTCACTTCTTCCGCGCTGGGCTGTTTGCAGCTTTACCGGCGAATAAAAAACTGGCCCACGCTTGCAACCCGCTGACGGAGTAAATGTTTTCCTATTTCGGTGTCGCGCGCAACAGCTTCCGCAAGCCTGATTTGCTGCCGGTATAAATCCCTCTTAATTCGCATAAAGAGTTGACTTTTGTTCCCTGATTCCGTAAATTTTTAATTATTTTAATATCGTTGTACGCCAATAATGGCGCCGAGTAATTGCAGCGGAGTGCTCATGCAAAAATTTTTAGTCACCGGTGGAGCCGGTTTTATCGGCAGCAACTATATTCGTTATCTGCTGCACAAACGCCCCAATGTCGAAGTCATCAATCTCGACAAGCTCACGTATGCCGGGAATCTCGATAATTTGCGCGACCTCGAAAAAAATCCGCGTTATCGTTTCGTGCACGGCGATATCTGTGATGAGCAATTGGTGCATCAGCTTGCGGCGGGAATTGACGTTATTGTCAATTTTGCAGCGGAGAGCCACGTCGATCGCTCGATCGGCACGCCCGATGCTTTTATTCGTACCGACGTGTTTGGCGCGTTTGTTTTGCTCGAGGCGGCGCGACAGCATAAAATTAAAAAATTCATTCAAATTTCGACAGACGAAGTTTATGGCAGCATTTTAAAAGGTTCGTTCAAAGAAACAGATGCATTGATGCCCTCCAGCCCGTACTCGGCTTCAAAGGCCGGCGCCGACCGGCTGGCTTATTCGTATTTCGTAACATACGGCGTGCCGGTGATCATCACGCGCTGTTCGAATAACTTCGGGCCGTATCAATACCCGGAAAAGCTCATTCCGCTTTTCGTCACCAATGCGTTGGAAAACAAGCCGCTGCCGATTTACGGCGACGGCAAAAACGTGCGCGACTGGATTCATGTCGAAGATCATTGCGATGCCATTGATTTTGTTTTTGCGCACGGTGAGAACGGCGACGTCTACAATATCGGCGGCGGCAATGAGCACAACAATCTCGAAATCACCGACATGATTTTGGCCAAGCTGCAAAAACCCCGCAGCTTGATGACGTACGTGACGGATCGGCTGGGACATGATCGGCGCTACTCCCTGGATAGCAGCAAGCTGGCGGCGCTGGGGTGGAAACCCAAGCATGAGTTCAAGGCCGCGCTCGAATCGACCATCGTTTGGTATGTCGAAAACCGCTGGTGGTGGGAAAAATTGAAAAACGGCGAATATCTGGAGTTTTACAAAAAGCATTACAAAATGTGAAAAGGTTTGCCGGTTTGCTGTCGTTGGTTTGTTAGCCAGTAAAAGCTGGCCAACCGGCTTATGGTTTATTAACAACATGCTTCTTGCACTGGGACATAATCTTAAAGGAGATCATCTGTGAGTATTGAAACCAACATTGAGGATAAATCCGCAAAGATCGGCGTTATCGGTTTGGGCTACGTTGGCCTGCCGCTTGCCGTGGAATACGCGGCGGTGGGTTACAACGTTCTCGGCATCGATGTGAGCGAGGAAAAAGTCAGCAAACTCAATCGCGGCGAAAATTATATTGATGACGTCGATAGCAACAAATTGAAGGAACTGGTCAAGGCCGGCAAGCTCAGTGGCGCGACGAATTATGGCAAAATCGGTGAATGCGATATTGTGTATATTTGTGTGCCGACGCCTTTTACTGACACGAAAGATCCCGATGTTTCTTATATTATCGATTCCGCCAAAGGCATCGCTGCCGGCTTGCGCCGCGATCAGTTGATCATTTTGAAATCCACCACCTATCCGGAAACCACCGAAAAAGTCGTGCAGCCGATTTTGGAAGCGACCGGCCTGAAAGTCGGCAAGGATTTTTATCTCGCTTTTTCTCCGGAGCGCATCGATCCGGGCAACAAAAAATTCACGACGGCCACGACGCCCATCGTCGTCGGCGGCGTCACGAAAAAATGCACCAAATTAGCCTCGGCCATCTCCCGCCAAGTGATCGTCGAAGTCAAAGAATTGTCTTCGCCGAAAGCTGCGGAGATGACCAAGCTGCTCGAGAATATTTTCCGCTCGGTGAATATCGCGTTGGTGAATGAGCTGGCGCAGCTTTGCGATCGCATGGAAGGCATCGATATTTGGGAAGTGGTGGAAGCCGCGGCCACGAAGCCGTTTGGCTTCATGCCGTTCTTTCCCGGCCCCGGCATCGGCGGCCACTGCATTCTCGTCGATCCGTATTATCTGGCCTGGAAAGCCAAAGAGTTCGATTTTCATACCAGCTTCATCGAGCTGGCGGCGCAAACCAACGAGAATATGCCGTACTATGTGCTGGATTTGATCATCCGCTCGCTGAGCTTGCACGGCGCCGCCATCACCAATTCCAAGATTTTGATGCTCGGCGTCGCCTTCAAAAAGAACGTCGATGATACGCGCAATTCGCCGGCAATCAAAGTGATGGAGCTGCTTTACAATCGCGGCGGCCGGACGTTGATGTATAACGATCCGTATGTGCCCACCCTCCGCATCAATGGCAAAGTTTATACGTCGAAAAAGCTTGACGCCAAATTGTTGGAAGCAGTGGACTGCGTCGTGATCACGACCGATCACGGCAGCTATGATTATGAAATGATCGTGAAGCACTCCAAGCTGGTGGTCGATACACGCAACGCCACCAAAGACATCAAGAACGGGCGCAAGAAAATCGTGAAGCTGGGCTGCGGCACCAACGTCATCCCCTCGGATTTGCGCACGCCGCATGAATAAGTGATCTTTCGTAGTAGTGCCTGCAGACTGCACCCCAGGGCACAGAGGTTGGCGATATGGAAAAAGTTTGACGCATGTCGAATTTCTTGTTCACTTTGCATGGTTGAGGCCCAAAGGCTACGCCCGCAGGGCGCTACTACGAGCACTTTCATGGACGACAAGCAGCTTAACCACGGCGCGGTTATCGCATCCAACGGCAAACCCCTCGCTGCCGGCCGGGGGCAACATCTTGAGCGGCAGCCGGAAATTTCCATTGCCATCATCGCGTGGAATTCCCCGCAACTGGTCGAACGTTGCCTCGATTCGATCTCTGCCGGTTCCGGCAAGATTGAATGTGAAGCCCTCGTGGTCAGCAATAACGCCATGCCGCATCGCCACGAATCACTGCAGCAGCGTTTCCCGAAAGTTCGTTTTATTGTGAACTCCAGTGATCGCGGCATTGCGGCCACACGCAATCAAGCGCTCAACGCCGCGACCGGTGAGTTCGTGCTGCTGCTCGATGCCAACGTGCAAATAACCCCCGAAGCAATTGCCGCGTTAATGGCATTTGCCCGCAGCACACCGGAAGCCGGCATCATCGGCGCCAAGATCGTCGATAAGGCCGGCAAGCTGCAGCTCACATGCCGCCGCTTTCCCACCATTCTTACCCCAATTTTGCGCCGTTTGCAATTCATTCCTTTTATTCGTGACCGCCATTGGCTGCAAGAACAATTGATGGCGGATTGGGATCATGAGTCCACGCGCGAAGTCGACTATGTGCTGGGCGCCTGCCAGCTCATCCGCCGCGAGGTGATCCAGGAAGTCGGTTGGCTGGATGAAAAATTTTTCTACGGGCCGGATGACGCGGATTATTGTCTGCGGGCGCAGGCGCACGGCTGGAAAATTTTTTATTATCCGCATGCCGGCGGCATTTATCATCAACAGCGCCGGGCCGCCCATTTCTTGCGCGCCAAAACCTGGAAACGGTTTTGGGCGAATCTGTATTTTTTTCAAAAGCACGGCTATTTGTTCAACGCCAAGAGTCGCGATTACGCCATCATCATGCCACGCGCCATCGAGCGCGCCTTGCTTTTTCTCAGCGATTTCACCGCCATCGTCGGCTCGTATTTGATTTGGGCCTGGGTGCGGGGCAAGCTGGAACTCTTCACGATCACGGAGCCGCTGGAGCTGGTGACGAGTGCGCTGTTGATGTTTTCCTATTGGTTTTTGATGTTTCTGTTTTTCGGCCTGTATCGCACCTGGTACGCCCATTCGCGTTTTGATGAATTGGTGACGTTGGTCAAAACCGTCTTCTTTGGTGTGCTGCTCATCTTTCTTGCCACATTCGATATGGAGCGCGACTTCACCTCGGCGCCGAAATTCAGCCGCTTGCTCATTGTCACCTACTGGCTGCTGATGACGTTCATGGTGGCGAACGGGCGAATGGTTCTGCGGACGATCCAGCGCCGCATGTTGGAATCCGGCATCGGCATGCGGCGGACGCTGATCGTCGGGTGGAACGAGAAGGCGCGCAATCTGCTCGACAAAGTCAACCGCTTTCCGGCGCTGGGCCATCGCGTCGTGGGATTTGTCGACGTGCGCCCGCCCAAGGCGCATCAGGCGTATGGCGATGTGCCGGTGCTCGGCAGCATTGATGAAATGAGCCGCCTCATCCAGCACGAGCAGGTGGAAAATGTGCTGATCGCGCTGGAGCTTTCGCAGCAACGCGAGATCACCACGGCGGTGAATCAATGCGCCGGTTATGCGGTCACCATCAAAATCATTCCCGACCTCTACAGCATCGTGATGGGGCAGGCGCGCACCAACCAGATTTACGGCTTCCCGCTCATCGAAATTTTTCCGCAAATTATGCCGGAATGGGAACGGCGCTTCAAACGGTTGATCGATCTCGTCTTCGCCACGACGATACTCGTGCTCGGCTTGCCGATGTGGCTGCTTTTGGCGGTGATCATCAAATTGGATTCCCGCGGGCCGATTTTTTACCGGCAAGAGCGCGTCGGCAAAGACGGGCGCATTTTTTCCATTGTGAAATTTCGCACGATGGTGCAAAATGCGGAAAAGTTAACCGGACCGAAATGGGCGGAAAAGGACGATCCGCGCATCACCCGCGTCGGACGTTTCATGCGCAAGTGGCGTTTGGATGAGTTTCCGCAATTCCTCAACGTGCTGGCCGGCGAAATGAGCCTGGTCGGCCCGCGTCCGGAACGGCCCTTTTTTATCGAGAAATTGAAAGAGGAAGTGCCGTTTTATATGCGCCGACTCAAAGTGCAGCCCGGCATCACCGGCTGGGCGCAAGTGAAAGGCAGTTACGACAACACCATCGAAGACGTGAAGCAGAAATTGCAATATGATTTTTTTTATGTGGAGAATATGTCGCTCACTTTGGATTTCAAGATTCTGCTCAATACCGTTTACGTGATGCTGGCAGGAAAGGGGCAGTGATGGAATGGGCTCCGGAGAACCGATAAGAAAGAAGCTCAGGCAGGTTTGGTTAGATAGAATGCGGCTGAATCTCCCCGGTGTTCTGAATTTAGTCTTTGTGCCTCCTGTTCAAACTTTGCCATCTCCCGATTTGAAAGAATTGAGCGCGATTGATTAACCGCGTAAGATTGCTCCGACATCAATGGGATATCTTTGCGATATTGCTCACTACCCCAAAATTGGAAAGCGGTGGAGTCGTAAATGATTCTTTGCAGGCACAGATTTGCTTTTTGGGCGATGATTTTGATGCTTTCGATTGAGTGCAGAAAGAGATGCCGCGGCGCATCGAGTTGAACCCAGTTCACGCCGTAGTGCTTCCACGCAAATGAGGAGACGGTAGGAATGCGGATCAAACAGGTTCCTCCTGGCGCCAAGCGTGCGGCCACGCTTTGCAGCGTTTCAGTCGGGTCGGGAAGATGCTCAAAAGTGTGATGAAACATCACCACATCCCATTCTTCTTCAACTTCGTGAACCGTCTTCTTTAAAATTTTTAAGCCGTTTTCATATTCGATATTTTGGTCAAGAAATGGGTCGATACCCAGCAGCCTGGTAAAGCCATTTTCTTGCAGCGCATATAGCAAAGAGCCTGATCCGCTTCCGACATCCAATATTCTGGCGCGCTTATTTAAACCGTCCACTTCCGATAACAGACTGTTTTGCACGTGTTTATTGGGAAAGCAAGCGTGAAGCATACGGCCCCAGGCTCCCTTGCCAAAAATGGCGTAATGATCCCGGATTTTTTTGCAAGTCCTATGGATTGGGTTGTTGGATGACCTGGGTGGCAGTTCGGCATAGCTGTAGTAAGCCGGCGGATAGTACTTGGCAAGATTTGCGGGAAATTCTGCGATCTGCAAGCAATCGCAGCGAGCACATTGGAAATATAAAAACTCTTCGCGAAAACCGAACATCATTTCCCGAACCGTAAAGATCTGATTTTCTTCTGTATTCTCACAAATTTTGCAGATCATGTGGCAGGTGTCCAGTGTGAGGAGCGCCTTGCGACCCTATTTTGGTCAGCCAACTCTTGATAGACCTGTTCCAGTGAATTCACAATTGCATCCCAATCATAAAGCCGCTGCACCCTTGCCATTCCTTGTTGTCCCAGGCTCTCACGATAAGCGGGATCTTTCATCACCCGAATGACGTGACGCGCAAAGGCATGCGGTCGGTCGGCAATGAGAATTTCCCTGCCATTGGTGACATCCAGGCCTTCGGTTCCCATCGACGTCGCCACAACGGGCACACCAAGTGCGAGCGGCTCGAGAATTTTATTCAGCGTTCCGGCGCCGAAACGAATGGGCGAAACCGCGACGGCGCTGCTCAAATAATACTGTTTGATATCTTCGACAAAGCCGGTGACAATCACCGAATCGGAAGCCAGCGCGCGCACTTGCGGCGGCGGCGATTGTCCGACTATGTAAAACTTTGCCGCGGGAATTTCTTTCTTGATCAGCGGAAGAATTTCTGCAATAAAATAAAAGATGCCGTCGATATTCGGGTGATACGTGAGATTGCCGGTAAAAACAATTTGATGCGGTTCATATTGCACCGGCTTCGAATTTGAGAAATAGCTCAAATCAACGCCGTTGGGAATGATACGGATATCTGCTTCCGGGGCGGATTTACGGAGTTGCTCGCGATCCGGTTCCGAACAGACAAAGCACGTTTGAAATTTCTCAACCAGATTTTCGTAGCGACTCATGCGCTCCAACTCGATTTTTAATAACAGTTTCATGAACGGATTTTTTTCGCGGGTGAGAAAGCGCTGCAAATAAAGCGATACGGCGTCCGTCAGATCCAGAACCTTCAGCGGATGTGGCAAGTCGATGGTATATGGCACCATCCGGATCAAATGGGTATGAATCACATCGAAGTGATGGTTGCGGGAAATTTCATCCAGCGTCCGGCGCATTTGCCGCGACCGAAAATAATGCACCTGCAACGGCAAACGTGAGCATAGGCCGAGCAGACACTGCCAATAAGATTGCCAACGTGGCAACGGTACTACATCAATGGCGGCGCAGAAGGGCCGCAGATGCGGTAAATAATCCAATTCGCTTCTTTTCTCAATAAACGATACCAGATGAATTGAATTTTTTTTCGACAGCCGTTTGAGTAAATTAAAGATTTTTAATTTATCCCCCCGATACGGTGGATAAGGTAGACGGGGAGTCAGCAAAAGTATTTTCATTAACGTTTCTCGTTGTCATTCACTAACGGTTTACGACTTTATTAATTAAAGCAAATTTTATGCAAATTCAACAGCAAAATATTCATTTCGTAGCGCCGAGGTAATATCGCCGCGGTTCAGTCATGCTGTCCAAGAATACACTGCGAATAGACGCTTTCAAAGGCGGCGCCGATTTGTGGCCAGGCATATTTCATCTCGACAAGTTGCCGCGCCTGGCGGCCAAGGGTGAGCCGCAGCGCCGGATCACGCAAAACAGCCAGCAGCGCTTTCGCAAAATTTGTTGGATCATCTGCGATAAGCAGTTCTCGGCCATTCGCCGCTTCAATTCCCTCACAGCCAACCGAAGTTGAAACCACACATTTACGATGCGCCAACATTTCCAAAATCTTAATGCGCATGCCGCCACCGGCAAAAAGCGGGACAATGCAGATTTGCGCCGCTTGTAAATACGGGACGACATCATTAACGAAACCAATGAAGCGAATATTGGGATGTTTGAGCCGCTGCAATCGCGGTGCCTGTCCTTTGCCGATGATCGAAACTCGAACGCCCGGCTCTTCGCTTTGAACAAGCGGCAAAACATTTTCATAGAACCACATAAAACCATCCACATTGGGTGGCCAATCCAGAGAAGCGAGAAAAAGGATATTCCCGGGATCTTCGGAAACATTGCCGGCCGAACGGGGAATATCAACGCCAGCGGGGATAACTGTGGTGTGCGCCCGCGGCGACATTTTTTGCAGGCGGCGCCGGTCTTCCGGCGTGATCATCACACAGCAGTCAAACTGCTCGCAGAGGTTCGGCTCTAACCGCAACAGTTTCCGATATTGCAATTGAGCATACCAACGCAACCACGCACTTTTCTGATGCCGAATAAATCTTTCCATGACGGCAGCTTCTACATTGTGCTGCCGCAGCACGATGGGCAGGCCATGCCGTTCTTTCAGGAAAACGCCGTAACTCGCCATGTGCAAATGATCGACATGGACAATGTCAAAAACTGACTTCGCGACGATTTCGCCGAGCTGACGAAACATTTTGCCGGCCTGATATTTGGATATGGTGTATGGCATACGCGAGACGACATTCATTATTGCCGCCAGCGGTTGAGTAGCCGTTACATGCGGCACAATGGATAAATCACAGTATTCGCGCAGGCCCTCGACCGGAGCAAGCTCATCTTTTCCAAATGCCAGCATTGTGATTTGATGCCCCCGCAACGCCAAATGCTTGGTGATATTGAAAATGCCGATCGCGCCGCCGTCATGAAGCGGGAAAGGAATGCGTGGACAAATCTGAAGTATTTTCATGATTTATTTGACGCTTCGACCTTTGGGACCGCGAACTTCGGTGACAACCTCGACATAAAGATTTTCCAATTTTTTCACGGCTTCGGTTTCGGAAAATTTTGCGCAAACTAGATCCCGCACCTTTTTACCGTACTGCTTGCCGAGGCCGGGGTTCTGAATTAGGCGAATGATTTCGGCGGCCAATTTCTGCGGATCGCCCACTGGCGATAGGACCCCGGTTTCATCCGGTTGCACGATCTGTGGAACGCCGCCGACTGCGGTCGCCACAATCGGCAATTCACAAGCGGCCGCTTCCAAAAGGCTTTTGGGCATCGCTTCCTGAAGGGAGGGCGAGGCGTACAAATTCATCAATTGATAAAAAGCAGCCACGTTTTCCTGATAGCCGGCAAAGATTACGAAGCTTTGCAGCCCCAGATCAATCGTCAATTTTTCTAACGCGGCGCGTTCCGGGCCGTCACCGACGATCAGAAATTTAGCCTGTGGACATTGTTTTACGACTTGTGGCGCCGCCCGAATCAGATCCGCGATGCCTTTTTCCGGGCTTAACCGCGCTGCCGTGCCAACAACGAAAGTTTCCGGCGAAATCCCGAATTGCTCTTGCAGCGATCGGCGTGGCGCCTGCTTGCGAAATTGCGCGACGTCCACGCCATTCATGAGCAACACGACGCGGCCTTTTTTGAAACCGGCGCGCAAGAGTTTTTCTTCGACGGACGGCGAGACCGCAATGATGCGATGCAACGCTTTGAGCGCCCACAGGTCGATTTGCGTGCGCACCGGATCTGTGATCCAGCCGTGCGCGGTGGAGACCGTGGCGATATTTTTGTAGCGCGCACCCAAACCGGCCAGAATGTTTTCGCGGTAGCCGTGCGCGTGGACGATATCGATCTGGTGCTCATCCAAATAGCGCAGGAAATAACGCACACTGGCCAGCGAGAAACGATGGGAGTAGCGCAGCGTATGACATGGTATTCCCCGGCGCTGCGCCGCGTCCGCCAGAAAATTACTTTCAAAGCGCGCCGGGAAAGTGGTCAAAATCGACGGACGAAATCGCCGGGAGTCCAAATTTTGACAGCTCGACAGAATAATATTTTCCGCGCCGCCAAAATCGGTGCTGGCGCGCAAGTGCAGTACGTTGATCGACATAAATTGCATCCGCTAAACCGCCCGCCAATTCATCCGGGCCTCAGATACGCATTTTCTGCTTCAGCCATTTTGCGCATGGCGCCGGCCATCCCCAAAAACACCCAAAACATATATTCATAGTGCAGCGACAGAAACAAGGAAACAAATAAGAAACCCAATAGCCCGGCTTCCAAACCCTCGCCAATAATCGCCAGGCGGGGCCGCTGGTTGACAGCAAAGTATTGGTAACTGCTGCGCAGATAGCGAAACGTCGCGTGCACCAGCAGGCCGAAAATCACAATGGCAACAATACCGAACTCCGCCAAAATCTCCAAATAAGTGTTGTGCGCTGCTTGATGGCGATTGACCCACCGAAAAGAAAATAAGACAATGTTTCCTGCGCCGATGCCGGTAAAAGGATGCGTTAAAAACAAATCCCAACTTCCCAATAATAGCCGGTATCGCCAGCGCAGGGAATCATCCTTGCCGAATCTGGACAGCGTTCCCAGGCGGTCCCATACCGTCTCGGGCAGAAAAAAAAGCAGAAGGACAAACAGCGCGGCGGCGACCACGAGCAGGAAGCGATGCCGGCGAATTTTGTAACCCAACACGAGCAAGACAAACGCGAGCCCCAGCAACCCCGCGCGCGAAAAAGAAATCACGATGCCGGCAATCAGCAGTAAAAAAATTCCCAGCCATACCAGCCGGCGGCCCCAACGCTTTTCGGCAAAGGCGAATAAAAACGGAATCGGCAAAAACGAGAGAATGGAAAGCGCGAAAAAATTTGGATCGGTGCCGCCGCCGGCGGCACGGCGCAAGAGAAACGTGACGGCTGAGGGCCGGAAGAGATACGTGTAAAAACCATAGCCGACCGCGACCACCAGTGCGAAAATTACAGTGTAAATGCCGAGTTCGAAGCGGCGCGGCGTGGCCAAAAGATTCACAAACACGATGTAGAGCAAGATCATTTTGAGGTAAATCGCCACCGCCGCGAAAGCCAATTTGGCGTCGGCCGCAAAAAATATGGAGAGCACGGCCATGGACAAAAAGGCGAAAATCAGCGTGGCGTGCCGGCGCAATACCAGAACGCGAAGATCGGCTTTGACGATCATGTTGACGAGCCACGCCGCCGCCGTGAGAATTACCACGGCGGTGAAGATTTTGCCGATCTCAAAGCTCTGCAGAATTCGCGAGTAAATCAGAAACAGCATCGCCAGACTACCGAGATACGGATTGACGAAGACGGCGACCAGGGCGGCAACGAGTGCCAGCGCGGCCACTAGCATCCACAACGGGAAATAAAACGCAAACACTGCCAACAGCAAGGACGCCACGAGCACGCCGCCCCAGACCGCATCGCGCCTGAGATTGAGATCGGCAGTTTCCAAAGCCGGCAAAGAGACATTCATATCAGGTGCAGTAAAAATGGCCTTCTTGAATTTTGTGCAGATCGGTCGAAGTGATCGTTTGATCGGTTTCAACGTGATGAATCATATAATGACAGGCCTGAAGCAGCGTGAAGACGTTTTGAACGTTCGCGCGTTTTTGCTGTTCGCCGTCGCCGTGCAGCTCGATAAACAACGCCGGCTTCGGCGCGCGCAGCATTTTTTGCATGCCGCGCAACACGTCGTATTCCATGCCTTCGACGTCGATCTTCACCAAATCCGGCGCTGCCAGATGCTGGGCCGCAACATACTCATCCAGCGCCTGGACGGTGATATCGATTTGCCGGTGCTGGGTGGCGAGCAAACGCGCTTGGATTTGCTGATTCATGCTGCCGGCCGCGGTGTCATTGGGATCATAAACGAGCGTTTTGGTTTCCGGTGCAGCGCCGAGGCCGCTTTCGATGACCTCGACGTTGCGCAAATGATTTAACGCCAGGTTTTGCCGGATGGCTGCGGCATTGGTTGGGTTCGGCTCAAAAGTAATGACGCGGCCGGTTTCACCGACGGCACGTGAAAAAAACATGGCGGTGATTCCGACGTAACCGCCGATGTCGTAAACCGTGTTGCCGCTCAGTTGAAGATTCATGAGAAAGCGCTCTTCCGCGGTCGGCTCGCGATAAGGCTTGAGAAATCCCAGACCGCCTTTGATTTTATACCCCTGCGCCAGGCCATGCCGGAGGGTATAGATGTGGTTGCGGAAGAGGGGTTTTAGTCCGTATGATAAAGCTCGTCGCAACATTTCGCTTCAATTTTTTTTAAGAACAATGAGCTTCTTGGTTTCCGCCGCCGCGCCAATTTGTAAACGGTAAAAATAAATTCCGGCGGCTATTCCGGCGGCATTCCATTGCACTTGATGTTTTCCAGCGGCAAGATTTTCCGACACCAAAGTCGCAAGTTCTTCTCCTAACGTGTTGTACACTTTCAGCGTCACAAAACCGGATCGAGCGAGTGAGAATTGAATCGCCGTGCTGGGGTTGAAAGGGTTGGAATAGTTTTGCTCCAGCGCGAACGTGACAGGTTTCTCAGATGCGGTTTCCTTCACAGATGTCGTTGTTTCCACACTACGGAAAACGCCAAAACCTGTCTTGGCAAAGATATGTCCGCTTGCATCGATAGCAAAAGCCCAAACACTCAGAACATCAAGATAGTTCAAACCGGAATTGATTTGTACCCAATGCTCACCATTGTCTTGAGAGCGATAAACACCGCCGCGATAAGTGCCGGCAAAAATGTGCTCCCGCGAATTAATTGTAAGAGCAAAAATAAGCTTATGGTTCAAACCTGTGTCGATTAACGTCCAACTGTCGCCATTATTTGTAGAACGGAAGACGCCGCCGGCATACGTCCCGGCAAAAATGTGCCCATTAGAATTTATGGCAAGCGCTTGAATTCTCCTATCAGTCAAGCCGGTATTGATCTGCGTCCAATGAGCGCCATTGTCTGTGGAACGGAAAATGCCTGCATTGCCAGAAGTGCCTGCAAATATATCCCCTTGGAGGTTGATGGCAAGGATATTGACAGAGACGTTGTTTTCGAGCAAAGTCCATTTATCGCCGTTGTTTGTGGAACGAAAGATGCCGAAGCCTGCCCCCGCAAAAAGATGTCCCTGTGAATTGATAGCAAGGGAATTGATTTCTGTATGTAGCAGACTTGTGTCTGTGGCTGTCCAAGAATCGCCATTGTCGTCGGAGCGAAAGACACCTGCGTAATTCGTTCCGGCAAAGATTTGGCCGCTCGAATTAATAGCCAGCGAACGAATACCGCGATCCACCGGCAAGCCGCTATTCTTCTTCAATCTCCAGTTATCCCCGCCATCAGTGGATTCGTAGAGGCCGCCTACTCCATCGGTGAAAATATGCTCTTTCGTGTTGATAGCAATCGCCAGGGCGCCGCCAGCCAGACCGGTACTAATTATCGCCCAATTGTCACCATTGTCGGTAGAGCGCCAGATTTGGCCATCATGCGTACCGGCAAAAATTTCATCTTTCGTATTAATGCCAAGAACTTCTATAACCTTGGGATTGATAAGCGTCCAATGGTCACCACGATCAGTTGAGCGAAAGATTCCGCCCCCATTGACTTGGGCTGCAAAAAGGTGACCGCGCGAATTTTTTATAAGTTCGCCGACGACGGCAGGAGGTTGAATCGGCAAACCCGAATTGATGAGTGTCCAGGTATTGCCGTTGTCGATGGAACGGAAAACGCCGCCGTCGCCGTTACCATCAGCGTCATAAGTTCCGACGTAGAGCGTTCCCGGCGAATCGACTACGATCGCTTCAATCCATGTATTGAGAGAAGTTGACGTCCAGGAAACGCCGCCATTTGCAGAACGAAATAGCCCCGCCCTTTCTCCGGCGAATACTTCCCCATTCGCATTGAGGGCAAGAGTGAGTACCGCCCTGGGATAAGGAGGCATCAGCAGACTTGTTTCCCATAAGTCGCCGTTGTTCTTTGAGCGGGCAACCCCCTCGCCGGTTGCCGCAAAAATCTGCCCTTGAGCATCCACAACGAGATAGTTCGCTGACTTGCTGCTGATTGATTTCCAACTCTCACCATTATTGGTGGACCGAAAAGTCCCTCCATCGGTCCCGGTCAAAAGTTGGCCGCTTGGAGTTATGGTCATGCAATTAATGTAAGAACCGGTTAAACCGGTTTTAAGGGAATTCCAAGTTATGCCGTTGTCGGCGGAACGAAAAATTCCTTGTCCGGATGTTCCTGCAAAAATGTGCCCTTGCGAATTAAAACCAAAGCTGGAGACGGGCGTGCGGAAAGGCCCGGAAGCCGGTTCCCAGAAGTTGCCTTGAGAGAAAGCAGCTTTCGACACGGTGATGAGAAGCAAACTCATTACGAGCCGCGAAAAAATTTTTTGAGGCGTCATACCGGTACTCCAATTTCTCTTTATTGCAGCACAATGAGTTTCTTAGTTTGCACTGCTGTGCCGATTTGCAAACGGTAAAAATAAATTCCGGCGGCCATTCCGGCAGCATCCCATTGCACCTGATGTTTTCCCGCGGCGAGATTTTCCGACACCAACGTCGCGAGCTCTTCTCCCAACGTGTCGTACACCTTCAGCGTCACAAAGTCCGAGCGCGGGATGGAAAATTGAATCGTTGTGCTGGGATTGAACGGATTCGGATAATTTTGTTCCAGCAAGAATGACGTCGGCCTCTTTCCGAACGGCTCATTCACGGAAGTCGTTGTTCCGATGCTTCGAAAAACCCCGCCGGTGACAGTTCCGGCAAAGACATGTCCGCTTGGAGCGACGGCCAGAACTCTGATAATGGGAGAAGTGAGGCCGCTACTGATCGGCGCCCAAGTCTCGCCATTGTCGTCGGAAAAAAAGACGCCCGAGCTTCCGGCAAAAATTTGCCCCTTCGCATTGATGGCAAGCGCAAAAACATTATAATTTGTCAGACGGTTATTGATTCGTTTCCAGGTAATGCCATTATCCAGCGAACGCAAGATGCCACCGGCTATAGTTCCGGCGAAGACATGCCCCTGTGAATTTATTGCAAAATCAGTGACGGGAACATCCAGGCCGACAAGGCTTGGCGTCCAAGTCTCGCCATTGTCAGTAGAACGGAAAATCTCGTTAGGGGGAAATCTGATATAAACGTCATTCGTTCCAACAAAAATGTGCCCGCTGGAATTAATGACAATAGTGAAAGGGCCTCCGGTAATCTGGCTGCTATTGATTTGTGTCCAGGTATCGCCATTATCCGTAGAGCGAAAGATCCCGTTACCGCTGCCGGCATACGAAGTTATGGCAAAAATCTGTCCGCTTGGATTAATGGCAAGGGCTTGAACCTCAGAACCGCTTATGCCGAAATTGATTGTCTTCCAGGTGTCACCGCCGTCGATGGAACGCAAAACGCCGCCATGTACGCCGGAAAAAATATCTCCATGCGAATTAATGACAAGATCGTTGACTCTGTAGTTGACGAAGTTGGTATAAATTGGCGTCCAGTTTTTGCCCCGGTTTGTAGAGCGAAAAATGCCGCCGCCCGCATCAGTCCCGGCAAAGAGGTGTCCGCTTGAGTTAATGGCTAGCGCCGTTATGTAAGAATTGATTATTCCCGTCGTGATCGAAGCCCAGTTGTCACCATTGTTTTTGGAAAAAAAAATTCCGCTCGACGTCCCGGCAAAGAGGTGCCCGTTTGTGTTGATGGCAAAGGTTTGAATGTAGGTATTAGTCAAGCCTGCCATGAGTTGCGTCCAAGTGTCGCCGTTATCCGTGGAACGAAAAACACCAACGGAGGTCCCGGTAAAGACATGCCCGTATGAATTGATAGCAAAAGAAGAGACTACTAAATAAGGCGAACTTGCATTAATTGGTGTCCAACTATCACCGTTATCGGTGGAACGGTAAACGAAATGAGCGGTCCCGGCAAAGATATCCCCGCTTGAATTAATGGCAAGAGCACCGATATAAAGAGTACTCGGCGACGAACCAAAGAATAAGCCGATATTAATTGGAGTCCAGTGATCGCCATTGTCTGTGGAGCGAAAGACCCCATTGCGACTGGTGCCGGCAAAGAGGTGCCCGTTTGCATTGATTGCAAGCGCATTGATATATTGCTCGGGCATGCCCTCATTGACTGGTTTCCAAGTGGCGCCGTTATCTGTAGAGCGAAAGATGCCGTCGCCAAAAGTGCCCGCAAAGATCACCCCGCTTTTGTTGATTGCCAAACAAATTTTAAAATAGGGCACTGAGTTCATATAGCGCCAAGTATTGCCATCGTCTGTTGAACGAAAAATACCCCCGTTAGCGGCGGCAAAGATGTGACCTTGCGAATTGATGGCAAGTGCAGCGATAGAGGGACTGGTCAAGCCTATATTGATCGGCTTCCAGATGGAATCATTCATCATTAAACGAAAAAGGCCCGCACCCGTTCCGGCAAAGACTTCATCCTTTGAATTAACGACAAAAGCCTGGATGTTTCCTCCATACGGCCCATTCGTTTGCTCCCAAAAGTTTGTTTGGGGCACTGCAAGATCGGCGTTACATAAAAGATAAAGGCCCGCCGTGAGCTGTGAAAAAATAATTGGAAGTTTCATACCGCACCTTCTACAAAGACTTTGTCCTCATGCCGATTTGGCGTTAAAACGTCCGGTCAAAAGAAGGGTTAAAATCGCGCCATACATTTTCAGCTTCTTCCGTTCCTGCGGCCGTTTGATTGGATTAGCCAGCAAACAGCGCACCAACTGTTTAACTAAAAGAAACGCGCGGATAGTTCCCATGACGGTTCGCACGAGCAAAGTATAGGCCCGGCCGCGAGTGAGTTCGTAATACTGCATCATGCTGAGGTAACTCACAAACGTCGTGCGATATTGCGTTTCCGGATCGATCATTCGGCTACGCCCCTCGGAATGCTTGATGACAGCGTCGGCCAAATAATAAATTTTGTAACCTTGCAGTGAAACGCGACGGCAGAACTCTACATCTTCGTACATAAAAAAAAAGCGCGCATCCAGCGGTCCACAGCGTTGCAGGGTCTCGCGCCGGATCAACATGCAGGCGCCGGAGATTTGCCCGACAAAACGCGAATCCCGATGATCCCAATCACTCATCAAATACCGGCCGAAAATTCGCGAGTGTTGGAAACGCTGATCCAGGCCGGTCAGCCACCAGATTTCCGTGAGTAAAGTGGGAAGCCGGCGGGCGCAGGTATATTGAATGCTGCCGTCGTCATTTAAAATCATCGGGCCGACCACGCCAATTTCAGAGTTTTTCTCGAGCGCTGCCGCCATTTTTGCCAAAGCCCCCGGCAACATGGCGGTGTCCGGATTGATCAACAAAACATAATCACCCGTGCTTTTCGCAATGGCTTGGTTGTTGGCTGCCGCAAAGCCAACATTTTTTTGATTACGCTCAAGGATGGCGTCCGGAAATTTTGTTTGTACCTTCTCAATCGTTCGATCTACCGAGGCATTATCAACCACGAAAATCTCGCGAGCAAAGCCTTTCGTCTCGCGATTAATCGCATCGAGGCAGTTTGCAATATAATCTTGCGAATTCCAGGTCACCACAATGACCGAAATCTTTTTCATGACCGTAAAACGGGCTTATTACTCCGAGACGATACTGTGATTTTGACGAAATCTGAGCAGTTCAACCAGTTGGTTCCAATCGTGGCGGCGCAAAACGCCAAGAATGATCAGACTAATGATATACACCGTCACGCCACTCGTTATGGCCGCGCCGGCATTGAGTGCGCGTAGAGATAGCATGGTGAAAGCCATGAACGCTGCTGCCAACAGAATTTTAAAAGTTAAGACGCCGAGATGTTTCAGATCAATATGGGCACGCAGAGCATAAACGCCGCCAGCCAAAACTATCGCCTGCGCCAGTGTTGCGGTAAAGCCAGCGCCCATCATGGCGAAACGCGGAACTAAAAGATAGTTTAACGCCAAGTTGACGGCCGCGGCCAGGCTGACCAGACCTAAAAAAAATTTCTGCCTTTCAAAGGCAATCATACCGTTGGTAAAAACGACGGCGGCGAACACGATGGCGGTTGTGGCCAGCAGCCAACGAAAAGGCGCCGCGCCATTGAGATATGATGAGCCATAAATCAACGTGATGATTTCACCAGCAAAGATGCTGCCAGCAATCACGACTGGTAAAGCCGCCGCCAGCAAAATCCGCAGAGACTGCTGCATGATATTGCGCGCATTCTCTGCCGATTGGGCAATCTGATGCGAGAGGGTTGGCAGCAAGACCGCGCCGTAAAAACCGGCAATCATAATCAGTACATTGACAATTTTAAATCCGGCGTTGTACCATCCCACCATTTGGTCGCCGTGAAAGTAGGATAGAAAAAAAACATCGCTGCCATAGTAGAGACGAATCATGAGTAACGACAAACCCAGCGGTAGAGCCTGGTAAAGAAAAGGTTGGGTTTGCGGCCATGAAAAGCCCAGCCGCAATTTCCCAAAACTTTGGCGATACCAAATGAGGCTTAAGCCGGCGGCCAAGACGGCGCCCGCAAGATAGATGAAGCCGGCGGTTACGACGTTGGTACTAAAACGTAAAATCGTAATGAGCAAAACCAGGGTAACAGCGTTCCGAAAAAGTTGCAACAAACCGACGGGCCGCATTTTCTCATGCGCTGTAAACACCCAACCGAGATCGAAAGCCGCCAGCGGAACGGTCAAAACAAACAACAGCACGACCAGTTTTTTGGTTTCGGAGCCAGGCACGAGTAAAAGCCCGGCTAAGGTTCCCACCACTGTTAAGCCGGCCAACAGCAGCCGCAAGGCAACAATGACTTTGGTTAACTCCGTGGTGCGGTCATGCGACTTGGCGACGAGCGGGATGGCTTTGGTTGTAAAACCAAAGTCGATGATGAGCAACAAGTAATTGATTAAATTCTGCGCAAAAGAAATTTGTCCGAATGCGGTGTCGCCGAGTGCGCGCGCCGTATAAACCACTGTGAAAAAGCCGGCGGTCAACGCCAGAAATTGCGTTGACGTCAGCCAGAACAGATTCCGGGCAAAACGATGCGCGATTTTCATGCGTTGGGTTGGCGGCGTTTCGAGGGCAGGAGCCAGCGCAGATCGGCCCGCAAACTTTCATAAGCTCCCAACAGTCGATTGTAATTTTCCGGATCCGTTGTTCGCAGACGGTCGAGATAATTGTTGAAAAAAATGACAAAGCCGCTCACTAAAAAACTCAGAAGCATTCCCGCCAGTACATAATAGAGACGCTTGGGTTTGCTTTTGCGCTCCGGCAGCGCCGGCGTATCCAGCAACTGCACCGTGGGTGTGTCGCGCATTTCACGAATTCGGGCCTCCTCATATTGCTGGGCCAGCAGCTTGTAAATCACCTTCTGCACTTCCGTATCCCGCAGCAGAAAAATGTACTGCATGCCGAGATCGGGGAGGCTGGAGAATGGAATCAAAACCTCATCTACGCCATTCGCGCCCACTTCCACACGCTCTAACTGCTGCCGCATTGCTTCGAGACTGGATTTGAGCAGTTTGATTTGGTCGTGGGATTCAGAAAACTGTTGACGTAGAACGGCATATTCCATTTCCTTCACTACCATTTGCGCGCGCAGTTCGGCGGCGGCTTTGATCGAAGCTTTGGTTTGTTCTTCCAGAGAAATCACGCCATGCTGCTTTTGGAAATCCCGCAGCGCGCCGGCTGTGCGCCGCATGTCGTCCTCGGCTTCTTTGAGGCGTTTTTCGATGAACTCGCGCGTTTGCTTGGCGGTGCTAAAACGAATATTGCGATTGACGCGATCCAGTTCATCGACGTAGGTCTGCGCCAGTTTTTGCGCCAGCTCTTTGGATTGTGCGGTCGTCGCAATGCTGATCAACCCTTCTTCTGTTTGGTCGAGTTCGGTCAAATCATCCAGGGTTCGCAGAGCGTCGCTCATCAACTCGACTTTCCATAGCGCCATCAGATCGAGCTTTTTGACGATTGCTTCCCGCAAATTTCGGCTGCGTAAAATGCCGAGATATAATTCGGAGGGGCTGGTTCCTCCCCCGATGAGACTTTTCAAATTGAACGGCAAGTCGGCCATTAACGAAAGCGCTCCCAGGGATGATCCGCTTTCCGTTTCCGGTGGCAACAATGTGGCCGAAGAAGTGTACCATTTGGGCAATAACAGAGCAATGATTAAACTGGCAATAGTCAAAATAATGAAATTGCGCAGAATAAGCTTGCGCCATTTGACTAACGTTGCAAAAAAAGCCGCGAAAGTTATTTCCTGTGTTTCTTTTTCTATCATGGAAGTTTTTTCAATTATCGAAACGATCAAATCGCAATTAATTCGAGGTTATTAGTTCACCTGCCGATAGAGTAAATACACCGTGGCGATACTGGCGGTGGTTTGCAGGATGTCCTTAAAGGTGTTGAAATAAACCGAGGAGGGCCGCCGCACCACCCGCGAAACAAAAATTTGATCGCCGGGCTCGAGAACGGTTTCCTCCGGTTTCAGCCACGCTTCGGTATCGCGTTTGATAATGCGCACTTTTTTGCGATTCGCTTCCTTGCTGAAACCGCCGGCCTTGTCGACATAATAGCGGTAATCCATGCCGCCCAGATAAACGACGTAACCAGGGTTGATCACCTGGCCGATGACGTTGATATTTTGGCGAACGGTGGGCACGAAGATTTCATCATTCTCCAAAACTTCGACGTCGGCGGTGGAATCGTGATGGTTGAAGAGCTTGACAAAATCGACCGTAACGAATCCGCGCCGGAGCGCAGCTTCATAATCGAAATATTCACGATCCGGCGGATCGAGATCCATCAACCGGCGTTCTTGCAAGCGGGCATAATCCGGATTTTTGCGCACGGCGTCCGGATTTTTATATCGGCGCACCAGTTTGGCTTCCGCAATCGCAGCTTCCGGCTTGAAGCCGCCGGCGCGTTCAATGATCTCGGAAAGTCTCGTGCGCTCATACAGGATGGCATATTCGCCGGGCCGCCACACTTCGCCGTAAACCCGCACCATCCGCTCCTTGCGCTTTTCGCGATCTTCCCGAATATAAATACGGTCATTTCTCTGTAATGCCATATCCGGCGTGTGGCCGTTTTGCCCCGCCTGCAAATTGACGACCAGCGTTTGCGCTTGCCGGCCCGAGGAAAGAAAGCGGACGACTTCAACGTGTTCGAGATCCGCCAAGACGGTCGGCCCTTGTGCGAGGCGCAGCAAAATGCCGAGGCTGTCGCCTGCATGAAATTCGAAGATGCCGGCTTTACGCACGCCGCCAGAAATGCTCACACTGTTGCCATAGAGATTTTCAGGCGGCACGAAAATCACATCACCATCACGCAGATAAGGATTGTACACCGTTTCACCGGTTGTATAATACCGCACCAAATCGATGTCGATGGTGTCCCGGCGCGCCCGGTAGAGCTTGATGTTGCGCAACGAGATTGGCGGCGGCTTTTCGACGGGAACTGAAAATGTCGAAGCGCCTTTGGTGTCTGTCTCCTCGGCTGGCGTTTGGAGATTGCCGCTAAATTCGGCGAGATACACGACGCGATCAACGCGATCAACGGGGCTTACCGTGTACGTGCCAGGATTTGCCACTGCACCCACCACCGAGACCTTGAACGATCGCAGCGACAGGAGATGCACGCCGATGTCGCCGGTCGTATATTTTTTGCGCATCGCCGTTTGGAGGTTCTTTTTCACTTCGGCCAACGCGACGCCGGCCACCGCCATCTCGCCAATATTGGGAACAATGAACGTGCCTTCCGGCGTAATCGACCCCACATGGGTAAACGGGACGGCACCGATAATGGTGACCGCTAACACATCCGACGGGCCGACAATATACTCGGCCGGATTGATCGGGCCTTCCAACGCGTTGCCGGATTGGAATTGATTGAGCATTCTGGCTGGATCATTGGTCAAGTCTTGGTTAGTGGAATTGTCCCGCCGGGGAAGCTGCCGCTGATAATAGCGCCGGAGCAAATCTAATTGTTCGGAGGAACTGCTCTTGAGATAAGGATTGGTTTCAGATTCTTTGTCTTCTGAAGTCTGGGCGACGGCAAACGCAATCCAATTGCATAAAAGAAGAACGGTACACACTACAACGAAAAACTGTCGCATAACTTTGGTCACTCCCGACTATCGCCGCTTCATTTATTGAATGATGACAAACTGTGAGATCGAAATAGTACAATTTTGAATATAACCCCCTCCAAGAAAAAGCGCAACAAGAATTTTTGTCGTGCAAATTTCTTGCCTTGATTCCACCATTGGGCATCAAAACGCTGCCGTGAGAAGAGATGACCCTGGTAGTGTTTAATGGAAAGGCTATTCCGTCAAAAAAACATTGCATCTCATGGCAGGATTCTGTACTTTGAAAATCAGGATGAATTTTCAAGGAATGGAAATACCCGTGAACCCTGCTGTCGAGCCGCTACCAGCTTTGGTACCCCCAACTAAGCTACCATTTCTAACCGATCATCGGTTTACCGCCGTAGAGGCGCAAACCATCGATCTTGGCATCGCGTGGGAGTGGGAGTATGATGCGCAGTTTGTTGCGAAGCTTGAGCAGGCTTGCGCAGTCGAGGGGGTGACGTGTTGTGCCGCCAATACCGCCAACGTTGCCGATCTCACGGCGAACTATTACAACGACAAACTGATTTTTCATTATTATCTTGACCGCGGTTCGGATGCACGCAAAGAATTTGAGCCGTTGGCCAAGCTCGTCGCTGCTGATGGCGTCAGGGTCATTAACCCCTATCGTTTTCTCAAACGCGGCCTGGACAAGGCGACGATGCATTTAGAATTTCTCACCGCCGGCTTGAACGTGCCGTATACGATCATTCTCTCGCCGTACCAAACCGAGCCGGAAATCAAAATCAGGGACTTGGCGCGACTGGGACGCTCATTCATCATCAAGCCGGCTGTAGGTGGCGGGGGAACCGGTGTGGTCGTTGGCGCCGAGACTTTGGTAGAAGTCTTGCAAGCCCGCCAGAGCCAGCATGATCAAAAATTTCTTTTGCAGGAAAAAATCGAACCGGCGCGGCTGGGTGCTGAGCGCGCTTGGTTTCGAGTTTATTATGTGCTCGGAGAAACCTTTGTTGCCTGGTGGAATGATATTACCCATATTTATCGCCAGGTTGAACCCAAAGAAGAGAGCGAGTTTTATCTTTCGCCCATGCGCGCGATTATCACCAAAATCGCCAAGATTTGCCATTTGGATTTTTTCTCCGCTGAAATCGCGCTGACGGCTGACGGCCGGTTTGTCGTGGTGGATTACGTGAATGATATTTGTGATATGCGGCCGCAATCTCTTCACCCTGACGGTGTGCCCGACGCATTGATTGATGAGGTGATCCGTGGTATCGTCAGTTTTGTGAGCGGGCGCCAATTCTTGCAGCCGCCGACCGCACCGGCAGCAAATCCGGGGGAAACCGGCCATTGAAGATCAACTAAAACAGATTATTAACGCCAAAAAAACCAATTTTTTCACCCTATGGCAAAGCACAAAAAAATTTCAATTTTATTATATTTTTTCTTGCCTTTTAAGATTTAATTTGTTATATTTCGTCACTTTCATTGTTTCTGAACCCAAAAAAGCTCAAAAAACGCTCAAGCACACAACCAATTCGATGACAACACCCAATTTCCAGCCAACCCGCGTTACTGCCGAAGGAGCAAAAGCAACCAGTTCCTGCTGCCGTGACCAGCAGAATCATACTCGAATTGGCTTTTATTCCCTTCCGGAGCACTGGAGGGGATTTTTTTTGCCGTTATAGTTTTGTCGCGCTGCTTGTGGTTCAGAGCTGCAGCCAGCAATAGGTATACAATAAGTACGTGATGATATAAAGACTTGTACGGGTTGGACAATCCCGGCTTTTGAAGGTAAGACCGCAACTGTCAATCGAAGGCGGTTGCAAAAAATCCGGGCCGCACTGCTCAGTCCATTATCCTACCGGCTCCAACCCTTCTCGCCGTTCAACTTAGCTTCTTTTTCGAGGAAACGCCGATTTTTCTTTAGAGGAGGAAAAATCGGAGGATTGAACTGAAGCTCAGGGTAGTGTTTCAGTTCGATTCCTGTGCCCAATTACGCGGCGCCATTTGCTGCAAGCGCGGGCTGGTGGTTTTACGCTTGCGGGAATGGCCAGTGTCCACTTTCTTATGCCTCGGCCTGCCGGAGGGCTGAGTTTGATTCGTTTATTTTATCGGTAAGCCAACTTGAGGGAAGCTGGCAGTACCGATAATGGCAACGGGTTAACGAGAAATGTGGAAAAAATTCCGGAGTGAGGTCTGGGGTTTTAGGTTAATAAGGAGGTGCAGTGAACCCATGAGGTATGGAGGAGTTAAGCATGCGTGTCCCAGTATCCCGTGCCGTTCGCCGGACGTTGACCGCCGGCGCGGTACTCGTGGCCTTGTTCGTTGGCGGTTGCGCTGATTCGCCGACCGACCAACTGAGTCGGGCTGAAAACCTGTTGGCCGATTTGACGAGCAAAGGCGCCGAGGCCTATCTCAAGTATGAATTGGCCGGCGCCCGGCAGCGGCTTGAAGAAGCGCGGCAGTTCATTCGCAAGAACCGGTTCGAGGCCGCCGGTCAATATCTCAACAGAGTGTGCCAGACATTGGATAGTTGCAACGTTGCCTTTTTGCAACAACGCACAGTCGCAGAGCAGAAATGTCAAGAGGAAATGGCGGATTTATCCAGAAACCTCGAGACGATGCGCAGCCGGATGACCACTTTGCCGCGCCAAAGCTACATCGACCAAAATCGGTATGATATTTACACCCATCGTCTGCGCCGCTATCTTGATGAGATGGATATCCTGCAGAAACTTTTCGCGCAGCAAGATTTTAACACCGCTTTGCAACGCAGTTTCCGGCTTGGATTTCAAGTCAATCAATCGTTGACCGGCTTGGCCAGCGCCACGCCGATACCGGAACGTGCCCCGAAGGCGAGCACAACGCTTGAGGGCGACGCCGCATTGGCAGTTCCGTTTATGGCGGCATCCAATTCGACGCATTCCGGCGGCCACTAAACGGACGCCAAGCGGGGGGAAGTTAAGGAACGTTGCTTTTTTTAATAACGCTGGCAACGGGGGGAGCTTTTTTTCCATGCCACAAAGTTTTGCTTTTGAGCATTAGACATTTCCCTTGACTTTTTAGCCCCGTTTTCCTATTTTGAACATATCGAAAATTCGGGCGATTAGCTCAGTTGGTTAGAGCGCCAGTATCACAAACTGGAGGTCACTGGTTCAATTCCAGTATCGCCCACGTGAAACCATTTCCTCGCAACAATTTTCCTACAGGCAGTTATTATTCTCCGGGCGGCGCATTTTATTTACCTTGTTTAATCATGTCGGTGTTCGCAGTCGAAGTCACTGGTGTTTATCGTTGCCGTCGTTCTTAATTTTATGGCTAAAATTTTAGTCGTCGATGACGAGCCTAATGTCAGCCGTAGCCTCGCGCTCAATCTCACGGTGGCGGGCTATCAGGTGCAAGAAGCCCAGTCCGGTGAAGAAGCGATTCGCTTGGCTGAAAAAGAAATTTATGATCTCGTTCTCTGCGATCTGCGTCTGGCCAAAATGAACGGCATCGAAGTGTTGCACCGTATCAAACAGGGCTCGCCCGACACCGAGGTGTTATTGATGACTGCCTTTGCCGCGGTCGAAACCGCCGTGCAAGCGATGAAAGCGGGGGCTTATGATTATATCGCCAAGCCGTTTCAGCATGACGAATTGCTGCTAACCGTGCGCAAAGCGCTCGAGCACAATCACCTGCGTTTGCGGGTGCGCCTGTTGGAGCAGCGCATGCGCGAGACCTATGGCATTGAAAACATGGTCGCCGCCAGCGCGAGCATGCAAGCCGTTCTGCGGACTGTCGCGGCGCTGGCCGGCACCGACGCCACCGTTTTAATTACCGGCGAAAGCGGCACCGGCAAGGAGTTGGTCGCGAACGCGATTCACCAATTGAGCGCTTGGCGCGACCAGCCGTTTATTGCCGTCAATTGCGGGGCGTTGCCGGAGCAGCTTTTGGAGAGCGAGCTTTTCGGCCATGTGCGCGGCGCGTTTACCGGCGCGATGACCAACAAACGCGGCTTGGCCGAAGCTGCGAACGGCGGCTCTTTGTTTCTGGATGAAGTCGGCGATGCGCCGTTGTCGATTCAAGTGAAACTGCTGCGCTTTATCGAAACGGGTGAGATTCGGCGCGTGGGTGATACCCAACTGCAATATGTCAAAGTGCGGGTGATCACGGCGACCAACCGCGACCTCCAGCAGATGATACGCGCCGGCACTTTTCGCGAAGATTTGTATTATCGCTTGAATGTCATTCCTTTGCATATTCCGCCCTTGCGCGAGCGCCGTGACGATATTTTGTTGCTCGCTCAGCATTTTCTCAAAAAGCATGCCCAGCGTTTGAAGCGCCGGCACCTCCAGCTTGCGCCGGAAGCCCAAAGTTGTTTGTTGCAATACAACTGGCCCGGTAACGTGCGCGAGCTAAGCCACGCCATCGAGCACGCCGTAACGTTATCCAGCCATGAAATCCTGCAGCCAGGCGATTTCCCGCCGCAAATTTGCCAGTCGGTCTCCTTCCTGGAAATGTTTAGAAAAGAAAAACGGGAAGACCACCCAGGCAGTCTGGCAGAGGTGGAAAAAGCTTACATTTTCAAAGTGCTGCAAGATACACAATGGAATCAAAAACAGGCCGGGAGAATCCTGCGGCTTTCCAAAGCCACCCTGTATCGGCGGTTGAAAGAGTATGGTTGGCATCAGCGCGTGAAAGACACTTAAGCGGGCCAGCCTGCAAGCAAGGTCGCGATGATTTTGAACTTGCATCCGGCGGAAATCTTCATTATCTTTGTTTGTCACGCCGATTTTGCGCTGCCCGTGATCGCACCTGGGGTCTGGTTTCGTCTAATTCGGAAGCCGGATCAGGGTGGGAGTTTTAAAGGCAAAATCAAATCCTATGAACCCATTTTCTGTTCTCTCAAAAATCAAACGCGCCGCTGTATCATGGTTGATTTTTGTCGGGGCGGTAAGCCTATTAACCGCCTGCAACAACGAACCGATGCAAAAAAAGCCAACTTTGACTGCTTCCACTCCCAACGAAGTGCTCATCAAGTTTAAGCCCGGCGTACCGGAAGACTCGGTGCAAGTGCTGGCGGCTCGACTCGGCCTGGAACAAGTTCGCGAACTGCGCGAGATTGGTGTGCGCGTTTTTCGCACGACCGCGCGCGTTTCTACCGAACAGGTTTTGCGCGCCTGCCAGTCGAATGCCAGTATCGAGTATGCCGAACCGAACACCAAAGTGCAAATTCCCGAAAAAAACTGAGCGTGGGGTTAAATCACGAGACGGACCGGTTACCATATTTCATTTGGCGTTTGAATTTTCAAGTGTAGAACATTTTTTTTGCGCGGGGGCGCAATGAAAAGGTAATTCTTTTTTTAATCCATTAAAATTTTACTAACCCAACAATCTAAGGATGAAGATTATGAGAAGCCGCTGGATTCTTGCCGTTTTGAGCTTGCTGACGCTGATTTTTAGCGCCCAGGTGAAACAGGAAAAAAAGCCCGAAGCCGTGCCGGGTGAATTTATCGTCAAATGGAAAACCACCGTGGCGCCGCAAGCCGCTGATTCCCTCATCAGCAGCATGTCCACCACGCAAGTGAAGGCGTTTCCCGAAATCGGCGTTTCGTTGATTAAAGTGCCGGCCACGGGTGATGTGGCGCTGTTGTCCAATCAATTGCAAAACGATCCGCGCATCGAGTATATCGAGCCGAATTACATTTATCGCGCCAGCGGCGTTCCCAATGATCCCCAGTTCAGCGATCTGTGGGGCATGAACAACACCGGCCAAACCGGCGGCACCAACGATGCCGATATCGACGCGCCCGAAGCGTGGGACACGCAAACCGGCAGCGACTCGACGCTGATCGCGGTGATCGACACCGGCGTGGATTACAATCATCCCGACTTGGCCGCGAACGTTTGGACGAATCCCAACGAAATTCCCAGCAATGGGATTGATGACGACCACAACGGTTACGTCGACGATATTCACGGTTGGGATTTCGCGAATAACGACAACGATCCGATGGATGACAATCTGCACGGCACCCACGTTGCAGGTACCATCGGAGCAATCGGCAACAACGGCGTCGGCGTGGCTGGCGTCAACTGGCGCACAAAAATTATGGCCTTGAAATTTTTGAGCGGCAACGGCTCCGGTTCATTGGCCAATGCGATTTCCGCGATTCTTTACGGCGCCAATATGAAAGCGCGGGTGATGAACAACAGTTGGGGCGGCGGCGGTTTTTCGCAGGCTTTGATGGACGCGATTCAATATGCCAATGACCATGGCGCGTTGTTCGTTGCCGCGGCCGGCAACGATGGCTCGGACAACGATCAGAGCGCCAATTACCCGTCGAATTACGAGGTGCCGAATGTGGTGGCGGTGGCGGCGATTGACCACAAAGGCGATCTTGCCGTTTTTGGCTCGGGTGGTGGCGGCGGCATCTGCGGCTGCGGTGGCAGCGTGATCGGCCTGCCGGGGTCGAATTATGGCGCCACCACCGTTGACCTGGCCGCGCCCGGCAAGGAAGTTTTGAGCACCACGCCGAACAATGGCTATCAAAAATTGTCAGGCACTTCGATGGCGACGCCGCATGTTACCGGCGTGGCGGGTTTGTTGATCTCCCAGTTTCCGGACTGGACGCCGGCGCAGGTGAAAGAACGTTTGCTGGCGACGGTTAAAGTTAATGCGGGTTTGCAAGGCAAAATGGTGACCGGCGGCGTAGTCGATGCGAAACGCGCCTTAAGCGGAACAACCACGGCGGATTAGTTCTGTAAAACGAAAGTTTTTTGTAACTATTCAACTATTTTACCGCCCGGGCGGTACTGAATAGTTACAGTTTTTTTAAAACAAACTGTTGGCCGGTTTGTCCCGACTTGCGCAGGTTAGTTTACGAGCAGGCCGGCCGGGATTAGCTGGCAAACCGGCCAACAGGTTAACATTTTTTGTTGAGGATGCAAGGAAGCATGAAGATTCAGGAGAAATTCCTCATCGCGGCTGTTGTATTGGCTTTGGTGAATGCGGCGGTTGCACATCCGCCCGTGCGAGAATTGAATGCCGGCACACCACCGGCGGCTTTGCAAAACGGCGCTTTCAAAGCGCGGCTGAACAATGTCGAAATTTCGTATACGGTCAGCGGCAACGGCCCGGTCGTTCTCGTGCAAGGCGCCGGCTGGGGACCGGACTCCCGGCTTTATCAAAACACGCTCAAATTTCTCGAGACAAATTACACGCTGGTTTATGTCGATCCCCGCGGCACGGGCGACGCCGCGCCCATTGCGGATTTACCGCAGCTTTCGAGCGATTTGATGGCGGATGATCTCGACGCGCTGCGGCAACATCTCGGCTTGAGCAAAATCGTTTTGCTTGGCCACGCGCACGGCGGCTTCATTGCGATGAAATACGCGCTGAAATATCCCACCCGGTTGGCGCAGTTGATTTTGGTTGATTGTGTGTTGTTGCCGAATTTGGAAGACGACACGCGGGCGGTGAATGAGAATCTGCAACGCCATCCGCGGCGCAAGGATCCGGCGTGGGAAGCGGCAATTGCCAGATTCAAAAATGAATATGATGCCCGCTCTGCAGAAGCATTGCGGGAAAATCTGCAAACGACGGCGATTCTCTTCCTCGGTTATGCCAGTTCCTCCCAGCGCGCCGCCTTCGAGAAAGCGCTCGGCGAAACCAGGTTTTCCATCAGCCATTTCAATCAATTCGTGCGCAGCGATTTGCTGCATTATGATTTGAGCGGGCAGGAAACGCGGATTGCCGCGCCGACGTTATTGCTGTACGGCTTGTATGATCCTTATTTCATTCGCGCTTCCGCCCGGCGCCTGCACTTTGCGCTGCGTAATTCCAAATTGGAGCTGTTCGAGCGCAGTGGGCATTATCCGTGGATTGAAGAGCCGCAGCATTTTGCCGAAGTCGTTAGAGCTTTTTTAAATCCGGCGACGCCGCCGGCTATCTCCGACACGCAACGACCGGTGCCGCAAAACCAATAAGACGGCCAGCCATATTTTCCCCGATAGGCTTGGCAAATTTTAAATTAGAAATTTTCAATTTAAAATTTTAAATTTCTAATACTTTTCCGGGAATGGATGGGCGCCTGGTGGCCTCCGCGGTCTTCAAAACCGTTGTCCCCTCGCTCTGCGTGGAGAGGTGGGTTCGATTCCCACACGTTCCCGCTACTTTTTTTGCCTTCCACACGCTTAATCAATTTCCCCTGAACATCTGTTTGTAATCCTGTCGCAACCGTTAGACACGCCGGTTGGTTTTCATAAAAAAGACCGGTTGTTCGGACGCGAAACACTGTCCGTCAATTCGGTTGTCATTTATACATTCCCAGCGGATTGCATTATCGTAATCGCATAAAACCCTTGATTTTACTGGATGAAATTGCTTGCCGGCGGCTTTGGCATTGGCATGGCGTTTGTATTAAGCGGAAAAGTCAGTTTTAACATCCTTAAATCGGGCCGCCCCGCTTTGCCCAAGTTGTTTTCATGTTGGGCCAATGCAAAAGCGGTGTGAGAGATTTCATGACATTGGAGCTTGCATCGTGAGAATTACATCCGTCACTACTCACACAGTACGGGAGCAGGTTGGCCTCCCGTTTGAGAAAAGCATATCCGCTCTTCTCCGCTGGCTGGCACGAGGGTTCGTTCTTGGAGCATACCTCTCTATTTTATTGATTACCGCGACGGCGAGCGCGCAAAATCGTCTGGGCAAAGACAACGGCAGCGCGAGTCCCGCCGCCACCCAAACCTTTGAAGACAGCTTTGACGGCGGCAGCACCACCTTGAATACCACAAACTGGGGAGCGCATCCCGCCTACAAGATCAAAGTCAAAACGGTCGGCACGAAAAAAGAAGGACAACTTTACAACAACGCCACCGGTTTGGCCAATGATCATTGGGATGGCTTTCTCGCCGCGCCGAAAACCATCACCAACCCGAATATTGTCAAAATTGTTTATGGCGACAATTCCGACGAGACCGGCCGCGCCTTTACCGGCGTGGTGATGTTGATGAGCAAACCCGATACAACCGCGACCGGTTATCTCATTTTTCATTATGCCGACGGCAACGGCGAACGCGTGCGGTTGTGGAAAATTTCCAAGGGCAAAATTCCCGAAGAAAATGGCGAGATTGATTCGCAGCCCACTTCGTTGTCGGTTCAACCTCTTGACACCCTGGCGGTGGAGTTTACCACCGATGAATTCGGCCACCATTTTACGGTGACGGTCAACGGCAAAGAAGATGCGACCGTGACCGATCCGGATAAATTCCGCGACATCAATGCCAATCCCACCTATTATGGCGGTATCATGATCAACGGCAACACGAACAACGGCATTGATTATTTTTATGCGGCCCGTACCAAAGACACGGCGCCGCCGAATGCGGTTACGACTTTGGCCGTTTCCGGAGCGACGGCTTCTTCCATCACGCTGAAATGGAAGGCGCCGGGTGATGACGATAATCAAGGCACGGCGGCCACATACGATTTGCGCTATTCGTTGGCGCCGATCAACGACGGCAATTTTGCGGGCGCGACCAAGGCGACAACCGTGCCCAAACCGGCCGTGGCCGGCACATTGCAATCCGCGACGGTGAGCGGGCTGAATGGCGGCACGACCTATTATTTCGCGTTGAAGGCCACCGACAAAGCCGGCAACACCTCGGAATTGTCAAACGTCGTTTCCAGCGGAACGGTGACGGTGAATACGGTGACCGATGATTTCAACCGCGCCGGCCCGGGTCTCGGCACACGTTGGAAAGCCGATGCGAATATGAAGATTGTTAAAAACGCGATGCAGAACACGGCAACCAGCGGCTCTTTTCGAATCGCGGTTTTCGACGCGGTGAAGAATCCGACGGAAGTGGCCATGAAGTGGGGGCCGAACACCACACCGACCGGCCATCAGTTTAGCGGCATTCTGGTGATGGCGAATGGCGCCGGTAACGGACTCACCAGCAATGGCTATTTTATTCAATATGCGGAAGCGGATAGCACGACACGCTTGTGGCATGTGGTGAATGGTGAAATCGAGAGCAGCGGCGCGCTGGATGAAGGTCAGGCGTTCGTGAAGCGCCCGCCCGCGGCTTCCACCATACGCGTGGAAATCAGCAGCGATGCGACCGGCCACAAGTTTCAGGTTTATATCAACAACCAGCAAGATCGCTTGCTGGTCGACAAAAATAAGCTCGAAGCTCTAACCGGACCGCTGTACGCCGGTGTGATGTTGGACAGCCAGCTCGGCGAGGAAAATGCGATCGATGAATTTAGCGCCTCCGTGCCGGTCGGCCAGCCGAAAAAGCTGGAAGTTTTTGACGGCAATAATCAATTCGGTTCGGTGGAAGAGCAGCTTCCCAATCCACTCGCAGTTTTGGTCAGTGACAGTCTCGGCAATCCGGTGCCGAATGTGCCGATCTCGTTTGAAGTCGGCGCGAGCAGCGACGCGGTGGTGAACAGTCCGCCGATTTTGGATGGCAATATTCGGATCGAAGCGGAGCATGGCAAATTCAGCGGTCCGCTGGAAGCGCGCAGCGATCCGAATGCCGCCGGCGGCAAGTATGCAGTTTATCCGGCCGGTTTCTTTGACGACGCCAACGACACGCTTTATGTCGACATTGCGGAGGCCGGCACTTATTACATGTGGATTCGCAGCCTCAAAAACGGTGATAAAGCCAACTGGGATGTCGTTGTCGATGGCGCGCCACCGATTCTCTATGATGTTTTCCACGGTGGCATTGTCGACGGCTGGAATTGGGAATTATTATCTGATCGCGGTACGGGCTCCGCTTCCGAGCCGGAGATTAATCCGGTGACATTCAATTGGAATGCCGGCAAGCATACGATCATTTTTAAAGTACGCTACGAAGAATTGGGCTTGGACAAAATTATTCTGACGACGAATCCGAATTTCATTCCGACCGGCAAGGAAGAATTGGGCTTTACCTCGGATAAGGACGGTGTGGCGCGCGCCGTGATCACTTTGGGCATTAAAGCCGGCAATTTTACCGCGCAAGCCAAGTACGGATCGCTGGCGCCGGCGACGTTTAATTTCATCGCCACCGGCGGTAAAGCGGCGAAGATCGAAAAGATCAGCGGCGACGGCCAAACCGGACCTGCCGGCCAGCAACTCGGCCAGGCGTTTGTGGTGGCGATTCGCGATGCCAACAACAACCTCGTCGGCAATTATCCGGTCGATTGGGTGGTGACGGACGGTAATGGCAAGCTGAGCTTGTATCGCAGCATTACGGATTTAAACGGTAAAGCGCAAACTTTTTTGACGTTGGGCAATCAATCGCCGACCAACAAAGTGGAAGCGCGCGTGCCGTTGAATGTTACATTGCCCTCGTTTACGGCGACGACGATTTCCGGCGTAGCGGCTTCAGCAAGCGTGGCCGGCGGCAACAACCAATCCGCGACGGTGCGCACGGCGCTCACCAACCCGCTGTTGGTGAAAGTGGCGGACGGCAACGGCAATGGCGTGGCAAATTATCCGATTGAATTTACCGTGACCCGCGGCGGCGGCTCAACAACCGCTTTGAATCGTGTGAACAATGCGGGATTTGAAAACATCAATAACGGCACGACATTGCCGGCAGGCTGGACGCTTGAAGGCACGCCGACAACCGCCGAAGTGCAAGCTTCGACAGAAACGCCCAAAGCCGGCAGCCGCAGCTTGAAAGTCAGCGCGACGCGCAGCGGCGTCGGGGTGTCGCAGAGCATCAATTATCTGGCGAACACGACGTACACGTTGTCATTTTATGCCAAAGTCACGAGCGGCACAGCGCGGGTGACATGGCAAATGGCGCCGGATCAAGTGATCGACATGACGCCGGCGAGCACGAAAAGCAGTTGGCAGTTTTTTACGATTTATGCCAACAGCCCAACAGCCGGCGCGCGTTTGCTTTCTTTTAAAACCAACGGTTCGACGGCAACGTTTTTTATCGATGACCTTAAAATTTTGCCGAACACCGGCGGCAACGGCCAGGCCTCGATTGTTTGGACGATGGGCGACACCGCGGGAACGCAACAAGGCCAGGCGCGCGTGTTGAACGGCGCCGGCGCGAATTTGACCGGCTCGCCGTTGAATTTTTCCGCGACCGCAAAAGCCGGCGCGGCCGCGCGAGTGCTCAAGAAAAGCGGTGACAATCAAGCCGGCGCGGCGAATCAAGCTTTGCCGTTGCCCTTTGTGGCGAAAGTGACGGACGCGACAGCGATTAACGGCGTGGCGAATGTGAGTGTCAAGTTTGAGGTGATCGCCGGCGGCGGCAAGTTTCCGGGCGCCACACCGGCCGCGGTCACCGTCGTGACCAATGCCAGCGGTGAAGCTGCGGCGACGTTGACGCTCGGCCCGACTTCCGGCGTGATGAACAAAGTGAAAGTTACGGCCACCGGCGTAGCCAAACCGGATACGTTTGTGGCGCTCGCCGCAGTGCCGAATAAAATCACCAAAGTGAGTGGGCCAACCGCCGGCTCGGCGGGCAGAAAATTGGCGACGCCGTTAGTGGTGAAAGTGGTTGATAGCGCCAGCAAGCCGATTCCCGGTTTCCCGGTGTTGTTTACCGTTAAAACCGGCAACGGCACGATCAATAACAAAACCAGCGACAATATTCTCACCGATACGAATGGCCAAGCCAAGGCCTATCCAGTCCTGGGCACCATCGCAGGCGGGCAGAATCGCTTCGAGGCGACGGTGGCGCAACTCAGCGGGCAGGTGATTACTTATACGGTTACCGCCGCGCGGTTGAAAACGCTGAGTTATGTTTCCGGCAACAATCAACCGGCGGGCGTGGTCAGTACGGCGCTGCCGCAGCCGTTGAAAGTGAAAGTGTTGGACTCGCTGCAGGCCGGCATCAAAGAACAAAATGTGATTTTTACGGTGACCGCCGGCAACGGCAAAGTGAATGGGGTGTCGACGCCGGTAACGGTCAAAACCGATACAGCCGGTGTGGCGAGCATCGTTTGGACGCTGGGCCCGACGCCGGGTACGAACAACAACAAAGTGCAAGCTTCGACGAACCCGGCGTTGACCGGTTCGCCGATCCTTTTTCAAGCTAGTGCAATTGCGGGCGCGCCGAAAAATTTGGTGAAATTCACGCCCGACAGCATTTCCAGCGTGGTCGGCAGTACACTGCCGTTGACCGCAAAAGTCACCGACATTGGCGGCAATCCGAAAGCCGATGTGGATGTGACCTTCACGATCAAATCCGGCGGCGGCAAAGTGAACAACGCCGCAACGGTCACGGTCAAATCGCTGGCGAATGGACAAGCGACTGTGACATTGTTGCTCGGCACCACCGCTGGCGCCTACATTAATGTTATTGAAGTAAAGGCATTGGTCAACAACGTTCATTTGGCCGGCTCGCCGCTGACGTATCGCATTTCCGGCACCTCGAGCAAAGCGCAAAAGCTGCTCTTGTCAAGCGGCAACAAACAGGAAGGGCCGGCCGGCGAGTTGTTGCCGAAGCCGCTCCGCGTGAAAGTCGAGGACAAAGATCGTAACGGCGTTGCCAATCATCCGGTGACGTTCAAAGTCACGCGCGGCGAAGGCAATTTGGGCGCGAACAAAGCCGAGTTGACGGTCAATACGGACGGCACCGGTTTTGCGCAAACGAATTGGTATCTCGGCCCGTCGACGAAACCGGATAGCCAGGTTGTCGAGGCCAGCTCCAATGACGGCGTCAATAAGCTGCAAGGCGTGCCGGTGAAGTTTATCGCGTATGGCACGCCCGGCTTGCCGAATGCGGAGACTTCGTTTGTACAAGCGGTGCCGGGAACTTTACCGGCGGACGGCAGCACGCGGTGTCAGGTGACGGTTTTCGTGCGCGATCGCTTCGGCAATCCGATTGCGAACGTGCCGGTGACGATCGATGTTACCGGCGACGGCGTGAAAGTGAATCAGCCGGCGACGCCGACGAATAAAGATGGTGAAGCCCAGGGCAGCTTTACCGCCACCCGCGCGGAAACTAAAACGGTGACGGCGAGAGTGATTAGTGCGCCGCCGACAACGATTTCGCGCGGCGCGACGGTGAAGGTGACGCCGCTCGACGCCAAATCCCTGGTGCAAGGCGGCGGCAACGGCCAGATCGGCAACATCAACACGGCGTTGACCACGCCGCTCGGCGCGAAGGTGGCGGACGCCAACGGCAACGGGGTGCCGAACTACGAAGTGAAATTCAAAGTTGAGCGCGGCGACGGCAAATTGGTCGATCCGCTCACCAGCCAGTTTTGGGACTCCGTCAAAGTGCGCACCGACAATGATGGTTTTGCGAAAGTGCAGTATATTTGCGGCCCGGCCGTGGGCGAGAATCAAATTCGCGTCAGCGCCGGCAGCTTGTTCAATTCGCCGCTGCTTTATCTGGCCTCCGTGCGCAATTCTTCCCCGGCCAAAATCGAAATGATCGAAGGCAGCAACAATCAGCAGGGCATCGTCGGCGAGTTCTTGCGGAACCCGGCCGGCGTGCGCGTGGTGGACAGCAACAACCGGCCGATATTTGGCGCCGCGGTGAAGTTCAGCATTTCACTCGGCGGGGGCTTGCTCAACGAACAAAAGATCGCGACGGTGATTAGCGATGCGTTTGGCGAAGCGAAGGTGAGCTGGCGTCTCGGCCCCGAAGCCGGGTTGAATGTATTGCGGGCGGAAACGCCGGGCTTGGCCAATTCGCCGATTGATTTTGAAGCGCAAGCAAATCCGGATCGCGCCACGGCGTTGCGGTCGGCCGGCAGCAATCCGGTTTACGGCCAGGTCAATGGTTTGTCCGAGCCGCTGACGGTGCAGACGGTCGATCCGCTCGGCAACGGCGTGCAAGGCGTCGGTGTGATTTTCGAGTTGATTGACGGCGCCGGCTCGTTGACCGAAGGGTACACCGTTACCGGTGACGGCGGTTATGCGGCCGTGCGCGTGCGTTTGGGTCCGAAGAGTGGTTGGACGAAAGTGCGGGCGTCGTCGGAAGGCCTGGGCAACTCGCCGCTCATTTTCATGGTGTATGCCGAGGCGCAAAATGCGGTGAAAATCGTTTCCGTCACCCGTACGAACAATCAAACCGGCACCAAAGGCAAATTGCTGAATTTCCCGCTGCAAGTTTTGGTGCAGGATAATGGAAACAATCCGGTGTCGGGTGTGCAAGTGCAATTCGTCGTGACCGCCGGTGGCGGCAGTTTCAACGGCAACGGATTTTTCTCTGCGACTTCCGATACCAACGGCATCGCCGCGGCGCCGTGGACGCTGGGCGAGCAAGCGGGCCCGAACACGGCAAAAGCGAACAAGGCCGGCCTCATCGGTTCGCCAGTGACGTTCAACGCCACGGCAGTCGATAATAATCTGCCGATCATCGATGACGTGCCGGATGTGGTAGCCGTTGAGAACGAGATTATTCGTTTCACCATTGGTGCCAACGACGAGGATGGCGATGCCATTACGTATCAAGGCCGCAATCTGCCCACCGGCTCCTCGTTCGATGTGTTGAAACGTGAGTTCGTTTGGGACACCGATTTGAACAGCGCCGGCACGTTCGAGCCGAGCTTCATTGCGCGCGACAGCAAAGGCGGCACCGATGAAGAAATCGTTACCATCCATGTGGCCAATCGTAACCGGCCGCCGGTGATGAATCGCGCCACGCCGGCGCTCCGGCCGTTTGCGATTGCGGATACGGTCATCAGAAATCCGGGCGCAGGCGGTTCGTTTACCATGCGGGTGTACGCGGCAGATCCCGACGGTGACGTCCTGAGTTATCGCTGGTATCGCGACGGCGTTTTTACCAATGCGTTTACGAACGAATACCTTTACACCTATAGCGCCGTGAACCAAACCACATTCGCCGGCGTCAGTGTGATCATCTTTGACAAGCAGGACACGACGTTTGTGACCTGGCGGATCAAAGTGCCGGTGGAACTGTCGAGCTTCAGCGCCACGATCGTCGAGAGCCAGCGCGTGCTGCTGAATTGGAAAACCGCCAGCGAGCAGAACAATGTCGGGTTCAACGTTCTGCGCAGCCGCACCGAAGCGGGCAAATATGAAAAGATCAACGACAAGCTGATTCCCCCGCGCCACGACGGTGAGTATGAATTTGCCGATGCCAGCGTCGATGCCGGCGGCAAATATTTTTACAAGCTCGAAAGTATTGATCGCGACGGCCAGGTGCAGTTGCATGGCCCGATTCAAATCACCATCGCGTTGCCGCAAAGCTTCGCGCTGGAACAGAATTATCCCAACCCGTTTAATCCGAGCACCAACCTCCGCTTTGAATTGCCGAAGGCGGCGATCGTGACCTTGTCGATCTACAACAGCCTCGGCCAGGAAGTGCGGCGCTTGATCAACGGCCAAACGCCGGCGGGTTATCACACCATCGTGTGGAACGGCAAGGATCAACAAGGCCGGGTTTTACCCTCAGGTCTTTATCATTACCGCCTCCAGGCTGGTGATTATGTCGCGACGAAAAAGATGATTCTGGCCAAGTGAACAACAGTGTTCAGTAAGCCGTGACCAGACAACTGAATACGGCTTACTGAACACTGCAATAAAGGCGCCGAAAGGATTCGGAATTCGGTGAACGGCTGAAAGGGATGCATAGGAGCGAGAGAGCCGCGTGAAAAAGTGCAGTTCGATTTGGGCATAACGATTTTTGAATTTTTAATCAGCCTGTTGCCCACGCCGAACTTCCCAGTCTTCGCGAGCTTCTCTTCTATCTGCATCCCTTCTTTTTTGGCTACACCCGCCTCAATAGTTTGTCTGTTCCTGGTGCCGCTATGGCGCCGGCGCTAAAAAAGTATTGAAAATTTTAAATTGTAAATTAAAATTTTTGAAGTTTTGCAACAGACAAATCTCTTCCCAGGGACACCTCACGTTTTGGTTTTTCTGTCCAGAGTTGGAACATTGTTTGTCCGCGAACATGGACACGTTGCCAGGAACGCGGCGCCGTGGCGTGGCGTTTCGAGTAACTCTTTATTTGTTATAAAAAATTAGCCGCCCTGCAAGTTTCGTCCGGGCGGCATATCCTTTGCTTAAATGACGGTATTCGTAGGGAGAGCTGTTATTTAAACGTAATTATTCACCGTCCGGACGGTTGTTTCGTGTTGTCACGTCCCAGCGACGTGATGCTTTCGGATTGGAGAGAAGACCACATGAACTGCATCGCTATGAAAACTCCAATGAGAAACCATTCTCTGCGTCATCAGCTTGCGCGATTTGCGCCGGGCTTTTTGCTTTTCGCCTTTTGTCTTTTGCCTCACCGCGCTGCGTTGGCCCAACCCAAGATCATGCCGCTCGGCAACTCGATTACGGCGGGCACCGGCTCGTCGCACGGCGGCGGCTATCGCCTGCGCTTGTATGAATTGATGGTTGCCGATGAAAGCGTCGGCCCCTTTGATTTTGTCGGGCAATACAGCAGCGGGTTCGGGTTGGATGACAAAAATCACGAAGGCCATCCGGGTTTTACCGCAAATCAACTGGCCATTGAAAATTACCTGCGCGACAATCCAGCCGACATCATTCTGCTAGAAATCGGCACCAATGATATTGCCAGCGGCCACACCGCGGAGCAAACCGCGACCGATATCGCCACCGTGGTGGATCGCATTCACGCGGAAGCGCCGGACGCTGTCATTCTGCTCGGCACCCTGCTTCCGCAAATTGACGTCTCCAAAGACATCGACGTCGACCGCACCAACTTGCTGTTGCCTGAAGTTATCAGCAGCCGGCTCTCCAGTGATTTCAAAATTTATCTGGTCGATCACAACAAACGTTTTAAAGCCAACGGCGATGGCTGGCAGGACGCTTACATGGCGGACGACCTGCATCCGAGCGACCGTGGCTATGAGCTGATGGCCGAAGAATGGTTCAGCGCCCTTAAACGTATTTTGAAGCCGACCCAGAAAGAATTTCGCGACGGCTTCAATCGCGCCAGCATTGGCGAAGATTGGACGACGCAATCGGCATTCCGCATTCAAAGCGATCAGCTCGTCAACACCAGCACGAACGACAAGTGGGGAAACTTTTTTGCCATCTGCAATGTCGTGCTCGATCCCAACATCGTGGAGATGCAGTATGGTTTTCTCTCGGACAATCAGGGTCGGGCGTTTACCGGACTGGCGCTCAAACTGACCGACAATAATATCAACGCCAGCGGCTATCTGTTGCATCATTATTATGACAAACTCCGGCTATGGGCCGTCAGCAACGGGGTGCCGACCCAAATCATCGAGGAAGTCACCGGCTTTGCGGAAACGGAGATCGGCGATGTCTTGCGCGTCGAAATGAAAACCGATGCAACCGGCCATCATTTCAACGTGTTTCGCAACGGCAACCCGTTGGCAACTCTTGACGATCCGCAGAAGCGTTTTAATGGGCCGTACTGCGGCATCATGATCAACGGCAATACCAACAACGGCATCGATGAATTTTACTGCCTCGATGACCGCGATCTTTCGTCGCCCTCACGCGTTTCCGATTTCACCGTGACCGCGACGACGTATTCGACCATGACGCTGGAATGGACGGCGCCCGGCGATGATGCAACGCGCGGCACCGCGACGAGCTACGATATTCGTTACTCCTTCAATAAAATTTTGAATGACGATGATTTCGCCGCCGCCAAACCGATTCCGGAAAAAATCAACCCGAGTGAGGGTGGCGCGCTGGAACGGCTCACCGTGGGCGGTCTGGAAAGCGGCAAAACCTATCATTTCGCCATCAAAGCCACGGATGATCAAGGCAATGTTTCGCCGCTTTCCAATGATGCTTCCGGGTCCACCGCCGGTTTATTGGTCTGCAATGATAATTTTGGCCGGCCCGATGGCAGCCTCGGCGAAAGCTGGGGCGGCGATCTCACCAATTTGCAAATTCGCAGCGGCAACGTGCAGAACGTCGCGGCGGGCGATATTTGGAGTCCGGCGGTTTTTAAGGATTGCAAAAACGCGGTCGAGGTGACGATCAAATTCGGCATCAAGGCCACCAATTTTGGCATCAACTTCGCCGGCGTTTTTGTGATGGTTGATGGCCCGACGGCGACGCCGAACGGCTACATGATTCAACACTACAGCGCCGACACTCCGGCCGATTTTTCCGACGATGAAACCCGCCTATGGCTGGTGCAAAATGGCCGCGTCAGCAAAGTGATCGACAGCGGCCATCCGCAAAGCAATCTCGCTCCCAAAGCCGGCTCCAAATTGACAGTGCGCATTATCAAAGAAAACGGCGTGCGTTATTTCTATGTTTATATCGATGATGTTTTTGACCGCGTGCTGAGCGACCCGGATCAACGTTATAGTGGTTTGTATGCGGGCTTCGTGCAAGAGAGCCGGCTCGGCGAGCAAAATGCAATTGACGAAATCACTTTTGGCGCGGCGCCCACCGGCCCCAAAACGATGACCAAAGTGTTGTCGACCGACAATCAGATCGCGCCGATTCAGCAGCCGCTGCCGTTGCCGTTGAAAGTGACGGTGCTCGACAGTTTTGACAATGCGCTTTCCGGCGCGGCGGTGAAATTTTCGGTGGTCTCCGGCGCGGCGAAGATTACGCCGCCGCCGTCGAGCGATGGCAGTTTGCGTATCGAAGCGGAAGACGGCGAGATGAGCGGGCCGCTGGAGACGCGGAATGACGGCGACGCGGGGGCGGGCAAATATATCGTGTATCCGAGCAGCCAAACGGCTGACGCCACGGTGACTTTTAACTTCGAAATCAAAAAGCCCGGCACGTATTACGTGTGGACGCGAAATATTTGGAACGGCAATCAGGGCGCCAGTTGGGATGTACGCTCCGACAACAACAGCTTTTTTATCTATGACATTTTTTACGGCGGCAAGAGCAGCGTGTGGGCGTGGGATCGCGTCAAAGAACGCGGCGTTGGCGGCTCCGCCGATCAACCGCTCAACGATCCCAAGACCTTCGATTTTAACCTCGGCCAGCACAAACTCGTTTTTCGCGTGCGCTTCGCGGAGCTGCGGCTCGATAAAATTTTGCTGACCACTGATCCGACTTATGTGCCGGTCGGCAAAGAGGACAAAGGTTTTCTCACCGATGCCAACGGCGTCGCCAGCGCTATCGTGACGATGGGTAATGTCTCCGGATCTACGACGATTCAAGCGGCGTTGGCAAATCTGCCGCCGGTGACATTTACCGCGATTGCCACCGGCGGACCTGCCGCAAAAATTTCTTTCAAAAGCGGCAATGGACAATCGGGCGCCGCCGGGCAGTCGCTGCAGCCTTTCCAAGCGCTGGCGCTTGATGCGAACAACAACCCCGTGGCGGGACAGCAAGTCATCTGGGTCGTCACGAATGGCAATGGCACGCTCAGCCAGTATAAAAGCATCACCGGTATTGACGGCATCGCTTCAACGATTTTGAAATTGGGCAACAGCGCGCCGACCAACACCGTTGAGGCGCGTACGAATCTGGCGGGATCGCCCATCGTTTTTAATGCGACGACAACTTCGGGGGTGGCCACAAATGCGGCGTTGGTTTCCGCGCCCGCGAGCGGTTTGGTGCACACCACATTAGCGGCGCCACTCATCGCCAAAGTGGCCACCGGCAATGGTTTGCCCGTGCCGAATTTCCCGGTGGATTTCCGCGTGACGCGCGGCGGCGGCAGCTTGACGCCGAATTTCGGTCTGAGTAACGGCGATTTTGAAACATTGAGTCCGGGGACGAGCACGCCGTTAAATTGGACTTTGGAAAACAGCCCTTCGCCCGCGGAAGTGGCGCTCTCCACTTCGGCGCCGCGCGGCGGCACCAAAAGTTTGCAAATCAACGCAAATCGCGACGGCGTCGGCGTGTCGCAGTCGGTGAATTATCCGGCGATTGGCGGTTACACGCTGAGCTTTTATGCGAAAGTGATCAGCGGCGCCGCGCAAGTGATTTGGCGCACGAACGATGTAGCCGGCGCGCAAGTTGAAAAGGTGATTGATCTCACCCCGCTTTCCACCGGCAGCAATTGGACATTTTATACGTTGACGGCGGATAACGGCGCGGCCACGGCGCGCAGCTTGTTTTTCAAAACGTCGGGAACGAGCGGCAATTTCTTTATCGATGAGGTGAAGATTTCACGCAACACCGATGTGAACGGTCAGATTGCCATCAACTTCACCCTCGGCGATACGGCGATGGCGCAAAAAGTTCAGGCCGAAGCCAAAGCCGGCAACACCAATTTGGCCGGCTCGCCGGTGACATTTTCCGTGCAAGCAAATCCCGCCGCCGCGAAGAATCAGAAGATCGACAGCGGCAATAACCAAAGCGGTTCGGCCGCGCAATTGTTGGCGGCGCCGTTCGTGGTGAAAGTCGTCGATCAATATGGCAACGGGATTTCCGGCGTCACGCTGACATTTAACGTGACCAAAGGCAATGGCCGCATCAACGGCACTTTGCTCAAAGCGACGCAGCAAACGAATGGGGCCGGCACAGCGCAAGTGACATACAAACTTGGGCCAGTTTCCGGCGATACGAACAAAGTGCAAGTGACGTCCACCGGTTTAAATGCGGTGACGTTTGTTTCGTTCGCGGCGATTCCGAATAAAGTGACCAAAGCCGGTGCGCCCACGGCCGGTTCAGCGAATAAAAAATTGAACCAAGCCTTGTCGGTGAAAGTGGCGGATGCGAGTGGCAAAGTGATTGCCGGCTATCCGGTGACCTTCATCATCAAACAGGGCGGCGGCAAATTAAACAAGGATAGCACGCGCATTTCGATACCCTCGGACGCCAGCGGCGTGGCGAGTGTTTTTCTGACGCTCGGCCCCAATCCCGGCGTGGTGAATCGCGTCGAAGCGTATGTCCTGTTCAACGGGCAGAAGCTGCCCAATCCGGTGTTGAGTTTTGCGGTCAAAGCAGCGCCGCTGAAAAATTTCGCCGTGAGCGATGGCGCCAATCAAGCCGGGCCGGTGTGTGAGCCACTGGCGCAGCCGCTCAAAGTGAAAATTTCAGATTCACTCAATGTCGGCGTGGCCGGACAATTCGTGACCTTCTTGGTAAAAACGGGCGGCGGCAAATTGAACACCAATCTCGACTCCGTCAAAGTGGCGACCGACACGGCGGGCGTGGCGCAAAGCAAGCTTACGCTCGGCCCGAAACCCGGCACCAATCAAGTGATCGCGCGCAGCGCGGCGAAATTGGCCAGCTCGCCTCTCACGTTTACGGCGACGGGCCGCCTCGGCGCCGCGGCAACGATGAAAAAAGTTTCCGGCGACAGCCTCTTTAGTTTGATCAACACGGTTTTGGCAAAGCCGCAAGTGGTTTCGATCACGGACAAATGCGGCAACCTCATTGCCGGCGCGGAAGTGAAATTCAAAATCAAAGCCGGCGGCGGCAAGGTGAATGATAAAGATTCGGTGACGGTGACGACGGGCAGCGACGGCAAGGTACAAGTGACGTGGAAGCTCGGCAACGTTTCCGGCGTGTTCAACAACAAGCTCGAGGCGCGCGCCTTCAACGGCACTGCCGAGATCACGAATTCGCCGATTCTCTTTTCTGCCAGCGCCACACCGAATGCGGCGCGTTCGATTAAACCGGCGAGCGCGACGACGTTCACCGGCCAGGCGGGAACGACGCTGGCGACGCCGCTAATGGTTAAAGTGAGCGACGGCGCCGGCGGCACCGGCAACGGTGTGCCGAATCAACCGGTGCGTTTCTTGGTGACCAAGGGCGGCGGCTCGTTCAGCAATGGCAGCGGTGAAATTATCGTAAACACAGATCAGTTTGGCCTCGCCAAAGCGTTGTGGACGGTTGGTGGTGCGATTGGCACAAACAGCCAGGAAGTGAAAACCTTTTCAACCAATGCCGGCGCGAATTTGGAAGGCGTGCCGGTGATTTTCACGGCGACCGTGACAGCCGGGGCACCGAGCGCCGAAGGCTCGGAGATCAAAGCCACCGGCCCGATTCCGGCAGATGGCACGACGAAATCGCAAGTCACGGTTTATGTGCGTGACAAATTTGGCAATCCGCTGCAGGGCAAAGCCGTGACGTTGGTGGTTTCGCCGGCCGGCAGTTATTTCATCGACCAGCCGACGAGTCTCACGAATGCGCAGGGCGTGGCCACGGGCACATTTGCGTCCTTGAATTCCGGCAGCAAAACGGTGACGGCCAAAGTTTTGGATGCGACCACCGTCGAATTGACAAAAGGCGCGACGGTGCAAATCAATCCGTTGCCGGCAAGCCAGATGTCGTTGATCGGCGGCAACAATCAAACCTGCAACATTCTCTCGGCGGTGGGCAAACCGCTGCGCGTGAAAGTCGCAGATCGCAACGGCAACGGCGTGCCGAATTATGAAGTGAAGTTCAACGTGCAAAGCGGCGGCGGCAGTATTTATGAACAGCCGCCGGTTCGCACCGACGAAGCCGGCATCGCGAGCGCAACGTTCATCGGCGGCGCCAACATCGGCCAGAGCCAAATTTGGGCGGCGGCCCAAGGTTTGAACAACTCGCCGGTGATTTTTCTCGCGACCGTGGGCAACAACATCGCGCGCAATTTACAAGAGGTGCGCGGCAACAGCCAGAAAGGCCAAGTCGGACAAATTCTGCCGGAGCCGCTCGTGGTGAAAGTGACCGACAAAGACGGCAACCCGGTGGCGGGCAAAGCCGTGCGTTTCGATGTCACATTCGGCGGCGGCACGGTGGATGAACGCAGTTCGACAACGATCACCAGCGATGCGTTTGGCGAGGCGCGCGTGTCTTGGCGGTTGGGGCCCAGCGCCGGACCGCACACGGTGCGCGTGACGTCGACGAATTTGACCAACTCGCCGCTGGATTTGCGCGCCGAAGCGGCTTCCGGTCTGCCGCAAAATTTGGAAATTTACAGCGGCCAGGAGGCGGCCGGTGACGTCGGCGGCGTCTCAGCACCCATGCGCGTGCGCGTGACGGATGCGAGCGGCAATGGGGTTGACGGCGTGGAAGTGCTCTTTGAATTGGTGCGCGGCACCGGTTCCCTTTCGGCCAGCGGCCCCGTGCTGCAAGTGTTGACGCGCGAAGGCGGTTTCGCCTCCGCCACAGTGACTTTCGGCTCCGACGCCGGTTATCGCCGGGTGATGGCGAGTGCGCCCGGATTGCACGGCTCACCGCGAATTTTCTATCCGTATGGCCGCGCGCTCGCGGCGCAAACCATGAAGGCCGTGGCGCGCACGAACAATCAAACGGGCACCAAAGGCAAACTGCTGAATTTCCCGTTGCAGGTTCTCGTGCAAGATCGTCTCGGCAATCCCGTGCCGAATTTCTCGGTCACGTATTTGATCACGAACGGCGGCGGCAGCTTCGACGGCGTCAATCCGTATTCCACCAAAACCGACAGCGCCGGTTTGGCCGCAGCGCCGTGGTTGCTCGGCCGTTTCGCGGTCGACAATGAAGCCAACGCCGTCGGCACGGGCAATGTACAGCCGCAAACGATTGTGTTCAAAGCCAAAGGGGCGGACAATAATTTTCCGATCTTTGAAGATGTGTTGGATCGCGAAGTGACAGAAGGTGACAAGATCGAATTTTCCTTGTTGGCCTCGGACCCGGACGGCGATCCGTTGACGTACGGCGCAAAAAATTTGCCAGGCGCAGCAACGTTCGATTCGTTGCGCAGCCGCGTCTTCAAGTGGCAACCCGGCGTGAATGCCGCCGGACAATATGCCATCAGTTTCATCGTGCGCGACAACAAAGGCGGCGTCGATGAAGAGCTGGTAACGATCAAAGTGAAAAATCGCAATGGCCGGCCGCTGATTGAGAGCCGCTTCCCGGTGGGGCGTGGTATTCCCACCGAGCGCGATACGGTGATCGAAAACAATACGACGTTATTGATGCGGGTGACCGCGCGCGATCCGGACAACGATCCGCTGCAGTATCGTTGGTATCTCAACGGCAAATTCGCCGGCGCCGCGACGAGTACCTATCTCTTCAACAGCACGGAGCGCTTCAATTATGTGTCGGTGTATGTTTTCGACCAGGAAGACACGACGTCAACGAATTGGTTGATTCAAGTGCCGGTCAAGTTGTCCGGCTTCAGCGCCACGCTCGAAAGCGCGGCAACGGGCGGCAAAGCCGTGAAGTTGGAATGGAAGACGGCGTCGGAGATTGACAACACCGGCTTCAATGTTTTGCGCAGCCGCACGAACGCGGGACGTTATGAGAAAATCAATCACCAGCTCATTCCGGCGCGGCACGACGGGCAATACACCTTCGTCGATGCGCCAGTCGACGCCGGCGGGCGGTATTTTTACAAACTCGAAGATATCGACCGTGACGGCAATGTGACGCTACACGGCCCATTGAGCATCGACGTGGCAGCGCCGCAGGAGTATGTGTTGCAGCAAAACTATCCCAACCCGTTCAATCCGACGACACAGTTGCGTTATGAACTGCCGAAAGCGGGACACGTGACCCTGGCGATTTATAATTCGCTCGGCCAGGAAGTGCGCCGGCTCGTGGACCGCGAGCAACCGGCTGGTTATCATCTCGTGACGTGGAACGGCCGCGATCAAAGCGGCAAGCCCGTGCCCACCGGCGTGTACCATTATCGTTTGCAGGTGGGAGATTTCGTGGCAACGAAGAAGATGATCATGGCGAAGTAAGTTGATTGCTCATACTCATACTCTTGCTCGTACTCTTACTGGCTTTGCAAATTTTCGCAAAGCGAGTAAGAGTACGAGAACGAATGGGAGTAGTTTTTTCTAATTTGAAATACATTGATGAAATTTAAAATTTTATACAATAGGGAGTTGCATTGATGCGCAACCGGGTTTTGATTACCTCCCTTGTGAGCCTGCTTTACGTTGGAGCATTATTCGCGCAACCGTCGAAATTTGCACTGGCCAAAAACAGTGAGCTGGCCAAAGCCTATCGCCCGAACGCGAGCAAAGCGGAGAATCTCGAAACGATGCGCCGCACGCTCGGCCTGTCGCCAAGCGTTAAACTCGAGTGGATCGCCGGCCGCGCCGGCGTCGATACGTTGTCGATTCTCGACGATTTTAATCGCAAAGAGATCAACGAGTACGGCAACGACTGGGCGATCGACGCGCCGTTTTGGGAAATTAAGGACGGGGAGCTGGTGTTGAACGACGACGCGATTTACGAATGGCGTTATCTCGCGACGTATTTGCCGGTCTACAATAATTTGGAGCGGACCATTTACTCGGTGTCGTATCGCTGGGGCAGAAATGCCGATGCGCTGGGCATTCGCGAAGGCGCGCACGCCATCATGCTGGACCGGCCCTCGAATATTTCGACCGGCTATTGGATTTGGCATCGCACCAATTGGGAGCAAGTTTGGATGTGGGTCATTCGCAACGGCACGTACGAAGACACGCCGGGCCAGGGCCGCGAAATCGACCAGGCCGATGCCCAAATCGATAATCCGGTGGCAGGGGATGTCGTCAAAGTCATCATTCGCCCGGAGAAAAACGGCAATTTTTTTGATTATTATGTGAATAACAAATTCGACGCCACTGTTGAAGATCCCAACAAGGAATTTCCCGTCAACCAAAGCAAAACCTGGTACGTCGGCTTGTTCATTCATGGGCAGAGTCTCAACAATCAAGTTGACGATTTCAAAGTGACGTGGCTGCAAGGCGACGGCTTCACCCCGGGCACGATTACCGATTTAACTGCGACGAAGGTCACGGCCGCAAGTGTGACGCTCGAGTGGACCGCGCCGGGCGACAACGGCTTCGAAGGCCAGGCGAAAAGTTACGACATTCGTTATTCGCCGAACCGCATTTTGAACGACGCTGATTTTGCCGCTGCGAAAGCGGTGCCGGAGCCGATTGCGCCGAGCATCGGCGGCAGCGCGGAGAAGTTGATCATCGGCGGTCTGGAAAGCGGCAAGACGTATTATTTTGCCATTAAAACCAGTGATGAGGCCGGCAACGTGTCCGATCTTTCCAACGAAAGCTCGGCGCGACTGCCGGCGCTGCTGCCGACCGTCGATAATTTTAACCGCGCTAACGGCGGCCTCGGCAGCGCGTGGGGCGGCGATCTGGCGGATGTGCAGATTCGCAGTAATGCCGCGCAGAGCGTCGCGACGATCAATGGCTGGAGCGCAGCGGTTTATCAGAACGTGCGCAACATCATCGAAGTCTCGCTCAAATATGCGCCCACTGCGACGGCGAAAGGTGTTGGCGCGAGCGGCATTTTGCTGTTGGCCGATGCGCCCACCGGCAATGTGAACGGCTACATGATTCAACGCGACAACGGCTTCGATCTCATCAGCAAGGATGACGACATGACACGCCTGTGGCTGGTGCAAAACGGCCGGCCCGAGCAGATCATCGAAGAAGGCCCCTCGCGCAGCGGTCTCACGCCGAAGGCCGGTTCCAAAATTACCGTGCGTGTTATCGATCTCGAGCAGCGCTATTTTTATGTTTACGTCGACGGCATCTTCGACCGCGTGTTGCAAGACAGCCGCAACTCCTACAACGGCCTGTATGCCGGTTTCATGTTGGAGAACGGCGCCGGCGAGCAAAATGCGATTGACGAATTCAGCAGCGGCGCAGCGCCGGGCAAGCCCAAAACATTGACGATGATTTCCGGCGACGGCCAATTCGGTGAGATCAATAAATTGCTGCCGCTGCCATTGACCGTGTCGCTAATCGACAGTTTTAACAATCCGCTCGCCGGCACCTATGTTCGCTTCACCGTGACCGCGGGTTCGGCGATGATTCCATTGCCGCTTTCGCCGGACGGCAATTTGCGGATCGAAGCGGAAGATGCGCAAATCACCGGACCGATTAAGCGCTTGCAAGATTCAGATGCGGCAGCCGGTGAGTATATCGTTTATCCGTCCGGAGAAACCGCGGAGGCGGCGGCGACTTTTACTTTTGAAATTAAGCAAGCCGGCAACTACCGTGTCTGGACGCGCAGCTTGAAAACCGGCACTGTGCCGGGAAGCTGGAACGTCCAAATTGACAACGGCCCGCTGTTCGTTTATGATGTTTTTCAAAGCCGCACGCGCGGCAATTGGACGTGGGATGAGATGTCGGATCGCGGCACTGGAGATGGTTCGATTCCGCAATTCGATCCGAAAATTATTAATTTCACCGCGGGCGAGCACAAAATTATTTTCAATGCGCGCTATGCCGACACGCGGCTGGATAAAATCATTATCACCGCCGATCCGAATTTTTTTCCGGAGGATAAAGAAGAGAGCGGTTTTCTCACCGATTTCACCGGCGTGGTAAGCGCGAACGTCAAGCTCGGCAACACACTGCAACCGGTCACCGTCGAGGCGCGGCACGGCAACGTGAAACCGGTGGCATTCAAAATCACGCCGATTAGCAATGAGAAACCGACGACGATTTCACCAACG
>JAJVHT010000047.1:61429-65961 GCA_022072515.1 bacterium
CTCAGCACGGCCGGACCGCGCAGCGGCGCCAAGAGTCTGCAAATCAACTCGGCTCGCGATGGCGTCGGCGTTTCACAGAACTTGAATTATCCGGTGACCGGCAACTACACGCTGAGTTTTTATGCAAAAGTAAATAGTGGCGTCGCCCGGGTGACGTGGAAATTGAATGGCGCCAATGGCTCGCCGATTGATAAAATCATCGATGTCACGCCGATCGCCACCGGCACGGCGTGGACAGTGTATGTGATTAGCGCGAATAACACAGCAACGACGCCGCGCACGTTGTCGATCAAAACCGCCGGCGCCGGCAATTTTCAAATTGATGACGTTAAAATTTTCCGTAACACCGACAGTAACGGCCAAATCAGTGTGAATTGGGCGCTCGGCGACACCGCCATGACGCAAGTGGTGCGCGCCGAAGCGAAAGTGGGCAACACCGCGCTTGCTAATTCACCGCTCACTTTTTCGGCGACAGCCACGGCCGGGGCGGCGAAGAAAGTGGTGGCGTATAGCGGCAACAATCAAAACGGCGCGCCGGGCCAACCGTTGGGTTTGCCGCTGATTGCCAAAGTCTCGGATGATTATGTGAATGGCATTCCCAATCGCAGCGTGACATTTACGGTTAAAACGGGTGACGCGAAATTTAGCAACAATCTGAAAACCATAACTTTGACCTCGGACGCGAACGGCTTGGTGAAAAGTTCATTGACCTTGGGAACGACGGCAAAAGACACGATCAAAGTCGAAGCCACTTCCGCCGGTTTGAAATCAGCGATCTTTAATTTGATTGCCGCCATCCCGAGTCAAGTCACAAAAGTAACGGGCACCCCAACGACTGGCTCGGCAGGTATTCGTCTTACGAAACCTCTTGTCGTGCGCGTTGCCGATGCCTTGGGCAAACCGATTTCCAGTTATCCGGTTTTGTTTACCATCACCCAGGGCGGCGGCAGCATCAATGGCGGCGCTTCCGGAAACGTGTTGACCGATGGCAATGGCGAAGCCAAAGCGTTTCCACTTCTCGGGCCTGTTGCCGGCGCGCAAAATAAAATTCAGGCTAAAGTCATTTACAACGGCCAGTCGCTGCCGGCGCAGCCGATTACCTTTACGGTTCGCACCGTTGGTTTGAAAGAAGTCACGACGATTGCCGGCGGCGGCCAAACCGGCAACACCTGTGAGCCGTTGGCGCAGCCGTTCAAAATCAAAGTTGTGGACTCGCTCAATGTCGGCGTCGGCGGACAAACAGTCAGATTTGTAGCGACGGCGGGCGGCGGTAATTTTAACGGCGCCACTGCGAAGGATGTGTTGACCGACAGTTTGGGTATTGCAGCAGCGACGTTGACGCTGGGCGATAAAGCGGTGGCTAATCAAGCCACGGCGAGTATGCTTTCACCGTTAAAAGGTTCGCCGCAAACATTCAGCGCGACCGGCCGTCTCGGCAGCGCCTCGGTGTTGCGCAAATTTGCCGGCGATAGTTTGGGCGGACAGGCAAGCACGGTCTTGCCGGCGCCGGTGATCGTGCGCATCACGGACAAATGCGCGACCAACGGCATCGCGAATATTTCAGTGACGTTTATCGTGAAAGCCGGCGGCGGCAAAGTCAATGGCAAAGACACCGTCGTCGTGAAAACCAACGCTGAAGGCAAAGCCCAAGTTTCGTGGCTGCTCGGCCCGCTCGCCGGGAAATACAACAACAAGCTCGAAGCGCGCGCGAGTTTCAATAATAGCCCGCTCGCCAATTCACCGGCGACGTTTGTGGCGAGCGCAACGGCCAGCGGCGCGCGGTCAATGAGCCTGCAAGCCGGCAACAAACAAAATGGCCGCGCTGGCGAAATGCTGGCAAATCCGCTTGTCGCGCGCGTAATCGACGGTTCCAACAATATCGGCAATCCGGTCACCGGCCATCGCGTGCGTTTCACGGTGACACGCGGCGGCGGCAAATTCAGCACGGGCAGCAAAGATACGACGGTAATCACCGACGCGAATGGCAACGCGAAAGTGTTTTGGGTGCTGGGCGGCGCGACCGGCACGAACGCGCAAGAAGTGCGCGCGACGGCCACGAACAGCAGCGGCGGCAATTTGGAAAATTCGCCGCTCATTTTTACGACGGCGAATGTGAATGGCAGTGATCCAAGCGCCGAAGGTTCGATCTTTTCCGTGATCAGTCCGAAGCCGCCGATACCGGCGGATGGTGTGACCAAATGCAAAGTGGCGGTTTACGTGCGCGATCGTTTCGGCAATCCCGTGCGCGGCCTGGCCGTGACCTTCATGGTGACCAATGGTCCGAATTTTATTGAACAGCCGTCCGCGTTGACGGATTCATTGGGCGCGGCGACGTGCCTGTTTTCCTCAACAAAAGCCGGCGTGAAAACCATCACGGCGAAAATCATCGGCGGCATTGATCTCGACAAGGGTATCGACGTTTTGTTCGTTCCCAAGGAAGCGCGCCAGATGCAATTGATCACCGGCAACAATCAAGCCTGCAACGTGCAAGCGGCGACGCCCAAACCATTGACGGTGAAAATCGGCGATCAGTATAACAACGGCGTGCCGAACTATGAAGTTCGTTTTACGGTGAAAGGCGAGGGCCGCATCTTGGAAAGCGCCCCGATTAAAACCGACGATAAGGGCCAGGCGATTGCAACGTTCATTGCCGGCGCCAATACCGGCCAGGTGCAAATTTGGGCGGAAGCGCCAGGCTTAACGAATTCGCCGGTGATCTTCATTGCGACGGTGACGAAAACCGCAGCGCAACGAATTTCGGAAATCAGTGGCAATGCGCAACGCGGCATGGTGAATCAGCTCTTGGCGCAGCCACTGGTCGTGCGCGTGACCGACGGCTTTGGCCGGCCGGTTTTCGGGGCGCCGGTTAAACTGAGCGTAACATTTGGTGACGGCAGCGTTGATAGCCGGAAATTATTGACGCTGAACAGCAATGAGCTGGGTGAAATCCGCGCGAGTTGGCGGCTCGGGCCGCGCGCCGGCGTGAATACGCTGCGCTTCGAGGCGGACGGGCTTGCGGGTTCGCCGCTCGATTTTCGCGCCGAGTCAGGTTCGGATGCCGCAGCAATATTGGAAGGAACGAACTGTGGCAGCGTCTCCGGCCCGGTCGGCGGAACGACTACACAGCCGTTGAAAGTGCGCGTGACGGACAACAGCGGCAACGGTGTGGACAGCGTGCAAGTATTGTTTGAGTTGCTGCAAGGCACGGCATCTTTCTCCGGGCGGGATCAGATTCGTGTACTGCAAGGGGAAACCCAAAACGGCGGTTTCGCTTCAGCGCCGATCACGTTTGGCAACGAATCGGGATATCGCCTTGTGCGCGTTACCGCCGAAGGTTTGCGCGGCTCGCCGATGCTTTGCCGCCCGTACGCGCAAGCGTTGGCGGCGCAAACGATGGAAGCCATCAGCCGCACGAACAACCAACGCGGCACCAAAGGCAAGCCGCTGAATTTCCCATTGCAAGTGCTCGTGAAAGATCGTCTCGGCAACCCCGTGCCGAACGAGGCCATCAATTTTTTGATTACGGCCGGCGGCGGCGATTTCAATGGCGCGAATCCCTTGGCGGCAAAAACCGACAGCAATGGGGTCGCGTCCGCGCCCTGGACGCTCGGCAAATTCGCCGCGGCGAATGAAGTGACCGTGGTGCGCAACGGCTTGCTGCCGTCGACGCTCGTTTTCAAAGCGACCGGGTACGATAACAATTTTCCAATCATCGCGGAGATGCCGGACCGGCGCGTGAACGAAGGCGATGTGATCGAGTTTGCCGTGTCGGCGACAGATGCGGATAACGATCAAATTAAATACGGCGTGAAGAACCTGCCGGCGGGGGCGGAATTCGATTCGCTCAGCACGCACGTTTTTCGCTGGGGCACCGATCCGAGCAGCGCCGGCCATTATGAAATCAGCTTTTTGGCGCGCGACAACAAAGGCGGCATCGATGAGGCCGTGGTGATTATCGATGTGAAAAACCGCAATACACGGCCAAACATTCTCAGCCGCATTCCAGTGGGCAATCTCCCGAGCAAGATCGACACGACGCTGGAGATCGTCAACGGTGTCGGCACGATGTTGATGCGCGTCAACGCGGTTGATCCGGATGGCGACGCGTTGAGCTATCGCTGGTTTGTGAATGGCCAATATGCCGGCTCCGCGACGAATACGTTTTTCTTCAAGCGCGCAGATCGTTTTAGCACCGTTGAAGCGCTCGTTTTTGATCAGGAAGACACCGCGCGGACCCAGTGGGTGGTAAAAGTGCCGGTGCAATTGAGCAGCTTTAGCGCGACGCTGGAAAACGACGCGAGCAGCGGCGACAAGCTGGTGAGCTTGCAATGGAGCACCGGCGCGGAAGTGAACAACACCGGCTTCAATGTGCTGCGTAGCCACACGAACGCCGGCATTTATCAAAAAATCAATCGCGAGCTTATTGCGCCGCGCAGCGATGGACAATATGTTTTCGTCGATCGTGAGGTCGAAGCCGGCGGCCGTTATTTTTACAAATTGCAAGATATCGATTTGCAGGGCAATATCACCGA
>JAJVHT010000042.1:0-6026 GCA_022072515.1 bacterium
TCGCCGGATTGACACTGAGATAGTTGCCGGCTTCGCGGAACTTCACATTGTTGAACAGCACCGGGCCACCTTTGACCGCAATGTCAACCGCCGGCGCATCCGGGGAGGTATGGATGAAACGAACCTTGGCGGTTTTATTGTCGGCAGCGCGGTCGTCCAACAGCACCAACGGCTTCAGATCGTTGGCACCAAGCAGACCGGTGGCGGCGACCGTGTATGCCTTGTTGGCTTCGAGCGTCAGCGTCGCATCGATCACGATCGGCGTCGTCGCACCGGCCGGAGAAACCTGAATGCGATACTGGCCGGCGTTCAAGCTAAGATAATCGCTGATTGTTTTAAAAGCAACATTCTGTAGAATCCGAGCGCCGTTTACCCAAACGTCAACGGCGGGTGCATCAGGCGAAAGATGTCCAACGCGAACCTGCGTTGTGCCCTGATCGACCACGGGCAGTGCCGAAAGCGTGGCGTTGCCGGCGAGGCCGATGGCAAACACACTATAATTGGTGTTGGCGGCAAGAGCAACACCGGGAACATTCAGCGCGACCGTTGTTGTGCCTGCAAGACGGACTTCGATATCGTAACTGGAAGGATCGACGCTGAGATAGCTTCTGGCTTCGCGAAACTTCACATTGCTGAACAAGACCGGCCCGTTTTTGACGGCGATGTCAACCGCCGGCGCATCCGGAGAAGTGTGCACGAAGCGCAGCTTGGCTTTTGGCGCATCAGTGACCCGATCATCAACCAACACCAACGGCTTCAGATCGTTCGCACCAACCAAGCCGGTCGCGGCGACGGTGTAAGCTTTGTTCGATTCTAAATTAACGGTGGCATCAATCACATTCGTCGTTGTGCCGGTCGGCGTAACTTGAATGCGACGGCTACCGGAATTGATTTCAAGATAATTGCTAACAGCTTTGAAAGGAACATTTTCCAAAACGCGCGTTCCATCCAGCCAAATATCCACGGCCGGTGCATCCGGCGACAAATGGGCAACACGGAGCTGTGATTTTTGCGCGAACGCCACTGCGCTCAGCGTCAACAGCATCGATACCATCAAAAGGGTTTTTCTCACGTCCACACTCCTTCACTTTAATAATGAAAATCTTTTATGGTTTATTCGGCGGCTTCCGCGCATTTTGCATTTAGGTTCGAGATGCTTGCAGAAATTTAGCACTCACTTTCTATCTTTCACAACATCACCTCCTTTTCGGATCAATTTTTTTACTCATCAGTTATTACTTTTACAATATAATAAATTGTCTATAATTTGTCAAGAAAAAATTATACAAAAATTAGTCATTCTTGAATTGTTCATCATGATAAACGAGTTAAATCAAATAAATTTTCATTTATTTAAACAAAATATTGACAAATTATAGACTTTTTCGTATATTGTTCTATGCAAAAAAATGAGCAGATGTATCCGATCAAACTAGTCTCGCGTCGCACCGGCCTTTCGATGCATGCAATTCGGATTTGGGAAAAACGTTACAACGCCGTCTCCCCAGAGCGTACTGAGACGAATCGCCGCTTGTATTCGGAGGCCGATATGGAACGTTTGCTGTTGTTGCACAAAGCCACTCTGGATGGACATGCGATTGGGCAAATCGCAAAACTGCCGACCGAACAGTTGCGCCAGCTACTCCACACGACCGAAGTCGCGCCCAGCAGCAAATCCGCCGAAGAGAATAAGGGCAATCTCACGCCGCCGGAAGCGGCTCTTGAGCATTGTTTGCAATTTGTCAAACAGCTTGACCCCGAGCGTTTGAAACGTGCGCTTGAAGATGCCGAGGTTGCGCTCAGCAAACCACGATTCATTGAGCAACTCGTCGCCCCGTTGATGCAAAAAATTGGTGAGATGTGGCGCGATGGCACGTTGCGGGTTGTTCATGAACACATGGCGACCGCGGTCACGCGCTCATTTTTAGGGAATGTGCGCAGCGCCTACGAAGTTCCGGAAACGGCTCCCGGCTTGATCGTGACGACGCCGGTCGGCCAACTGCATGAATTGGGGGCGCTGATGGCTTCTGCAACCGCCGCCGCGGAGGGATGGCGGGTCATTTATCTCGGTCCCAACTTGCCGGCGGAAGAGATTGCCGCCGCCGCCCGACAGAATCAGGCACGTGCTGTGGCGCTGAGCATTGTTTATCCGGCAGATGATCCCCGGCTCGAGACGGAGCTACAAAAGCTGCGCCGCCTGCTGCCTGACGAAGCGGCGATGTTGATTGGCGGCCGCGCTGCGCCGATCTATCGTGCGCTGTCCGAGATGCCGGGAGTTCAACTGATCAAAGACATGGCCAGTTTCTCGGCAATTTTGGAAACGCTGCGCTTGCAGCGCCCGGGGTAAAATATTTTATAAGCAGATTGGGTGACTGAGCGATCCACGCCAAATTTTCAGACAAGCTGAAAACGGAAGCCCTTGGGCAACAAAAAAGTCAAAAGTTTTTAAAACAGAGAGGAATTATGGCCAAGGTTGATTGGTATTATTTTCGCCCGAGCTGAAACACCTGCGCCAAAACGCAGGAGTTTCTTGCGAAGCATAAAATGACGGCAACCGAACAATTGAGCACGAAAGCCGTCACGTTCTCAAAAAAGGAAGCGTTTGCTCTCATCAAAAATATTGACGAAATTTACGCCACCAAGGGCCGGCAGGTGGTGCATCTCGATCTGCGCCGGAGCCAACCCGATGAAGCCACGCTGGTGGAATTGTTGATTGGCCGCACGGGCAATTTGCGCGCACCGGTCTTGCGTCAAGGCCGGATCTTGATCGTCGGTTTTGATGAGATGACGTACAAACAGGTTTTTAAATAAACTCTCGATCGCTGAAAAGGTAAAGAACATGGAACGTTGGCGAGCGCGAAAAGTCGTTATCGTCGGCGCTGGCGCCGTGGGATCAACTTTTGCCTACGCACTGGCGCAGAGCGGAGTGGCGGATGAGATCGTTTTGACCGATATGGATCAAAATCTGGCACAAGGCCAGGTGATGGATCTGGCGCAAGGCCTGCCGTTCTATCCTAACGTGCAGATCGGCGCCGGCACGGCACAAGATTACCATGATGCCCACGTGATTGTGATCACGGCCGGTTCCAAGCAACGTCCGGGTGAATCGCGCCTGGCGCTTTTACGGCGCAATGCACTTATCGTTGAGAGCCTCATGGATGAAATTCAGGCGCAGCACTCCCAGGCCGTCATCGTCGTGGTCAGCAATCCTGTGGATGTGCTGACTTATATCGCGCAACAGCGCGTCAAGTGGCCGCGCGGCCGCGTGATCGGTTCCGGAACGGTTCTGGACAGTGCGCGCTTGCGTTATCTTCTCAGCCGTCATTGTGGCGTCGATGTCCACAATGTGCATGCCTATGTTTTGGGAGAGCACGGCGATAGTCAATTTGCGGCGTGGTCGATGTCGAACATCGCCGGACTGCGTTTTGATGAATACTGCCGGGTCTTTGGCAATTGTGAAGCTTGGCCGGAAGAACGCAGGAAAATTGAAGAAGCGGTGCGCACCTCGGCTTACCATATCATCGATTACAAAGGCGCCACGTATTTTGCCGTCGGGCAGGCGCTCGTGCGGATCGTTGGCGCGATTCTGCGCAACGAAAGAAGTGTGTTGACGGTTTCCACCGTGCTGGAGGGCGAATATGGGCTAAGTGAAGTTTGTCTGAGCGTGCCCGCCATGATTGGCGAAGCCGGTGTGGAAAGAGTTTTGTATATGGATTTGCCGGCGGCGGAACGCGCTGCCTTGGAACGCTCGGCGACGGCGCTCAAAGCGGCGATTGCGCAGTTAGAGGCACGAGGTTGAAAATCCACTGGCGTTGGAACGACGGTAAACCGGCAAGGCTTTTAAATAAGATTCTCGTTCAGGGAAGAATTTCCCCAGAAAAAACAAAAAAAATTCTGTGGGATTTCCTCTTCTGTGGGCGAAAAAATTCAACGGAGGCGTGGAAATGAACATTCTCATCAGTGGTTCAACCGGCATGATCGGCTCGGCGTTGATCGAGGTTTTGCAGGCGCTCAATCATCGCCTCACGCGTTTGGTGCGTTCGCCGCTGCCAGGCCGCGAGCCCACCGTGCAATGGAATCCGGCGACAGCAACGTTGAATGCCGGCGAGATCGAAAGCTTCGACGCTGTCGTGCATCTCGCCGGTGAAAGCATCGCTTCGCGGCGCTGGACGGCGGCGCAAAAAGCCAGGATACTTGACAGCCGCGTTCAAGGCACAAAGTTTTTGAGCAGCATATTGGCGAAACTTTCGCGCCCGCCGAAAGTGCTGGTTTGCGCTTCGGCGATTGGTTATTACGGCCATCGCGGCGACACGATTCTGCGCGAAGACAGCGGCGCGGGCACCGGCTTTCTCGCCGAAGTTTGCGAAGCCTGGGAACAGGCGGCTGAGGCGGCCAGGCAAAACGGCATTCGCGTGGTGCATTTGCGCCTCGGCATCGTTCTCAGCCCGCTCGGCGGCGCGCTCGCGCAAATGTTGTTACCGTTCAAACTCGGCGTTGGCGGCAACATGGGCGATGGCCGACAATATTGGAGTTGGGTGGCGCTGGATGATGTCATCGGCGCCTTTCATCACGCGCTGATGACGGAAAGCCTGCACGGCGCGGTGAATGTCGTGGCGCCCACCGCGGTGACGAATAAGGAATTCACCAAAACGCTGGGAAAAGTCTTATCGCGGCCGACGATTTTTCCGCTGCCGGCGTTTGCCGCGCGCTTGGCGCTTGGTGAAATGGCAGACCCTCTGCTGTTCTACAGCGCGCGCATTGCGCCGGCGCGGCTGCTGGCGACCGGCTACAAATTCCATCATCCGGAGTTGGAAGTCGCATTGCGCGATCTTTTGCGGAAGAAAGCTCACGCATGACATGAAGCGACTCATTCTTTTGACCGGCGCAAGTGGTTACGTCGGCGGGCGATTGCTTAAAGTGCTGGAAGCGAACGGCCATCATGTCCGTTGCCTCGCACGGCGGCCGGAATTTCTCCAGCCGCGCGTGAGCACCGCCACTGAAATTGTCAAAGGGGACATGCTCGATCCGGTCTCGCTGCAAACCGCAATGCAGGGTGTCGATGCGGCGTATTACCTGGTGCATTCCATGGGCTCGACCGGCACGTTCGAGGAAGAAGATCGCCGGGCGGCAATGAACTTTGGCGCGGCAGCCCGGGCGAGCGGCGTGCGCCGCCTCATTTATCTCGGCGGCCTTGGCCGCGGCGAAGAATTGTCGCCGCATTTGTCGAGCCGGCAGGAAGTGGGAAACATTCTGCGCGCTTCCGGCGTGCCGGCCGTGGAGTTGCGCGCTTCGATCATCATCGGCTCCGGCAGTTTGTCCTTCGAGATGATTCGCGCGCTGGTGCAAAAACTGCCGATCATGATCACCCCGCGTTGGACACGCGCCTTAAGCCAGCCGATTGCGATTGAAGATGTCCTGGCTTATCTGGTGGCGGCGTTAGAGGTGAAATACGACGATGCCGGCATCTTTGAAATTGGCGGAGCCGATCAAGTTTCTTATCTGGATTTAATGAAGGAATATGCGCGCCAGCGCGGCTTGAAACGTCTGCTCATTCCGGTGCCGGTGTTGACGCCCCAATTGTCCAGCCTGTGGCTCGGCTTGGTGACGCCGCTTTACGCGCGTGTCGGCCGCAAGCTTATCGACAGCGTGCGCCACGACACGGTTGTCACCGACGACCGCGCTCGGCAAGCCTTTGCCATTCGGCCGCGCGGCATGCGCGAAGCCATTGCCCGCGCCCTGATCAACGAAGACCAGGAATTTGTCGCCACCCGGTGGTCGGATGCGCTGTCCTCGCCGGGCGAGGTCAAGAGTTGGGGCGGCGTCAAATTCGGCACGCGTCTCGTCGATTCGCGCTCGCTGCGAGTCGCCTGCACGCCCGAAGCGGCAATGCAACCGATTCGTCGTATTGGCGGAAAAACCGGATGGTATTATGGCAATTGGTTGTGGCGTTTGCGGGGATTCTTCGATTTGCTCATCGGCGGGGCCGGCATGCGCCGCGGCCGCCGCGACCCCGAATGGCCCATGCC
>JAJVHT010000042.1:6126-40900 GCA_022072515.1 bacterium
GTCGTATTGGCGGAAAAACCGGATGGTATTATGGCAATTGGTTGTGGCGTTTGCGGGGATTCTTCGATTTGCTCATCGGCGGGGCCGGCATGCGCCGCGGCCGCCGCGACCCCGAATGGCCCATGCCGGGAGATACGCTCGATTTTTGGCGCGTCGAAGCGTATGAGCCGAATCGTTTGCTGCGCTTGTTCGCTGAAATGAAAGTGCCCGGTCGCGCCTGGTTGCAGTTCGAAATTGAAGCGCAGGGTCCGGCCACCACGATCCGCCAAACGGCGATCTTCGATCCGGTGGGCATGCTCGGCCTGCTTTATTGGTATGCGCTTTATCCGCTGCACGAGCTGATTTTTGCCGGCATGTTGCGCGGCATTGTCAAGGCGATTCCCGTCACGCCGCGTACAGCCGCCGCGCCGGAAAAATTCGATGTCTGAAAAAATTGTCAGATGCGCTTTGTTGCCTTAGGTGCTATTTACGATGGCCCGTGCCTCATGCGCAAGCCCGCGGCAGCGGCGGCGAAAATTTGCGGACAAATACTGGTTGATTCTTTGCGATGATTTCGTTATCTTGATTTAACGCAGTCAATGATTACGCAAAGAATGAGTCTACTTAATAAAACCAAAGGCCAAATCGAAGCCGATATCAGCACGGCCATAACACAATTTGAGCGCGAGCATCTTGGCCGCGGTCCGAAAGAGTCGCGGTCCTTCATTATTCAAGACATGATTCTCATCCGCCTCAGGGGCGTGTTGACGCCGGCGGAAGAGCAGTTGGCCGCGGAAAAAGACGGCGCGCAACTGATCAAACAAGTTCGCATGCGGCTCATCGAAAGCTCGCGCCCGCTTTTGGCAAATATGATAAAGGAAAAAACCGGCGCCGAAATTGTGTCTTTGCACACGGATATTAGTTCGCGCACAGGTGAACGCGTGTTTGTTTTCTGCTTAAATAAAAATCTTGAAGAGGAATTGAAAAAAAAATCTGCCTCCTGAACCCAACCGCGAAACTTTTTGGGTTGCAGCGTCGTCTAACTTTTTACCAAGATGGTCAAGCTGCCGGTAATTTGAGCAATGCAAGCAAAAGAACGGTAGCGGGATCGCGGGCGATTGAAAATTTTTTAGTTGGTTGACAAGATAGAAGACAAGCCTGAACAGGCGGGTCAGCTAGAGCGTAAGCCAGCACTCTGATAATCAAGACGAGAAGAGTGCTGGCTTTTTTATTTTATGTCCGGGCCCAGGTGCGGAAAAAACAACGAAGCGATGCACAAATCGAAAGCAGAATTGGAAAGGGAAATCAGCGCGTGTGTGTCTGATTTTCTGCTGACACAATTGGGCGAGAGCGCCCGTTCGGTCACCACGTCTTTAGCCGCGGATACGGCAACGGTGCGCGCGACCAATTGCCTGTCGCCGGGTGAACGCCTGCTCGTGCGCGATGAACAAGGCTGGCGCTTGTTTCAGGAATTTAAAAACCAGCAGTTCGAGAAAGTCAAAGCAAATTTGCAGAAACGCCTGGAACAAATCACGGCCAGCAAAGTACTTAATATCGTTTCCGTGCTCGAACAAAACGGCATACGTTTTGAGTTGGTGACATTAAACCGGAATTTCGACAATTGAACGCGCGGGCCGTTAAACGCATCAGACCCAATATTGCCCGGGCGCTTTTGTGTGTCCAATAAGTTAAAGCGCCCGGACAGTTATCGTGTCATCACTCTGCGGCATTACGAGCCATTGCCGAAAAATCTTGACATTGCGTGCCAAAATCCTTATATACCTGGTGTTGGTTAGCTTGATTGTATTGAATATCTTTTGATGCTTATGTATACAATTAGTGCAAATGATGTCGCAACCGGAATAGAATTTTTTTGGGTGTTGTCCCTTGCCGAAAGTGCGATTATGCTGTTCTTGATGTATTGGCATTTTCTCTTTGCGGCGGATGATTTCCATCTGATGATGTCGGCGGCCCCGGCTTTGCCTGCACTCAGCGGCGAAGTCCGCCGCTGGTTTTCATGGCGTTATTGGGCTGCCAGGCTGTTGCGCTTGTTCGCGCGAACGCAGCAGCGCAGGTTTTTATCTCCCCCCCATATTGCAAAGTTTCTGCTTCAACGCGACGGCCAGAAGATTTTTCTTTTCCTGGCGCCGGCGCTGAACGACATTCCGCCTCCGGCCCACCTTTAATTCAGCGTTGAAATTTTGCGCGGTGCTGCCATCGGTGTCGTTTCGGTCATGGCAAAGTGTCCCGTTGTCTCGGGGGACGCTTGTGTCCGGCCGCAAACCCGCACGCCCATGACCGCCGCGGCCTATCCTGTTCGGTAAATTTGGTCGAATACAACTTAAATTTTCAAAGGAGATTTTTGATGAATAGAATTAAAACATTTGCTTTAATGGCGGGCCTCACCGCGCTGTTTGCGGTGATTGGCAACGCCCTCGGCGGCCAAACCGGCATGTTCATCGCGTTTGGTTTGGCCATAGCGATGAATTTCTTCAGCTATTGGTTCAGTGATAAAATTGTGTTGAAAATGTATGGCGCGAATGAAGTGACCGAGCGCGAAGCGCCGGAATTGCACAGCATCGTGCGCAATTTGGCGACGCGCGCCGGCTTGCCGATGCCGAAAGTTTATCTCATCCCCAATGACCAGCCCAACGCTTTTGCCACGGGAAGAAATCCGGAAAATTCGGCAGTTGCCGTAACCGCAGGCATTATGCGCATTCTCAACCGCGATGAGCTGGCCGGTGTGATCGGACACGAATTGGCGCATATCAAACATCGCGACATTCTGATTGGCACGATTGCCGCCACGATAGCGGGCGCCATCAGCATGATCGCCAACATCGCGCAATTCTCCATGCTCTTTGGTGGCGGGCGCAGTGACGATGAAGAAGGCGGCACGAACCCCATTGCCGCGCTCGTCTCGATCATCGTTGCGCCGATTGCCGCGATGTTGATTCAAATGGCGATCAGCCGCGCCCGCGAGTATATGGCGGATGAAGAAGGCGCGCGTCTCGCCGGCAACCCGCGTTCTCTCTCGAATGCGTTGCGCAAACTGCATGGCGCTGCGCAGCAAATTCCTATGGACGCAACACCGGCCACGGCGCACATGTTCATCGTCAGCCCCTTCAGCGGCGGCAGTGCGATTCTCAGTTTGTTCAGCACTCATCCGCCGATGGAGAAGCGTATCGCGCGGTTGGAGAGCTTGCGGTTGTATTAATCGCAAGCTCGTACTCCTTCTCATACACATACGCGTTTTACAAAATTTTTAAAACGAGTAAAATTGTGACGTGAGAAAGAGTAAGCGGCTTAAAACAATCGTACTCATGCAAATTTTAAATCAGCTTTTTGACAACAACCGGGCGTGGGCCAATCGGATCACCGCACACGATCCGGAGTTTTTCGCCAAATTGTCGCGCCAGCAAGCGCCCGACTATTTGTGGATCGGTTGTTCGGACAGTCGCGTCCCGGCCAATGAGATTGTCGGTTTGATGCCGGGGGAGTTGTTCGTGCATCGCAATGTCGCCAATCTCGTGGTGCACACGGATTTGAATTGTTTGTCCGTGATGCAATTCGCGGTGGAAGTTTTGCAAGTCAAACACCTCATCGTCTGTGGCCACTATGGCTGCGGCGGCGTGAAAGCGGCGCTGCGCCGCGACCGGCTCGGCCTGATCGACAACTGGCTGCGGCACGTGCAGGACGTGCGCCAAAAACACAGCGCGCATTTAAGCATGATCAGCGACGAGGCGAAACGCGGTGACAAACTTTGCGAGTTGAACGTTATCGAGCAAGTCGTCAACGTTTGCCAAACCACGATCGTGCAGGACGCGTGGACGCGCGGACAGGAACTGACTGTACACGGTTGGATTTACGCAATCAACGACGGCCTGCTGCGCGATTTGAATATTACCGTCGCCAAGAGCGAAGAGCTGGTTGAGATTTACAATGCGGCGCTCGCGGCGCTGCGATAACAACACGGCTTTTTTGCAGCATTTCATTTGCAAGCTAAAACTTGCACTCCGATTGTGGAAAATAAAATTTTACTCAAGGAGAACAAACCATGCAATGCCCAACATGCAAAACCATTGAATTAAAAATGGCCGACCGCCAAGGCGTCGAGATCGACTACTGCCCGCAATGCCGCGGCGTGTGGCTGGACCGCGGCGAGCTGGATAAAATCATCGAGAAATCGGCTGCCGCCGCTTTTGCAGGGCGCCAAGTTTACGACGATGACGATGATCGTTACGAAAGCCGAAAATATGACGACGACCGCCATTACCCCCAAGGCCGCCGCCGCAAATCTTTTCTCGGTGAGATGTTTGATTTTGATTAGAGGGATTAAAGCTGAGCGCGGGCTACGCCCGCAGGGTATGTGAGGGCGCCGGCTGGAAGCCACACTCGCTTGGGCAACTTGGTTCAGTGGCCTACGGCTTTGCGCCTCATATACCCGCCAGCCCGTGCACTGTGGTTGCACGAATGATTATGATGGTTATCATTAAAACGGAAAGCTACATGATTCTTCGCTTAAAACAAGCTCTCGGCTATATCTTCCTTATCATCGGCGTCGCCGGTGTATTTTTGCCGCTCATGCCCGGAACGATTTTCCTCATTCTGGGGATCGGCTTATTGGGAGCCGAGCATAAAATGGTGGTTAAAATTAAAAATCTGATACGTCACCGCTTGCAACCGCCGAAAAAGGATGAGCAGAAAAAAGACGGACTTTCCACATGCAACGAGCGTAATTCAAAATGAAGAGGTTAGAATGGGCTTGAGTTTCCAAGTCAAGACGATTTTCATCACACTGTTCCTGTTTTCCACTTCGGCCTTTGCCGCCGGCGACGCGCATGCCGATCCGGTCGCGCCGGTGTTGTTGGCGCTCATCGTCATTCTCGCCGTCGCCAAAATCGGCGGCGAAATTTTCGAGCGCCTCGGCCAGCCGGCGGTGCTCGGCGAATTGCTCGGCGGCGTCGTGCTCGGCAATTTGATTCTGCTCAATCCAGCGTGGAATTTTTTTGAACCGCTGCGCGCGCACGTCATGCAGGAAAACTGGGCCGTCGTCATCGACAGTCTCGCCCGCGTCGGCGTCATCATTCTGCTCTTCGAAGTCGGGCTGGAATCCACCGTGCAAGGCATGATGAAAGTCGGCGCGTCGTCGTTATTGGTCGCGCTGCTCGGCATCGTCGCGCCGTTCTTTTTAGGCTTCGGTGTGAGCTGGTTTTTTATTAAAGAATTGCCGGCCGAGCTTGCCGCCGCGGTGCCGGCGGATTTTAGCTTGAATTACGTTCACATGTTCGTCGGCGCCGTGCTGTGCGCCACCAGTGTCGGCATTACCGCGCGCGTGTTTAAAGATCTCGGCCAATTGCAAAAGCCCGAGGCGCAAATCATTCTCGGCGCCGCGGTGATCGACGACGTGCTGGGCTTGATCATTCTCGCGGTGATTTCCGGCATCATTGCCGCGGCGAGCGCCGGACAGGCTTTGGAAGTGGGGGCGTTGTTGCGTTTGATCGGCACCGCGTTTCTTTTTCTCGCTGGCGCGCTTGGCCTCGGCGTCTGGCTCGTGCCGAAACTCATGCACCAATTGGGAAAACTCCGCACCGGCGGCGTCATGCTGATTTCTGCGCTGTTGCTCGCGTTTGCGCTGTCGTATCTCGCGAACAAAGTCGGTCTCGCGGCCATCATCGGCGCGTTTGCCGCCGGGCTCATTCTCGAAGAAAAACATTTTCACCATTTCCGCGAGAAGCTGCACCTCGAACAATGGCTCAAACCGCTGGCGACGTTTTTCGTGCCGATTTTTTTTGTGCTGATGGGCATACAAGTGCGGCTCGAAACCTTCGCGAATTTATCCGTGCTCGGCGTCGCCGCGGGGTTGACGATTGCGGCCATTATCGGCAAACAAATTTGCGGCCTCGGGGTTTTGGAAAAAGGCTATGACCGCCTCACCGTCGGCGTCGGCATGATCCCGCGTGGCGAAGTCGGCCTCATCTTCGCCGGCATCGGCAAAAGCTTGAACGTGATCAACGACGCGATGTTTTCGGCGATCGTCATTATGGTGATTGTGACGACGCTCATCACCCCGCCGGTTTTGAAAATTACGCTGGCGCGCGGAAATCAAAAGCATTCAAAGTCAAAACCCGGACAAGCCGGAACCAATAGGCTTCCACGCGGATAAAAAACCACGCTGATAAATCCGTGTGGAATATCTTTGCTTTTTTTGCACAGATTTGACTATTTACAGACTACGCCAGGATTTCAGACAAGCTGAAATCCGAAGTCCCGCAAGCGGGACAGCAAAAAACTAAAAGCCTTTTTAAAACACGGAGCATCGGAGATAACTGAGTATCGCGGAGAAAAGCTTTTAGAAAACATTTCTTGTTCTCCGTGCTTTCTCGGTTTTCTCCGCGGCTCCGTGTTTATTTGGTTTTTGAATTAAAAAACTTTCAGAATTTTATTCTGAGTTTGAGTGCGTTAGCAACTAAATCATTTTGACTTTAAAAAACCTTTGCGATCGTGCTTGCCCTGCCGTAGGCCAAGAGGTTTTTCTTGAATTTCATAAAGGAATTGTTGCTTGGATATTCTCACTTTCAGTCTTTTCGTTCTCGGCTTGATTTTGCTGATCATCGGCGCCGAAGCGTTGGTGCGCGGCGCTTCGAAGCTCGCCGCCGCCGTCGGCATTTCGCCGCTGGTGATTGGCCTCACCGTCGTCGCGTATGGCACCAGCGCGCCGGAATTGGCGGTCAGCGTGCAATCGACCTTCGCCGGGCAGGCGGATATTGCGCTCGGCAACGTCGTCGGCAGCAACATCTTCAACGTACTCTTCATTCTCGGCCTCTCCGCGACGATCACGCCGCTCGTGGTGTCGCGGCAATTGATTAAAATCGACGTGCCGATCATGATCGGCACGTCCTTTATATTGGCTTTGATGGCGCTCGATGGCAACGTCGGCCGCATCGAAGGTGCACTGCTCTTTGCTGGTGTGGTGACGTACACCATCTTCGTCATTCGCCAAAGCCGCAGGGAGCAAAAGCAAATGCAGGATGAATATGCGCGCGAATACGGCAACGGCAAATCCAAGCCGCATTGGCTCGTCAACCTCGGGCTGATCATCATCGGCCTCGGCCTGCTCGTGCTCGGCTCGCGTTGGCTGGTCAACGGCGCCGTGGCCATTGCGCAATCGCTGGGCGTGAGTGAGTTGATCATCGGCCTCACCATCATCGCCGCGGGCACCTCGCTGCCGGAAGTCGCGACCTCGATCATCGCCAGCATTCGCGGCGAACGCGACATCGCCGTCGGCAACGTCGTCGGCAGCAACATCTTTAACATTCTCTCGGTGCTCGGCCTCTCAGCACTCGTGTCGCCGAGCGGCGTTGCCGTTTCCACGGCCGCGCTGCGCTTCGATATTCCCGTGATGCTCGCCGTGGCCGTGGCCTGTCTGCCGATTTTTTTCACCGGCAACCTGATTGCACGCTGGGAAGGCGCGCTGTTTCTGGGTTATTATATCGCGTACACGCTGTATCTGATTTTAGCCGCCACGCAACACGACGCCCTGCCGGCGTTCAGCATGATCATGGAATCGTTCGTTCTGCCGCTCACCGCAGTGACGTTCGTCATCATCATCATGCGCACGCTGCGCGCCAGGAAAAAAGAACGAATGAATTTAAGAGCTTAAAGCTTGGCCCAACGGATTGAGAAACGGCCAACGGATAAGAGCAATAAAAGTAAAAGCACTTGTCCACAGCAATGGAAATCCCGCTGAAGCAAAAATCGAATGCTGCGAATAAGTTTTTTCTGTGGGATTTCCTTTTCTGTGGGCGACAAGTTTTCTTAGTAACAAGCTTTGGTAAATGCAACTTTGGAGAAGGCACCATGTCAAACGAACTGCTGCTATGGATCGGCTTCAACGTTTTCGTGCTGGCGATGCTGGCGCTGGATTTGGGCGTGTTTCATCGCAAAGCGCATGAAGTCAAAGTTAAAGAAGCGCTGTGGTGGAGCGCGGTGTGGATTGCGCTGGCGTTGACGTTCAACGCCGGCATTTATTTCTTTCGCGGCGAAGAAGCGGCGCTGGAATTTCTCACCGGCTACTTGCTGGAAAAAGCGCTGAGCGTGGACAACATCTTCGTCTTCATCATGATCTTCGCGTATTTTCGCGTGCCGGCGCTGTATCAGCACAAAGTGCTGTTCTGGGGCATTCTTGGCGCGCTCATCATGCGGGCGATTTTCATCGCCACCGGCATCACTCTGCTCCAGCACTTTCATTGGGTGATTTACATTTTCGGCGCGTTCCTGATCATCACCGGCATCAAACTCGCCATGCAGCAGGACAAAGAAGTGCATCCCGAAAAAAATCCGGTGCTGAAATTATTCCAGCGCTTCATGCCGGTCACGAAGAATTTTGAGGGCGATAAATTTTTCGTCAAGCGTGACGGGCGCCGTTTCGCCACGCCGCTGCTCGTCGTGCTGCTGATTGTCGAAACCACCGACGTGGTTTTTGCGCTCGATTCGATTCCGGCGATTCTCGCCATCACCACGGATCCGTTCATCGTGTACACTTCGAATGTGTTTGCGATTTTGGGTTTGCGCGCGTTGTATTTTGCACTCGCGGGCATCATGCAAATGTTTCATTACCTCAGCTATGGCCTCGCCGCCATTCTCGTTTTCGTCGGCATCAAAATGATGATCATGGATTTTTACAAACTGCCCATTGCCGTCTCGCTCGGCGTGGTCGCAGGGATTTTGGCGATCGCGGTGATTCTTTCGCTCGTACGTCCGCGCCGCAACGCCGAGGCTTTGTCAATGCCGGAGAACTCACCGCCGGTTTCTCATGAAGAAGTGCTGGGTTGAAGTGTCGGTAAAGCCGCAGTCATGGTGACGAGAAAAATTGTCTTTCCGGATGAATCTTGTTCCCGTCCAGCGCCGTGCTTGATAGTAACCGGATGCTTCCAGCATGACGAGTTGGTTACGCACCGACAGGTTGCGAAAACAGTTAAAATTAGCTTGGAGGATTTTTCAAATTTTGTATTTTGAGAATATGCTTCCCCAAATGCGCCAGCTATTTTTAACCTTGCTAAAAGGAATCAACCCATGCCCTCGATCACCTCGGAAGTTTTGTTCATCTTCATTTTAATCCTGGCCAACGGCGTCTTTGCAATGACCGAAGCCGCGGTCATGTCCTCGCGCAAAGAGCGCTTGCAGCAATGGGCCAAAGCCGGCAACGACGGTGCGCGTACCGTTTTGGATTTGGCCAAAGATCCAACCCGCTTTCTGTCAACGGTACAATTCGGCATCACGCTCGTCGGCGTGCTCGCGGGCGTTTACGGTGGCGCGACCATCGCAGAGCAATTGGCGATTTACCTGGAAAAGATTCCGCTCTTGGCGCCGTACAGCAAAGCCATCAGTTTGGGATTGATCGTGGCGCTCATCACGTATTTGTCGCTCATTATTGGCGAGCTGGTGCCGAAACGTTTGGCGCTCAACAATCCCGAGCGTATCGCCGCAACGTTGATCAAGCCGATGCGCTTTCTCGCCAAGACCGCGTCGCCCGCGGTGAGTTTCTTGAGCCATTCCACCAATGCCGTGCTGCGCGTGATCGGCGTGAAGCCATCGACCGAACCGCCGGTCACGGAAGATGAAATCAAAATCATGCTCGAAGAGGGCAAACAAGCCGGCGTGTTTGAGAAAGCCGAACAGGATATGGTCGAGCGCATTTTCAAACTCGGCGACCGGCGGGTTTACACGTTGATGACCCAGCGCGATGATATCGTTTGGCTGGAAGTCGATGACGCGCCTGAAACCGTGCAGGAGAAAGCCGCCAGCGGCCGCTCGCGTTATCCCGTGTGCGAGGGCAGTCTCGACCACATTCTCGGCGTCGTCAAAATGAAAGATTTACTGGCGCGCAGTCTGGCCGGCCAACCAATCGATCTCAAAAGCGCGTTGCGACAGCCGCTGTACGTGCCCGAGAGCATGCGCGCCTTCAAAGTTTTGGAGTTGTTCAAACAATCGCGCACGCACATCGCGCTGGTGCTCAACGAATACGGCAGCGTGCAGGGCTTGATCACGCTCAACGACATTCTCGAGGCCATCGTCGGCGACATGCCTTCGAGCGACACGCCGAACGAGCCGATGATCGTCAAGCGCGAAGACGGCTCCTGGCTGGTGGACGGCATGTTGCCGGTGGAGGAGTTCAAAAAACATTTTCAGCTTGCCGTGCTGCCGAATGAAGAAACCGGCGAGTATCAAACGCTCGGCGGTTTCGTGATGATGCACATGGAGCGCATCCCCAAGCCGACCGATCATTTTGAATGGAACGGCCTGCGCTTCGAAGTGATGGACATGGACGGCCACCGCGTCGACAAGGTGCTGGTGATGCGGATGAAGCCACCAGGCCAGAACAAAATCAATGCAACCGTGTTGTCCAATAACGCCGCCGTTACCTAATAGGAGCCAATGATATGGAACTCAAAAACTTGCATCAACATATTCGCAATTTGGTGACGTTGGAGAAAAGCGAAGCGCCGATCATCAGTTGTTATTTGAATCTGGAAAACGGCGTCGCCGGTTATCGCGTTTTTATGGATGAACGCATTGCCTTGTTGCGCAAAAGCTTCAGCGGCAACACGCGGCGCATGCTGGAAGAAACGTTCGGCCGCGTGGAAACGTATCTCGCCAGTGAATTGCAGGCGGACGCGAAAGGCACGGCCGTGTTTGTGCGCGGCGGCAAACAGCCGTTCTTTTTGCCGCTGCAATTTCGTGTGCCGCTGCCGAATTGGCTCGCCGTCGATGAAGTACCGAACGTTTATCATTTGGTGGAATTGAAGGACACGTATCATCGCTACGTCGTGGTGTTGACGAACGAAGACAACGCACGCATCTTCGAAGTCAATCTCGGAACGGTCACGGAGCAGATTTGGAAGGAACGCCCCGAACTGCGCGAGCGCGTCGATCGCGGCTGGACCAAAGAGCATTATCAGCATCATCGCCGCGAACAGACCGAGCATTTCATTAAAGAGAAAATTAAAATCATCGACCGCTTGATGGCGCAGGGCGGTCACACGCATTTGATTCTCGCCGGCGAACCGCGCATGGTTTCGCGCCTGCAACGCGCACTGCCCAAGCACGTGGCCGCGAAAGTCGTCGACGTCGTCGCCACTACGCCGCGTGACAATGTTTCCGACATCGTCGCCGCGACCATCTCCGCTTTTGTCGAGCGCGAAGAAATGGAATCGCAAGCCATGGTCGAGCGCTTGCAGCGCGAAATCAACACCAATGGCCTCGCGGTGATTGGCGCCGTCGATAGTCTCAATGCGTTGCGCTGGGGTCAGACGGACGTTTTGATCTTGGCCAAGGCCTATGCGCCTGCAGCCGGTTGGTTGTGTTCGGCGTGTGACGCCATTGGCGCCGAAAGCAAAAAGCCTGCGGCTTGTCCGGAATGCGGCGAAAAGAAAGTTCGCGACACTGATCTCAAGGAAGCAATGGTGCGGCTCGCCGAAAAACACGGCTGCAAAGTCGAAATTGTCAATCAAAGCGAGCCTTTATTGCGCCTGGGCGGCGTCGGGTGTTTGTTACGGTATGCCCTGTAATTTTTACGGAAAGGAAAAACATGAAGTGGTCATGGAAAATTGGCGAGTACGCCGGCATCGGCGTTTTTATTCACGCGACATTTTTGCTCATCATCGTTTGGGTCGGCCTGAGCCATTGGCTGGCCGGTAAAACGCTGGAAGCCACGGTGATGGGACTGGCTTTCATCATGGCGTTGTTTGGCTGCGTGCTCCTGCATGAGTTTGGCCATGCGTTAATGGCCAAGAAATACGGCATTAAAACCCGCGACATCACCTTGTTGCCGATCGGCGGCGTCGCGCGTTTGGAGCGTATGCCGGATGAGCCGAAACAAGAACTATGGGTCGCGCTCGCCGGCCCGGCGGTCAATGTGGTGATTGCCGCGGCTTTGTTTGTCTGGCTGCAAATCACCAATGGCTTTGAGCCGCTTGAAAAATTGAGCCTCACCAGCGGCTCATTTATAGAACGCTTGATGGTGGTGAATGTCTCGCTGGTCATTTTTAACTTGATCCCCGCCTTCCCGATGGATGGCGGTCGTGTGCTGCGCGCGCTGCTGGCTACCAAAATGGAGTACACCCGCGCCACGCAGATCGCCGCCCATATTGGTCAGGGCATCGCGCTCATTTTCGGATTCATCGGCTTGTTCAGTAATCCGTTTTTGTTGTTCATCGCCCTTTTTGTGTGGATCGGCGCGACGCAGGAGGCCAGCATGGTGCAAATGAAATCGGCGTTGGGCGGCATTCCGGTGGGGCGCGCCATGCTCACGAATTTTCAAACGCTGTCGCCGCACGACACGTTGGCGCGCGCCGTCGAATTGATTCTACGCGGCTCGCAGCAGGATTTTCCCGTGGTGGAAAATCAAAAAGTCGTCGGCGTGTTGACCCGGGCGGATCTGCTCCTGGCGCTCGCCAAAGCGAGTCCATACGCCGCCGTGGCGGAAGTCATGCAGCGTGATTTTCAGGCCGTCGATTTTGGCGACATGCTGGAAGCCACCTTGGCGCGGCTGCAATCGTGCGGCTGTCATACCATGCCGGTTCTGCGCAACGGCCAACTCGTCGGCCTGGTGACGATGGATAACGTCGGCGAGTTTCTGTTGATTCAAGCCGCATTGAGCGGCGGCAAAGGGAGCAACGCCATGCCCATCCCCAAGCTGGCGTAAAAGACAGTTGCCAAAAATTTCATCGCCCACCACCTGGCAAATCCGGAGTATTGTCCGCGATTGCCAGGTGGTGGGCGATTGTTTAATCACATGAAATGCGGCTCGTTTTTCAAACGAGTTGAAATCTGCCGGCCCCGCAAACGGGGCGGCCTAAAACTCAACCGCCTATCAAAACACGGAGCAACTGAGATCGCGGAGCGTCACGGAGAAAATTTTTTAGTAAACATTTGCTGTTCTCCGCGCCCTCTCCATGAACTCGGCGCCTCCGTGGTAATTCAAATCGCGAATCGACAAAAACCTTTGGAATTTTTTCTACCATGACTTTTTTAGAGCGCTTGCGAATATTGGTCGAGTCTTCGCGCGCACAAAATTTTATTACTGCGGTTATTCTGCTCAATGCCATCACCCTGGGGTTAGAGACGTCCGAGGCGATGATGACGCGCTTCGGGCCGCTGTTGAAAATGATCGACCGCCTTGCGCTCGCGATTTTCGTTCTGGAATTGACGGCCAAAATGATCGTTTATGGCCGCCGCTTTTTCGTCAACGGTTGGAATGTTTTCGATTTTCTCATCATCGCGATCTCGCTCATGCCGGCGATCGGCAACCTGTCGGTGCTGCGCGCTTTTCGCGTGCTGCGGGTTTTACGCATGTTTTCCGTCGTGCCAAAGCTGCGCGCTGTCGTGCAAGCGCTGCTCAACGCGGTGCCGAGCATGCTGTCAATCATCGTCTTGTTGATGCTGGTTTATTACGTCACCGCCGTTTTGGCGAACCAATTGTTCGGAGAAAAATTCGACGCCTGGTTCGGCACCATCGGCCGCGCCATGTACTCGCTTTTCGAGATCATGACCTTCGACAATTGGTCCTCCGGCATCGTCCGGCCTGTGATGGAAGCTTATCCGTGGGCGTGGATTTTCTTCCTGCCTTTCATTATCATCACGAGTTTTGCCGTGTTAAATTTGTTCATTGCCATCATCGTCAACGCCATGCAGGCACAGCACGAAGCGGAAAATCAGCAAGCCCAGGTGACGGCAGAAAACAATCTCGCTATTGAATTGCAAAGACTCCGCCAGCAAATTTCGTCTTTGCGTGAAGAGGTTGGCAACCTGCGGAGTCGGCGCGAATGATGCAGATCGACCTCGTGCTCGCCGGCGAACCCACCGGTAACCTCGACCGCGGCAGTGCCTGGTTTCTTTGCTTTGAAAATTTTCCGTTTCGCGGCGGCGGGAATCGGAGTGACACGTTCCGTTGTTCTCCCACATTTTGATGGAAAACGTATTGATCTCGTTCATGGCCGGGCCTTACGGGCGCAGCCAGAAACCGGTGTAAAGCATCATGCAAGCTTGCATTATCCATTACACGCATTCCGGGCAGTCATGTTCAATCTTTACCCCGTTGGATAAAGGCATTTGTTTGGAAACCGGTAGTATTTCAAACCGGCGGAACTTTCAAGGGAGATTTTATGGCCTACAATGAAACTCTCGCGCAGCGTGTGAGGGAAACGCTGGCGACACAGCGCCAAGTCGAAGAGAAGAAAATGATGGGCGGCTTGACGTTTATGGTCAATGGCAAGATGTGTGTCGGCATTTTGGACGAGGATTTGATGGCGCGCCTCGATCCGGCGGTTTATGAAACGGCCTTGACGAAAAAAGGCTGCCGCAAAATGGATTTCACCGGCAGACCGATGAAAGGCTTTGTGTTCATCAACCCCGCAGGCACCAAACGCCAGGCGGATTTGGCGTATTGGCTCGGGTTGGCGTTGGATTTCAACATGCGGGCAAAGGCCTCGAAAAAGAAATAGCTTATGACGACAATGTTAAGTCGAATTCTTTCGCACCCCAAAACAACCCCAAGGGGGCACAATATGAAAGCAAAGGGCGACGCCCTGGAAATCGATCAATCAAAAAATTTGGAAGCTCCAAAGGGGGCGTTATAAAACGACAACATGAATCTCGCCCCTTGATGGTTCTAACGATGGATTTTATTGGTTCCCAGAGCTGCTGCCCGTAGGCTGTTCAATGCGACTCACTGGGGCCAGTCGGGCACTTTTAAAAAAGCAGCGTGAACTTGAGTCTTTTTGAAACCAGGTTTGTACAAAAATACAAAGATTTCCGCCCACAGAAAAAGAACTCCCACTGAAATAGAGCAAAAAGTAATTCTGTGGGATTGCCAATTCAGTGGGCGTATTGTCTTTTTATTTGATTCCGGCCTTGGCCTGCTTAGAGCCGCCACGAATACCACTTATTTTGAATCTGCGGCTTTCTCTGCGGATTGGCGTTCACATTTGATTTCCTCCATCCAGCTTTCCTTGCCGTCTTGATACCACGTCCACTGCGAGCTGTAGTGATTGTCGTCCGCAAAGCGAAATACCGCTTTATCCATGTGCCCCTGATTGCGTGAAGGAAGATTGGTGGCATCGCGAAACGTGAACGTGATGGTGCGGCCATCATCTTCGAAAGCAGTGGCTTCGAGGCGCGGCTGGTTGCGCGCCACGCAATAATGCGTCAGGAGCAGGCGATCACCATCCAGGTAGAACATCGTCATCATCGTCTCGTTCGGATGCGCATCGAAAGAGGTTTCCACGACCACCGAGCCTTGGGCAATCGTTTTAAAATGGATAATTTCCTCCCAGCCTTTCGTGCTACGGCCGCGCCATTTGCCCTCGAGCTTTTTGAAACGCTCGAAACCGGCCTGCGCCAGCGTGCTCGCCGATTTCTGCTGCGATGATGATGCGGCGATGATGCCGAGACTTGCCATACCAAGCAAAATCAAGGCAAACAGCGTGCGCCATGCGCCTCGGTTGGTTCTGTGTTGTTGAGAAAGCATTTTAGGCCTCCGTAGTTTTGCGAAGTCGGACTTGCGTGCGCTGATTTTTTAATTTAGCAAAATCTTGCTGCGCAAGTCGGACTTCGCATAAGATTCAAATCTGATCGATCTCCCGCAGTTCGATCAAACCGCCATATTTGAGGTGCGGACAACTGGCCGCGACCTTGAGGGCATCGTCGTAATTTTCCGCTGCGATTAAAAAGTAGCCGCCGAGCACGTGCGGTTCTGTCGCCTCGCGCACCTCGCGAATTTCAAGTTGCCCGCGAACCTGGCGCAGCAGCCGCCCGCCGTCCTTCAATTTTTCTCCGCTGATCATTCGTTTCGACATGCCGATTTGGCGCGCCCAGCCGCTGTATTCGGCGACTTTGCTTATATCATCAGGCGGCGTTTCCGGTGAATCGTAAAGAAACAAAACAAACAGATGGTGACGCGTTTGTTGTGGCGACGTACCACTTTGCCATTTTCCCAACCCAAAGCCAAGCGCCAAAAACACCAGTGCGGCGGCGAAGGCGCCGGCCCAACGCGGCGGCGTCCATATTGGCGGCGCCGGCGTCATTTGGATATGCCCCTGGGCTTTGAGCGCACTGACAATTCTCGCTTCCAGCGTGGCTGCCGGCGAGTGCCGGCGCGACAAGGCCGTGAATTTTTTTCTTTCTTCCGGATTCAGCTCGTCATGATTTTGGGTGTGATTCATTTTTATATTCTCCGATTCGCGCTTTTTTCCGCGACCACTTGCAGGGCCTCACGCACCGAGCGGCGCGCACGCGCGAGCTGGCTTTTGGAGGTGCCGACTTCAATGTCGAGCAGGCGGCTGATCTCCTCATGCGTATAGCCTTCGACATCGTGCAACACCAAAACCTGCCGATAGCCGTTTGGCAGCGCCGCAATCGCCTGCTCCAAATCGAGAGGCTCGCAATCATTCGTGGTGGCGTCTTCTTGCACATACTGCTCGGCAACCCGCTCGTCGCTTCGTCGCGCGCGCTGCCGATACAATTCGCGGCAGCAATTGATCGTAATGCCGGAGAGCCACGTGCGCAAGCTCGATTCCCAACGAAATTTCTCCAGAGCCTCAATGGCACGCAGCCACGTGTCCTGCACGGCCTCCTCGGCCTCGTGAACGTTCCAGCTGGCCAAACGCAGCGCCAATTGATAAAGCGCAGGTGTGTGCCGGTGATACAGCGCGCGGAAAGTCTGCTCGTCCCGGCGCGCGAGAAAGTTGCGCACCAACCGCCGATCCGCGCGCTGGGCAAGATACTTTGATAGAATTTTCATATCTATTGATAAGTGCCGGAAGCGCCCCAAAAGGTTGCATCGAATTTTAAAAAATATTGAAACTCTTTGTCATGACACCAGGAAGAGAGATCTATTTCGCGGCCGTGCGGCGCGCGATTTCCTGGCGCACGGCAGGAGCCACGACGGTTCCCAAAAGTTCAATGGCGCGCATGACTTTGGCATGCGGCATCGTGCCGACGCTGAGCTGGGCGAGAAAACGCTGATGGCCGAAAATCTCATGTTGGTAAAGGATTTTTTCGGTGACTTCCTGCGGGCTGCCGACCAGCAAAGCGCCTTGCGACGAGCACAAGGTGTCGAATTGCTGCCGCGTCATGGCCGGCCAGCCGCGCTCGCGCCCGATCCGCGACATCACTTCAGCATAAGAAGGAAAGAATTCATCTGCGGCTTGCTGCGAATTGTCCGCAATGTACGCATGCGAGTTGATGCTCACTGGCAGTTGCGCCAGATCATGTCCGGCGCGGTGCGCCGTGTCGCGAAAGAGTTCGACAAAAGGCGCGAAGCGTGCCGGTGCGCCGCCGATGATGGCCAGGGCCATCGGCAAGCCCAGCGTGGCCGCGCGCACCACAGATTGCGGCGTACCGCCGACCGCAATCCAGATCGGCAGCGGGTTTTGCAATGGGCGGGGATAAACGGCAAGATTGTGCAGCGGCGGCCGGTGTTTGCCCGACCACGTGACGCGTTCGTTTTCGCGGATTTTCAACAACAGCTCGAGCTTTTCGGCAAACAATTCGTCGTAGTCATCAAGATCGTAACCGAAGAGCGGGAAGGATTCAATGAACGATCCGCGGCCGGCCATAATCTCGGCGCGCCCGCCGGAAAGCAGATCCAGCGTGGCGAAGTCTTGGAAAACGCGCACGGGATCATCGGAGCTGAGCACGGTGACGGCGCTGGTGAGCCGAATGTGTTTGGTGCGTTCCGCGGCGGCAGCCAAGACCACCGCTGGCGCGGAGACGGCGAAGTCGCGGCGATGATGCTCACCGATGCCATAAACTTCCAAACCCACCTGATCGGCAAGCTCAACCTCTTCCAGCAAGTCGCGCAGCCGCTGCGCCGCGCTCACCGTGCGGCCCGTGCCCGGATCCGGGGTGGTTTCTGCGAACGTGTAAATACCGATTTGCATAAAATTCCAAATTTTCTTTGCTTTTTACGCCAGGATTTAAATCTTATAATTAAAGCACAAATGATGATGGAAAGCAAATATAAAAATGATCAATCTGAATCGTGAGTGCGCTTACCCGTTTCTGCGGTTGGGCATTATCGGCGGCGGGCAGTTGGGCCGCATGATGGCGAGCCAGGCCAAGCAAATGGGTTTTTATGTTGCGGTGCTGGATCCCACGCCGAATTCGCCGGCCGGACATTTCGCGGATGTCGAGATCGTCGGCGATTTTTATGATCCGCAAAAACTGCAGGAATTGGTGCACGCCAGTGAGGTGGTGACGTATGATATCGAGCATATCGATGCTGTTTTTCTGAAAAAAATATCCGCCGCCTCTGGTTTTCGCATTCATCCCGCGCCGGAATTGTTGGAAATCATTCAAGACAAATGGCGCCAAAAGGAAATCTTCGCGCAACACGGGATTCCGGTGCCGCGTTTTCAGCAGGTCGATGAAGTTGATTTTGCCGCTTGCCAGCGTTTCGGATTTCCAGTGGTGCAGAAGCTGCGTTTCGGCGGTTATGACGGTCGCGGCGTAAAAATTTTATCGACGCCGGATGATCTGGTGACGGCGCTTCCCGGCAACTCCATGCTGGAAGAATATGTGGCATTGGAAAAAGAGCTGGCGGTGATGGTGGCGCGCAGCACCCACGGCGAGATGAAATGTTATGCTGTCGTGGAAATGCAATTTGCCGCGCCGGGTAATATTTTGGATATTCTGGTGGCGCCGGCGCGAATCAGCGAATCCTTGCAGCGGCGCGCGCAAGAAATGGCGGTGGCGTGCGTGGAAGCTTTGCAGGGCGTCGGTGTTTTTGGCGTCGAACTTTTTCTTTCGCAGCAGGGTCAATTGCTGGTCAATGAAATTGCCCCGCGGCCGCACAACTCCGGGCATTACACCATTGAAGCTTGCGCCACCAGCCAATTCGAGCAGCATCTGCGCGCGATCGCGGGTTTGCCGTTGGGTTCGACGCAACTGTTGTCCCCGGCGGTGATGTTGAATCTTTTGGGCGGGCCGAATCAGTCCGGACCGCCGGTGGTTGAAGGCCTGGCGGAGCTGCTGGCGATTCCAGGTTTGTCGTTTCATTGGTACGGTAAAGCGGAAACGCGGCCGTTGCGAAAAATGGGACACGTAACCATTTTAAATGAGAACATTGACATCGCGTTGCAACACGCCCGGCGCGTCAAGGAAATTCTGAAGATCAGGGCGTGATTCTGTTGGAACTGCAACACTATGGTTACACAAGATGATAGTGGCAAGATGATTGAAAAATTTTAATTGTTTTGCCACAATCATCTTGCTAAAATAGCTTGGCGCGCCCTTATATCTTAGTGCTTCGTCGTGGTCAAGTTTTGTTGTAGCGCGTCTGCATTGGGTTATTAAAATTACCGAATGTTAAAGGTAAATCATCATGTCAAATCCATTGGTTGGCATCATCATGGGCAGCGATTCCGATTTGCCGGTGATGCAGCAAGCTGCCGAGGCGTTGCAAGAATTCGGCGTGCCGTATGCAATGACCATTGTCTCGGCGCACCGTACGCCACAACGTTTGTTTGAATATGCACGCACGGCGGAGGAACGCGGCCTGGAGGTGATCATCGCGGGCGCGGGCGGCGCGGCGCATTTACCCGGCATGATTGCCGCCATGACGCCGTTGCCGGTGATCGGCGTGCCGGTCAAAGCTTCGTCCTTGGAGGGATTGGACTCCTTGCTTTCAATTGTACAAATGCCGGCGGGGGTGCCGGTGGCAACCGTCGCCATCAATAATGCGAAAAACGCCGGCATTCTCGCCGCGCAAATTTTGGGCGGCAAATTTCCGGAATTCCGCGCGCGGGTCAAGGCTTACAAAATGCAGTTGGAAAAAATCGTTTTGGAAAAAGCGGAAAAGATGGAAACGGGTATTCCGTGAGCGGTAATCAGTGTGTACAAACAAGCAGGCAAATTAACAACGGATTACGCGGATTTAATCGGCGCAATCCGTGATCCGTTGTCATGACAGCTTTCTTAGCTTCATGACATGAAATATTCCGTATTCACGTTTTATTGGCATGAATCTCATTTCCGCCACACCCACATCGATTCAATTGGCCGCCGAGATTATTCGCAACGGTAATCTCGTTGCGTTTCCCACGGAAACGGTTTACGGTTTGGGCGCTGAGGCCTTAAAGGCGCAGGCTTGCGCGAAAATTTTTGCGGCAAAAAATCGCCCCTATTTTGATCCGCTCATTGTGCATATTGCCGACTTGAGCTGGCTGGAAAAATTATGCGCGCGTTTCGATCAGCGCGCCCGGCAGCTCGCGGAAAAATTTTGGCCGGGCCCGCTCACCATGGTCGTTCCCAAAACCGATCTGGTGCCCGACATCGTGACGGCGGGATTGCCGAATGTCGCGCTGCGCATGCCGAATCATCCGGTGGCGTTGGCATTGCTGAACGCCGCGCAAACGCCGATTGCGGCGCCGAGCGCCAATCCGTTTGGCTACCTCAGCCCGACCACGGCGCAGCATGTCGCCGAGCAGTTGGGAAATCAAGTCGATTTGATTTTGGATGGCGGACCTTGCGCGATCGGAGTGGAATCCACGATTCTCGATTTGAGCGGCGAGCCGCCGACTCTGTTGCGGCCCGGCGGTTTGCCGGTGGAAAGCCTCGAGCTGGTCGTCGGCAACATGGTCGTGCCCAAAGCAGAATCCCCGCGTCCACATGCGCCGGGACAATTGCCCAGCCATTACGCGCCGCGCACGCCGGTGGAATTCTTGCCCGGCGATTTTGTCTTTCCGGCTAATAAAAAAGCCGGCTTGCTGGTGCTGCAGACGCCCGTCGAAAATTTGCCTTTTTTTAAAATTGAAATTCTTTCGCCGGCAGGTGATTTGACGGAAGCCGCGGCCAATTTGTTTTCCTGCCTGCATCGTTTGGATCGCGCGGGGTTGGAGGTGATTTATGTTGAGCGCGTGCCGGAGACCGGGCTGGGGCGCGCCATCATGGATCGTTTGCGCAAAGCCGCGGCGCCGCGTCCTGGCGGTTAAAGCCGTTCCGAAACGGCTTTGAATTTCTCATAAAAGATCGTCGCCAAAAAAATCAGTGAGATGCCATAGCCAAAATCTTCGAGGGGGATCGTGCCAATGCGCCAGCCCAGCTGATACGCCTCGCCATATAAAACCACCGGCCGGGCGGTGAGATAGCCATTAAAAATGAGGATGAACCCCACGAGCACGGCGAGATAAATCCAAAACCGCGGGCGCAACAGCAGATTGGTTTTTAATACCCGATCGATGATCAGGGCGGCGCCCAGGAAGATGAGCATGAGGCCGGTGTATTCCTTGCCTTTTGCAAAAAAAACCAGCCCGAATAGTTGCAGCGAATAAAGCGCGTAGCGAATGCGCCGCATCACACGCAAGCGGCGGCCCGGCGGCGGCACATAGAAGCCGATCACTTCCCAAATAAAAAGTGCGGCGAAGGGCACGGTGAAAAAAAACAGCCATTCTTCCAGCGGCAAATGGGCAAGGCGAAAATCGAGCGTATATTTTTCATTGAACCACCAATGCGTGCCGGTGACAAGAGCATCCCAGATAATATAAGGAACGGCAACGATGGCAATGGCCGGCCAGGCGTAGCGCCATTTGTCGACAAAATGAATTTGTTTCTCAAAGCTCATCACCAGCGGTCCCGCCAGAATAAGCAGATTGAGCAGCAGATACTCCGCTTTCACTGTTTCGCCAGCCGTAGGTTGATCATCTGCAAATGCGCGCGCTCTTCTGCGGTGAGCTTGATTTTTCCCAGCAGAAATTGGATGACGTTCGCAATCAGCTTGGGATCATACTGATAAGCCTGTTCCGGCAACAAACGTACGATTTCCCGCAGATGGCGCTGCGCGTCGTCGCCGCGGCCAAAAAATCCCGGCAAATAATAACACGTCGTGCCGTGAATAAAAAGCGCTTCGATATCCTCCGGATTTTGCGCCAGCCCGGCATCCATCAAATGCAAGCCGCTTTTGGCCCACTTCAATTTTTGATGCGGCCAAAACGCAAATTTGGCCTTTACCGCCGTGAGCGAGCCGATGTAGGTTTGGGCGCGGCCTTGCAGGCTGATATCGCTTTGGCCGATGGTGGTAAACAGCGCTATCGCCGTTTCCAGTTTCGTTTTATCTTTGAGGCTTTCGTAATACAGCAATCGCGCTTGGGTTAACGAACTGTCGCTTGCTGAAGCGAACGCCTTGGGCACCGAAGTCATTAGAATAAGCAACAATGATAAAAAGAAAGTCTTTCCACCGGTTAGCCTTGGTGAAAAGACAGTCATGTAATAATTTTTCACGTCATATCCAATTCTAAATGAAAATCCTCAATGAGGTTCCGGCCCCGCTGCGAGCCGGCGGCACATGATGGTGATCGCGTGACCATAACAATCACCTGGCTGCAAGACCGTCCAGCCGAGCTTGCGATAAAAACTTTCCTGTCCTCCCGTAAACAGGTAAAGTGTTGCCACGTTTAACTGTTTCGCTTCCGCCGCCACGCGTTCGACGAGTTTCTTGCCAACGCCTTTGCCGCGCTGTTCCGGAATGACAAAAACGCTCGCCAGCCACGGCGTCAGTTGCCGCGCGATGTCGAGATCGTCCACGATCAGGCTGGCGGAGCCGAGCAGTTGCGAGCCTGCGAGAGCAACGAAGGTGGTGGGGATGCAAGCGCGCCCGGTGTGGCTTTGCAGATCCGTTAGCGCCTCTTCGTAGCTCCATCGCGGCAATAATTCACGCCATTCGTCGTAATGCCAGCGGGCCAGCGCCGGCGCGAAGTGGAGATGGTCGGCTAAGTATTCTATCTGCATCGTTCTTTTAGAAATTCACGGCACAATCATCTCTGCCGGCGCTTTCTTTTCCTCTTGCCGGACCGGTTGAATGAATTGGACGGTCGGGAGTTTTTTCGCCCAATACTCGCGTTTATGCTGGCGCACCGGGTTGAAAACTTTTTCTTCACCGCCGGCGTTGACTTTGAACTCCTTTGTAATATACAAATCCCGATTGGCATTATGCAAGCACATTGAGACGGGACCTTCCGGCGTCATGACCATAAAGGCGCAATTGTCGAGGCGCTCCGGATCGAGACATTCGGCGTGCATAAAGTTGTGAATAAAGAAACTCAGCTTATGCACTTTGAAGCCGCTTCGGAGCAAATCCCATTTCATGCGCCAGAGATGCACCAAGATGAACGGCAGGCCTTTGAGCAGCAGACGCGGATGGGTGAGCGCATGCCGGAGAATGGTTTTTACCGCCTGCTTCGGATTGCGCCGGTCAAGAGTGATGCCTGCGAATTCATTATAAAGTTTATTGATGACCTCGGGATCCCACCACAAATCATAAGCCTGGCGATTGCATATAAATGAATATCCGATACGATTGCAATGGGGATGGCCGATATCCACCACGTCAAAATTAATCGTTCGGCCCAGCGTTTCATTAATCAGGCGGATGATGTTGCGCGGCTCGATAGCATCGGGACGGCCGCGCAAAACACCGCGGCCGGTATCGGCATGCAACTGAAAACTGCACATGCCGACGACGTCGGCATGGTCGCGGAAGAATCGCACCAGCATCGGCAACTCGTGAAAATTGGTGCTGCACAGGGTCGTGTTGAAAATTACGGCTATGCCAAGGCCGCGCACCCGTTCGATATATTTTTTGCGAATGACATTCAATTCTTCTTCCGAAACATACAGGCGTTTTTTCTCGTCGCGCAAGTTTTGCGTCATGTCGACATGAAAGGCCACGTCGCGAAGGCCAACAGCGGCAAGTTTCTGCAACAGCTCGCGGGTCGCTTTGATGCCGTTGGTGAGGAGCGCCGGGTGCAAGCCGCGCTCCGTAGCATAACGCACGATTTCAATCAGCTCATCTTCCTGGCGCAGCGTCGGATCGCCGCCGGTCACCTGCACGGGCGTATTCGGGCCGTATTCGTACACAATTTCATCAATCCGGCGTTTCACCTCCGCCAAGGGAATGTCGAGCGTGCTCTCGCTCATCTCGCTTAAATAACAAAGGGTACAGTCCAGATTGCAGCGTTGCGTGATTTCCAGCGCGACGCAACCAATCGCTTTGCGCTGTCCGAGCGACTGGCTCGGCGTGCGGAATTGCGGATACAACCGTTCCCATGTCCGGGTTTGTGCTTCTTTCGAGGTGGGAATGTAACGGCCATTCTCCGGCGTTTGTAAAATAGGCAGAACTTTTCCATGTTGAGTGGTCATGCTTTCTCCTTGTGGCTTGTTGCTGGTAGCCGGTTGCTCGTCACCAGTGACGTACGCAGGGTCAGCCGCCAACAACCAGATTCATTTCCAATATTTTTTTGCCAGCTCTTGCGGATGAACCCCAAAACGATAAAGCAATTGCAAATAAAGGTTGTCGAGGCCGCGTTTGAAAAAGCCGTCTTTTTCGTAGCGACGGGCGGAGGTGTAAACCGGAAAATCCAGAACCGCAAAACCATTCTGCCGGTTGAGCCGCTGGACCAGCTCCATATCCTCCATCAGCGGAAAATCTTCGCGATAGCCGCCGATTTCTTCAAAAAGCTTTTTGCGAATAAAAATGGCCTGATCGCCAAACGGCAGCCGCAACAGCTTGCAGCGCAGGCCAACATAAAATTCGAGATAGCGATAGGCCCAATGGTGATGCGCCACGCGAAACGTGAACGCGCCGGAAGTCAGTGGAGAAGCTTGTTTGATCCGGCGCAAGAACGCACCAAACGAGGCGGGAGGCAAACGGGTGTCAACATGCAGGAAGATCAGCCATTCACCGTGGGCGCGTTTGGCGCCGGCGTTCATTTGCCGCGCGCGCCCGGTCGGGGCCTGCAGCAGATGCACATTGGCCAGTTCGCGCGACAATGCTTCGAGTTCATAGCAAGTGCCGTCGTCACTGCCGCCGTCGACAAAAATAATTTCGGCTTCCGGCAGGGGATTGAGTGCTTGTGCTTGCTGGCGGACGTTGGCGGCTTCATTCAACGTGGGGAGAATGACGGAAACCAACGGGGTTTTAATTTGAAGTCGCGAGAGGGTTTGGGTTGCAGTGGGAGCAAAGATTGTTGCCGCCTTCATGCTTGCACCGATTGGCTGTGATCAAGTTACTCAAAAATATTTGCCCCAACGCAGAGAGTGAGCCCAACGCACAAAAACCCGTTGGGCTTGATTTCGGCGTGGTTTTTTCTACGGGTTGGAATTTTTAACTATCTACTCGTTCAAATCCCAGTTATAATCATGATGTTTGATCTTAAACGCTTTACCTGCGGCTAAAAGCTGTTTCCCCAACTCCGGCGGCAAGTAGCGACTGATAAATTCCGGCACCCCGGTCGCATACGTTTTAAAATCTTCCTGGAACCAATCAAAAATTTTAGAAACCAGCGCTTCGTTTTTGGCGAAATCAAAACTGTTCTTTTCCGAATTGGTGATGAATTGGCGGGCTTGTTCGTCCAACTGTTCGCCCAGCCGGCTCACTTCAAACGCCTCGGCGCGCAACGGCGGGCAGCTTTTCGCCGCGCAATTGATGGCGAAATGAATGCGCGGGTCACCCATCGGCCGGATGATGTCATTCTCCACCTCGTTCAACGAGTAGGACACGCCATTAATCGTGACCAGCTTTTTTTGGAAATTCGATTTGCCCAGCGCGTAGGCAGTTTTGCTCATGATGCTTTTGATCGGATACTGATCGGTGACGACTTTGAGCACAAAAGCATTGTAGACATTAATCCAAAACGCCAGACGATTTTTTGGGGCAATCGTGTTCGGATCAGTTTTCTTCAAAATCTCGATGAAATCAGCAAACCGGGTGTCGGCCTTTAGCCCCTTGTAATTGACGGCGCCGTCTTTCACGTGATCGCGCAAGACTTGGGTAAAAAGCGAGTAGTCGGGGCCGACCGAGTCAGGGGTTGCGGAAGCGGCAAAAACACTGGAATTCGCCGCCCAAGTTAAAAGTCCTGCCAGCAAAAGGTTGCGCGCCGCCGTTTGCGCCATCTGGTGAAAACGCCATGTCGCGTTCATACCGAACTCCTTGAGGAAAGTTTCTCGTGAATTTTTGGGATAGTGCAATGCCACTCTGGACGAAGTCGAAGGGTGTTATTTTGCATATTTATTAAAAGATACGTTGCAAAGCCGCGGCCGGATTTATCGGGTTATCCAAACGTACTCATATGGCGTGACAAGTCAAACGATAACTTGTGCTTTGGCAAGGCTGGCGGTAGAAAAGTCGTCCGCTTGGTAAAGTTAGATTCGTTAAAACTTTTTAACAAAATCTTTACCGCTTGATTTTAAAATGGAAAAGGATTAGCTTGTAGCGGTTTTCGATATATTAAGGAATATGAAAAATGGCGAAGCCGGCAGGGAAAACCGTGGAGAGAAAGGAAGCATCCCGAGGCGGGGCTGCGGCGGCGAGCAATGACGCGAGTAATTCGCCGCGTGTCGAGACCGCGAAGAGCTTGCCCGCTGCTCAGGCGGAAAGCGTGAATCGGCGGCGGGAGGAGGAACAAGAAGATTTTGTTTATGTGGTCAGCCATAATTTAAAAACACCCCTGGCCGCGATTCAAGGTTTTGCCAATATTTTATACGAAGAACTGGGGCCGCATCTCAGCGAGGAGCATCGCCGTTTTCTGGAACGCTTGCGCCAAAATGCCGCGTTGATGGAAAAAATGGTGTTGAATCTGCTCGAATTTTCCCGACTTGGACATTATCCGTTTACTTTCGAGAAGGTCGCGGTTAAAACGCTGCTGCAGACGTTGGTTGAACAAATGCGTTTGCTCGGCCAACTGCGCCAGGCCGATTTAATTTTCGTGCCGGCGTGTGAAAATGAGCCGCAGTTGTATGCCGACGGGGACGAGTTAAAAACCGTTTTTGAAAATCTACTCACCAACGCGGTGAAATACCGCCGGCCGGACGTGCCGTTGCGCATTGAAATCGGCTGGGAAGAACAGCCGCAATGTTACGCCTTTTGGGTGCGCGACAACGGTATCGGTATGGACGAGGCGTTTCAAGCCAAAGCCTTTGAGTTATTCCAGCGCGGCGCGAATGCCGGCCAAGTTCAAGGAACGGGGATCGGTCTGGCGATCGTCCGGCGCATCATTGAAAATCATCAGGGCACGGTGCGCCTCGCATCCAAGCTTGGTGAAGGCACCACCATTTCTTTCGCGTTGCCGAAATGGGATAACCCGCCGCATGCTGCCACCCTGCCAGCTTCGGAATAAATTAATTTGCCGGCGGGAGGAAATTGCAATTTCCTGCACCCTCCGGAATTCCCACTTAAATTCGTTTTCCCGTAAAATATTTTTTCGCGATCAGCGTTTATTGGATATATCGAACCCTGCGTGCGGTTTTATTTGCACAGGTATGTCTGGAAACGCTAAGTGAAAGGAATAGCCATGGCCTTCGGCTTTAGGAAATGTTTTGCAACGATCATCACCGGGCTGCTCACGACGCTGCCCTTGACCGCGCAGGAGTTGTTGGTCACGTTTGCCGCCAATCTCGAAACCGCCGGCGGGGTGAATCATCTCGACATCAGCGGGGCGGATTTATATAGCGTGCGCTTCAATTCCACGACCAAAACCGTGTCGGATTTGCGGCGCTTGACGGCGACGCCGGAGGTGAGTGAATATTTCCCCACGCTCGCGCCGGAGGCAAAATGGGTGGCGTATAATTATCAAAAGAATCAGCAGCACGAAATCCGGCTCATCAATCTTGATACGCAAAGCGAGACAAAGATTTTTTCGAACGGGCGCTTTCCGGAATGGCTCAATGCGACGGAGCTGCTGGTCACCTATGTCTCGCGCGACACCCAGGATGTTTACCTGTTGACGCTGGACCTCGGCAGCGCAATGCCGAAGGTGACAAAGCGGCAGTTGCTCACGGACCGAATGAAGTGCCCCAACACGTCGATCGCAAGTGATGCGTATGCTTTTGCCAACGGCCAGAAATTTGTCTTTCATATCCTGCGCCCAAACCGGCAGGAAGGCGCGGCGCTGGCGATGATGAATCTCGACGGCACGAATTATCGCCAACTGACCGATTGGGACGGCTCCGGACATAGCGTGATTACCAATGACGGGCGCTTTATCGCCTGCAGCAATTCGCAAAACGGCAAGCCGCAATTGATCGAAGTGCGTGCGGATTCCGTGCGCAGCAGCGTGTTGCCGATTACCATCGCGCGGCAAGCTTTGCCGGCCTACGACAGCCGCTTTGCCCAGATGGCCTCGATCAATTGGGTCTATCCCGCCTGGGGCGCGGATGAGCGCGCCTTGTTTCACAGCATGCAGGGATGGAACGCCAGCACCGGCGTCGCCCGGCTGATTTATTCGACGTTTGATGCGAATTGGCAGAATCCGCAAATTTTTGATTTCGCCACCGCCGTCGAAAAGCTGGCGAATAAAACCGGCAAGGATTTTTACACGGTTTCGGCGCGGCGAATTTCTACGACACCGGTGACCACCGGCGTGGTTTATGTTACGCTCGCGATGCATAATGAAGATAATTTTCCTGTGAACCAGCAAGCGTATCTCCAGTCGCGCAACCATTTGATTGAATTCGGCAAAATGCTGCAACGCCATCAGGTGGCGTTCAATTGGGAATCGGATTGGAGGTTTCTGCTCGGCGTCTTCCAGTGGGACACCCCCGCGGTGATGGCGACAACCGGCGGCAAAAATATCGTGCGGTATTTGCATGAAGATCTCGGCTTCAGCGTCGATCCGCATTCACACGAAAACAACGGCTATAATTACGCGGATGTGGCGCATCTCATCGACTCGCTGGGTGTGCAGCCGACGCCGGTGGTTGGCGGGCACATTTGGGATCCGGCGGAACGGCTTTATCAGAATTGGGAGCGTTTCAAACAGCCGCTGCAAGGCAGCCGCTTTCCCGGGACGCAGTGGAAAGGCGATATTTTAATGGGCAGCGCGACAGGTTTGCACACCAATGATCCGGAGCCTTCCGGCGTTTGGCGGCCCAAAGGCAAATATGAATTTTGGGTGGATGATCCAGCCAGCAGCGTACATGCGGTGGGACAACATCAAGGCTCGGTGGCGGGAATTCAGGCGTTGGTCAATTTATACAAAACCGGCGCGATAGCGCCCGACAAGATTCTGACGGCCACTATCGTCATCGGGCAAGCCGCGTTGAATACGGCGTACATTTCCAATTATGAGAACACGACGATCCTGCCGCTTTTGGAGATGCAAAACCGTGGTGAAATCAAGATCGTCACGTTTACCCAATTGCTGGAAGAATGGAAAGCGCAATACAATTCGATGCCGCATCTTTATATGCCCGGGACGACGGCGGTGCGCGCCACAGAAAAGGCACCTTTCGCCTCGTTTCATTTAAGCGCGGCGCCGAATCCATTTTCGGCCAGCGGGACATTGGGCACGCCATCGACAAACATCCGTTTTTCTTTGCCGCAGCGTGAACAGGTGACGCTGAAAATATTTGAGATTTCGGGCCGCGAGATTGCGACATTAATCGATGGTGAATTGACGGCTGGTGAACATGCCGTGCGGTTTGACGCCGGGACGCTGCCAAGCGGTGTGTATCTGTATCGCCTCGCCACGCCAACCTCGGCGCAGAGTAAAACGATGCTGCTGCTGCGATAGTCCGAGGCCGTCTGTAACGAGTCGCGATTAATTTTTGCAAAACGCCGCTGGTTCGGTGATGACGGGCCAGCGGCGTTTTGGCGTTATGTCTGTTGAGCAGGAAATATTGTTGCAATTGCGTAAAAAATTTTTAAATTTGACAAACGGCAACACAATTCATCGGATAACTCCGGAGAAACTTTTGAGGTTACCAACTGGGCCGCAGGAAATGCGCGGTGAAAAATTATTGTATCGTCGAAGACAGGGAAGGCGTTACATATTTGTACTTGCGCTAACCTGACTGTTTCAGACTAAAACGTTAGCCGAAAGGCGCTCGTTGAACAGGGACAGCGCGATCGCCGTTTTAAATTGCGTCAGCAATTTTTTCCGAAATGTCGACCCCAAGCTGCCGTAGTATCTTTAATAATTTCAAATGGGCGCCATGATGCAAATGCAACTTTGTGTATTATTAAGAAAATACAATAATAAATTTTTCTCTTTGCTTGCGGTGTGGAGTTGCGATAATTAACAGGCACGAACTTTGCAAATAACTTTTCAGTCCGGGAAAAATGCTTCAAACTTTTTCTCTGTACAATTACGCGCTCGTTGATCGCGTGGAATTAACGCTCGGATCAGGATTGAATGTGTTCACGGGCGAGACTGGCGCCGGCAAGTCGATTTTGATTGGCGCTATGGCGGCTTTACTCGGAGAGAAAGCCGCGTTTCAATATCCCCGGGACCCCGACAAAAAAGCGATCATCGAAGGGCTCTTTGTCAATTGTTCCTCTCCCCGGCTGAAGCACTTCTTGCGTGAAAGCGCGCTGGAGATTGGAGACGAGGGCGAGTTTTTGCTGCGCCGCGAATTTATGCCGAACGGACGCAGCCGCGCCTTTATCAACGATTCCCCGATCTCGACGGCGATGCTCGATGCTCTCAGTGAGCTGCTGGCGGATATGCATGGCCAGCATGAGCATCAGTCGCTGCTGCAAGCTCGCACGCATCTGCGGTTTTTGGATGCGTTTGGTGGGCTTGAAGAGCTTGCGGCGCAAGTCGCCGAGGCGTTTACCAAAGTGCGCGCGGCGCAAGACGGCTATACGGAATGGCTGTCACGGCAGAAAGATTTGCAGGAAAAACGCGAGTTTAATCTCTTTCAGTTGCAGGAAATTAAGAGCGTCGATCCACAGCCGGGGGAAGAGGAGAATTTGATCCAGGAAGAACGCTTGTTGAGCAGCGCCGAGCGCCGCGTTCAACTTAGTTCGCAAATTTATCAGCTTTTATATGAAGCCGAGGGGGCGGTGCAGAGCCGCCTCAAATCCGCCTTGGCCGCGCTGGAAGAATTATGCGCCATCGATTCCACTTTGCAGGCTTTGCATAAGGATAGCACTGCCGCAAGTGTGACACTGCAAGAAACGGCGCAAGAGATGCAGCGTTATCAAAGCCACGTTGAATTTAATCCCGCGCGTCTTGAGCAGGTCCGGCAACGCCTGGCGAATTTCAACCGGTTGATGCGCAAATACGGCGGCGCCATGCACGGAGTTTTGGCGCGGCGCGCTGCTCTCGAAGCAGAGCTGGCCGATTTGGAAAATTATGACGAAAAAGTTGCCACGCTGAAAAAGCAGCTTGACGCGGCGCGCCAGCACTACGCTGAGCGGTGTGTCGATTTGTCGTCGCGCCGCCGTCAGGCCGCGGTCAATTTGCAGGAAGCCGTTCCCGCGGTGCTGGCGGAGTTGGGTATGGCCGGCGCGCAGTTCGCCGTCGAAGTCAAAACCCAGCCGGATGACAAGTCGCTTGTAAAAATCGACGGCAAGCCGGTGCGCGTGAGTGTCACGGGAATCGATCATGTAGAATTTATGATTTCGGCGAATCCCGGCCAGGCGCCGGCGCCATTGGCGAAAATCGCTTCCGGCGGCGAAATTTCCCGCATCATGTTGGCGTTGAAATCGATACTCGCCGAGCGGGACGACATCCCGGTGTTAATTTTTGACGAGATCGATGCGGGGATCTCGGGGCGGGTGGCAAACGCCGTCGGCCGGAAGTTGCAGCAATTGTCCAAATCGCATCAGATTATTTGCATTACGCACTTGCCGCAGATTGCCAGCGCCGGCGCGAATCATTTTTTAGTGGAAAAAAATGTCGCCGACGGGAAATCGGTAACCGCCGTGCGCCAACTGCAAAATGGGGAACGCCCCGAAGCGATTGCGCGGCTCTTGGTGGGCGAAACGATTTCCGAAACGCATTTGCGCAGCGCCCGCGAGTTGCTCTCCGAAAGCGGGCAGACCGGCATTGAGTCCGCCGCCCAATAAATTTTAGCATAACCATAAATGTGTATTTACCCAAAGAGCCAATCGGCGTACGGAAAGCCGGTGGCTCACGGGTCAAGTTTTTCTCACTTGGAGCTCGCATCATGACCCCGTTTAAAAAAATTATAGGCCCCTCACTTTTTTCATTGCTGCTCGCCGTGGCCGGCCTGTTTGTCGTCTGCAGCGGCAGCCGCCAGCAAATTCAGCTTGAGGATGATCCCTTCGCCGAGGAAACGACCGACGATGCTTCGCGGGACGATCTGTTGAAGCGATTGGAGCTGCTCGAGAATGAAGGCCAAACCGGCGGCGTGCAGGAAAATGCCGCAGCCGACGACGCCGCCTCGACGAATACGAATAATGGCCAAACTTCCGAGGCCGAAAGCTCGTTCTTGACGCCGGAGCTTTTTCAAGGCATGAACGCCGAGGTCCGGCAGCTTGAAAGTCTCGCAGCGAGCAAGGATCGTATGTTGGATAGTTTGCGCGCTGAGCTGGAAGAAAAGAATTATCAAGCGGCGGCGATGCAGACGACGATGAACACGCGGCAAATGAACAACCAGGCGCTGCCCAGCAGCGTCGATCGCTCCGCCGAGTTGAATTCGGAATACGGTTTGGCCTATCAGGAAGCGATGGATGATTTTCAGGTGCGCCGTTTTGATAGCGCCATCCGCAAGTTTCGTGAATTGATCGCCAACAATGACAATCATCCACTCGCGGATAATTGCCAATACTGGATCGGCGAAAGCTACTATGGGATGGGCAAGTATTATGAAGCGGTGGCGGAATTTCAAAAAGTCTATGCTTTCGAGCGCAGCAATAAAACTTCCGACGCGCAGTTGATGATCGCGCTGGCCTTTTTGAAGAGCGGCGAAAAAGATATGGCGCGCGCCGAGCTGACCGTGCTGATGAGCTTCGACCCGCAGAGCGATTCTGCCAAGAAAGCGCAGAAATATTTGCGTCTGCTCGAAAATGCGTAAAACTTTGGAATTTGTCCAAGAAATTGCGGTTTGAAAAAGTGACCGGTCGCGCACAGTGACCGGCCACTTTTTTTTAGGGGATCCTACACAGTAATTCTCCCGTTCCGTTCTCTCAAGATTCGCCCCAAAAATTTAAGCAAAATAATGGTAACTATTCAGCTATTTTACCGCCCGAGCGCTTATTCTTGTACGCAGATTTGAGCGCCCGGGCGGTACTGAATAGTTACAAATAATGATCGCAAGATCATGACACTCTTTGATCGGCTGACAGGCGGAGCCAAGCCTTTTGCCGCAATCAGCGTGCTTGGGACATTGTTACGCTGATTTATTAGAGTCATCCTGAGCGAAGTCGAAAGGTGTTCATGGTTCGACTCTGCTCAGGATGATAAAAAATTTTTGTGCCGAATGTGGCCTTCTGGCGTGCCTTCGTACATGGTGGTTAAGAAAACTGCTTGTTGGTCATAGCGCTTGTGGGCAACGTCCGTAGGTGACGCCCGCCGGGATAACTCTTGCCGGGTAGCAACGAAAAAGCACCGGCCTGGACTGAAGAGACTCAGCCCAGGCCGGAAGGGAGCGAGAGGTTCGGATTTTTCACAGCGGGAGAAGCAACCGGTTGCTACTCTCAGTTATATCATTCACCTATTTTACCATCGCAACCGGTCCATTCCGCGTTATCTGCCAAGGCGAATCAATTCGCCGAGCAGCAAATCGCATTTAAATTTCAGGCCGCGAATATGGAGATTGGCGTTGCCGTCGCCAAGCTCGATGGAGAAGGTGCGATTGATCGTTTTCTCGCTGTAGGATTCGCCGCGTTGGAAGGTCACGAAGGCAGTGTAGGTGCCGCTGATGTTACCGCTCAATTTACGATGCACGTCGCTGTGCCGGCTGCCGCGCGGAGCTTGAACATCGGTGAACGTGAGCTTCACGGTATGATCCAGCGTGCGCACGGCCTCGCTGGTGCTAATTGTATCCACCGCTGAGCGTTCGTACGTGCCATTGATCGTCACCAGACGCGTATTGACGCCGGCAACCGTGAATGCACCGCTCAAGCCGGTGAGCTTCTGCGATAGATGGCGCGTGCGATGCGTCCCCGTACCTTCGATAATGTTAAACTTGATTGTGTACGCCGTATCGGCGCCGACTTTCCAATACTTCTGCGGCTGGCCATCTTTATTCAAAAATTGATATGTATACGTGCGGCTAATCTGCGCATAATGATCGCCATTCGGATTGCCGCGCTCGCGATTGAGTTTCAATGTCCACGTGCCGGTAACCGGATCGTAGCTGGTGTCAATTTTGGCGATGCCGGTGGCTTTGCTGAGCAGTTCATCGGACTGCGCTTGCAGGTGGCCAAAGCTGGCGAGTTCGAGCACATCGCCCATTTGATCGACAACGCCGCCGTTGTCCGCGCCGATGGCGCTGGCGATGGATTCTGCCGCGTCTTCCGTGGCGACCGTATCATTTTGTGATGACATCGGGCTGTCTTTTTCGCACGCGCTCATCATGAATGCGGCAAAAGCGGGTAGCAAAATAGCGACGAATTTCTTGGACTTCATGGTTTCTCCTTAAATTGGGGTCCGTTGAGGTTAAAATATTTGTATCATGATGCCCATGCGCGCATCCTTGTCGCGGCATGAGCTTGGGGTGAATTTAGGCTGCAGAGCAATTTTGCAACTGCAATTGACTTCGGCAGAAAGTTAGGCAATGGGTATGCCAGAGAGATGTTAGAATGAAAATCAATGATTTAACGCCAATAGAAGTTAAAGGTATTTAAGGAATGCCCGTGTAGGTACAGAAGCAGAGAACTTCATAGTACAACGTTCAAAAACGAAACTCTTGCCAGGCTATTCTCCTTTTTCTGCAACCCCGCGCGGTTGCTGGTACGCATAAAGATGTAATAATATTTCACAACACCTCCTGCCAGGGACTGGCCGCGAGCGTTTGAGTTTGGGTTCCAACATGCTAAACCATCGCGTGG
>JAJVHT010000042.1:41000-65461 GCA_022072515.1 bacterium
CCTTTTTCTGCAACCCCGCGCGGTTGCTGGTACGCATAAAGATGTAATAATATTTCACAACACCTCCTGCCAGGGACTGGCCGCGAGCGTTTGAGTTTGGGTTCCAACATGCTAAACCATCGCGTGGTCACTGCCATTGGGTTCCAAGCTGAAAGCTCGCCGCAATACCCCCAATTTGTATGCTGTAACACAAAAAACATTTTGATTCATTTGTATAGGAATCCGTATTTCAGGGAGACACCTTATGCGCTGCACCGAAAATCACCTCTGGGCGCGTCGCCAGACGAGACCCCAAAATGTTGGCAAGTCCCGCTTGGCGGGACTCTTATCCGCTTTTTTCTTGGCTGTGGTTTTTGGGAGCATGCAGGTATCGGATGCCTTTGGGCAAATCGTTTATCAAGGCAGCAAAACCGGTCAGGTAATCAAATCTAAAACCGTTGCGACGGCCAGCAATCTCATGGGCGCCAGCGGGCATCTGTATTTGGCGGCGATTTCAATGCGGCCAAAGATAAATGTGACGGAAGTCAACGGCTTGGGTTTGACGTGGATACTGGTCAAAACGCAATGCGCCGGCAAAAACTCGACGGCGCTCGAAATCTGGATGGCGCAAGGCACGCCAACCGGCAATGGCGCCGTGACGGCCACGTTTGCCGATACCGTGAAAAGCGCGGTGATTGTCGTTTCGCGTTATGCCGGTGTGGCCTCGTCCAATCCGATTGGCAATTTAATTTCAGGCAACACAAAAGGCCTGAATGGCACTTGCAGCGGCGGTGTCGATGCGAACACTTATTCATTTAATTTGACCACGACTGCGAATAATGCGGTGGTTTACGGCGCTACGGCGCACAAAGGCCGGAAACATACTCCCGGCGTCGGTTATACGGAGCGCGCCGAGATTCAAGCGCCGGATCCCGTCAATCCCAGTGCGACGGCGGTGGAAGAGCAAAGCGTTGCCACGGCTGGGAACGTGACCGTCAATGGCACCTTCACCGGTACGGTCGATTGGGCCATGGTGGCTCTGGAGATAAAGCCGTTGGGCGCGCCGCCGACACAGTACACGCTGAACATGAGCACTGTTGGCTCCGGTGGTGTAGCGCTAAATCCTGCCGGAGGAGTTTACGCTGCTGGCACGGAGGTGACATTAACGGCGACGCCGTCCGTAGGTTTTCAATTTAGCGGCTGGAGCGGCGATCTCACCGGCTCGACCAATCCCGCGACCATTACCATGAACAGCAACAAGACCGTCACCGCAACGTTTACGGCGGTCAGCGCGATAGTTTTTAATGGCAGCAAGACCGGCTCGTCGGCCAATTCGACGACCGTAATGACCGCGGCAAACATGACTGCCGTGAACGGTAATTTGTATTTGGCCGCCATTTCGATGCAACCCAAAGTTGGCGTGGATTCCGTCTCCGGTTTCGGGTTGAATTGGAAGCTGGTCAAAACTCAATGTGCCGGAAACAATACCACCGGCCTTGAAGTATGGATGGCGCAAGGCGCGCCGACCACCAATGGCATCGTCACCGCGCATCTTGCCAGCGCGCCGACGACAGCGGTGATTGCCGTATCGCGCTATTCTGGCGTCACCACCAACGACCCGATTGGCAATGTGATCGCGGGCAATGCGAACGGGCTGAATGGCGCTTGCACGGGCGGCGCCAACAGTAATTCTTATTCCTTGAATTTGACGACAACGACAGCCAATGCTGTCGTCGTTGGCGCAGCGGCGATGAAGGCGCAAAACCACATACCGGGCGCAGGTTACACGGAACGCGCCGAGATCAAAAAAACGGATCCCACCAAATCCAGCGCGGTGGCGATGGAAGATAAGAGCGTCGCGACCGCCTCAACAGTCGCCGTGAACGGCTCCTTCAGCAATGCTGTAGACTGGGCCATGGTCGGTTTGGAGATCAGGCCGCAAGGGGCGCCGCCGATACAATACGCGCTGAACATGAATACCGTCGGTTCAGGAAGTGTCGCGCTCAATCCGACAGGCGGAGTTTATAATTCCGGCACGGAGGTGACACTAACCGCAACGCCGGCTTCCGGCTTTCAGTTTAGCGGTTGGAGCGGCGATTTGACCGGCTCGACCAATCCCGCCACGATTACGATGAATGGCAATAAAACGGTTACGGCCACTTTTACGCCAGTTTATAACTTGAGTGTGAATACCGTCGGTTCAGGAAGTGTTGGGCTCAATCCAGCGGGCGGCGTTTACACCACCGGCACGGAAGTGACGTTGACGGCAACACCGGCTGTTGGCTATGAATTCAGCGGCTGGAGCGGTGATTTGACCGGCTCGACCAATCCCGCCACGATCACGATGGACGGCAACAAGACGGTTACGGCGACATTTACCATTTTACAATATTCGCTGACCGTCAACAGTTTAGATTCGGGAATCGTCGTGCTCAATCCTCCGGGTGGAATTTATGACGCCGGCACGGCAGTGACGCTGACAGCAGTACCGGATTCCGGATATCAGTTCAGCGGCTGGAGCGGCGATTTGACCGGCTCCGCCAATCCCGACACGATCACGATGGACGGGAATAAAAATATCACAGCGACTTTTATCGTTTTGCCGCAATACACACTCACCTTGAATACGTTAGGCTCCGGCAGTGTGGCGTTTAATCCGGCGGGTGGAGTTTATGACGCCGGCACGGTGGTAACTTTGACGGCAACCGCGGATCCGGGATTCCAGTTTACTGGCTGGAGCGGCGATTTAAGCGGCGTGGCCAATCCCGACTCGATCACGATAAATGGCAATAAAAGTGTCACTGCAATTTTTACGCAAAACATCCCTAGCGGCCAGATCGTTCATCTTGAAACGCAAACCGGTCTTGCAGATACTTCGCTGACCGTGTCGACGACAGCCCATCTCATTGGTGCGCAAGGACATCTCTATTTGGCGGCGATCTCCACCCGGCCGAGAACCCAAGTCAGCTCGGTAAGCGGTTTGGGGTTGACTTGGACCCTGGTGAAAGCGCAATGTTCCGGACAGAACAGAACCGGGGTGGAAGTATGGAAGGCCCAGGGCACGCCGACCAGCAATGGCGCGGTGACCGCCACGTTCGCCAGCGCCCCCAATAATGTAGTCATTGCCGTATCGCGTTATGCGGGAACGAATAGCAGCGATCCAATTGGCAACGTGATTTCAGGCAACACTGTCGGCGCGAACGGCCCTTGCGCTGGTGGCGTTGATACCAGCTTTTATGCGATTCCTTTAACGACAACCGTGAATGGCGCGGTGGCTTATGGCGCCGTTGGCATGCGGGCTAGACTTCACACCGCCGGCGCCGGTTATTCCGAGCGTGCTGAAATCGCGTCCGGCACTGGTGGTAACGCCGCTTCGATCGCGATAGAAGATAAAACTGTGGCCGTGGCTTCGGCGGATACGGTTAAAGGCTCATTCAACGGCGATGTGGACTGGGCGATGGTGGGTTTGGAAATCAAGCCGCCGTTCAAATTGACGGTGAACACGCTTGGTTCCGGCAGTGTGACGCTTGATCCGCCCGACGTAACTTATAGTCCAGGCACCGTGGTGACATTGACGGCGACGCCGAATGCCGGATTTCAATTCACCGGTTGGAGCGGTGATTTGAGCGGCGTAATTAATCCAACGACCATTACGATGGATGATCATAAAACTGTCACCGCGACTTTTACACCGACCGGCTCTGGCAGCCAAATTGCGCATGAGGAAACGCAGACCGGTAAATCGACCGCTTTGACAACGGTCGCGACTTCTACGGGCCTCACGGCTGTGAATGACCATCTCTATTTGGCGGCGATTGCAACACGGCCGCAAAAAGCAGTGGTTTCGGTGACTGGGTTGGGGTTGACCTGGAGCTTGGTTGAATCTCAATGTTCCGGGAAAGGCAATACCGGCATTGAACTGTGGAAGGCGCAGGGCACGCCGACCAGCAATACCGTGGTGACCGCGACGCTGGCGAGTGCGCCAAGTAATGCGGTGATTACCGTTTCACGTTATTCCGGTGTGGACGCGCTGAATCCGATCGGCAACACAGTTTCAGGCAATTCTAACGGCTTGGACGGCGTTTGCACCGGTGGCGCTGAGACGAGCATTTATTCGATTAACCTCTCGACAACCGTCAATGATGCTGTGGCGTACGGTGCGGTCACTATGCGCAGCAAGACCCATACGCCCGGTGCCGGCTTCACGGAGCGCGCTGACGAATTGTCGATGCCGGGTACCGCCGGCAGCGCCGCGTCGGCTGCGGTGGAAGATCAAACGATCGCCACACCGACGACGGTGGCGGTCAATGGCTCATTTAACGGCACGGCTGACTGGGCGGCTGTGGCCGTTGAGCTGATTCCAGCGTCAGGTGCAGTGGCAAGCAAACGTAGCGTCTCGGCGGCGGCCGCGCTGCCGGCGGCTTTTGCGCTGGAGCAAAATTATCCGAATCCATTTAATCCCAGCACGATGATCAGCTTTGCTCTGCCCTCACAAGGCAAGGTGACTGTGACGATTTTCAATGAAACCGGCCAACTCGTGCGCACGCTGGTTGATCACCAGATGCAAGCCGGCAATTACTCGTTGCATTGGAACGGCCGCAATCAAGCCGGCAAAACCGTCGCCGCTGGTGTATATCTCTATCGCATTATCGTGCGCGGCGCCGATGGCAATGCGACCTTTATGCAGACGCGGCGCATGATGTTTTTGAAATAAAGGCCCGAATTGCGCGGCCCGAGTCGAAGTGAGAAGCCTGATTGGCGCGGCAGGTGTTTGAAAACCTGTAAAAGCCTGCCGCGCCAGTTGCACATGAATAAATGGCTGAGGCCGTCTGTGTTGGCGGCCTCAGCCATGTTTTTAGAAAACTGGCGACGCGATTGCATAACCTACCATTTTATTTTCAGAAATTCCCCGGCATGGATGGTATAGTAATAAGATAAACGCTCGGCGATACTTGCTGCGACATTATAGTCGAGAAAACTTGTTCAGATTGAAAATGCGAATTCTTTATATCACCCCTTCGTTTCAACATCCGGCCATGCGTGGGCCGACGCGGTGTTATCATTTTATCAAGGAGCTGTCGTCGCGCCACAAAATTACGCTGATGGCGTTGACCAATTGTGAAGTGGCCGAAACGCCGATGCGGGAAATGGCCGCCTATACCGAGCGCATCGAAATCTTCAGCTCGAATGGCGCCTCCAATTCACAGGCGGCGGCTGTGGCCGGCGGCTTGCCGGTGGTCGGCAAAAAACTCAAACGCGTTTTGCAGCATCGCGAAGGCGTCGCGCAAATGAAAAAGGCTTTCATGCAGTTGACCGCGCAAGAAGCTTTCGATGTCGTGCTCTTTCACGGCAAAAGTATTTTTTCTGTAATCGAAGATTGGAGCAACCGGCCGCTGGTGGTGGATTTTTGTGATGCCACCTCGATGCGCTATCAAAATAAAATGGAGTATGCCGATCCGGCCAAACGGCTGTGGTACTCGCTGCGCTACCGGCAGATCAAACAGATTGAAGACAAAATGCTCGCCAAAACGCCGCATGTCGCGTTCGTTTCCTGGCGTGATCGCGAAGCCGTGTTGGGTGCGGAAAATCGCGGCCGGGTTGTCCCAATCGGCGTCGATCAAAAATATTGGACGCGCCAAACCCGCGAGCCGCAGCCGCATTGTCTGGTCTTTACCGGCGTCATGAATTACGCGCCGAATGAAGATGCCGCTATTTATCTGATCGACAAAATTTTGCCGATCATCCGGCGCGCCGTTCCGAAGCTGGAAGTTCTGATCGTTGGGCGCGATCCCTCGCCGGCTTTGCAGGAGAAAGCGAAGCCGTTTGCCGATGTGAAGATCACCGGTTTCGTGGAGGATATGCGCCCGTATCTCGAGCGCGCCGCGGTGTTTGTGGCGCCGCTGCGTTACGGCTCCGGCATCCAAAACAAAGTGCTGGAAGCCATGGCGATGGAAGTGCCGGTCGTCACCACGACACTCGTCGCCGACGGTTTTCGTGTTGACGGCGCCGGCGAACCGCCCGTTATCATTGCCGACGGCGAAGAACCATTTGCGCAACGCGTCGTCGCCTTGCTCGGAGAAAAGGACACGCGCGCCCATCTTGCTGCCGCCGGCCGGCGCTTTGTCGAGAACCACTTCGTGTGGTCGAGCAGCGCCGCCAAGCTGGAAGAAATGTGTTTCGCCGCGGTTAAGGCGAATGGCCGCGATCATTAATTAACACATGCACTTTGCCATACTCGTACTCTTACTTTTACTCATGTGCATACGCGCTTTTAAGAATATACTCTTGAAAGACGATGGAGATTAAGAGTAGGAGATAAATAAGGATAATCGTTAGAAACTACCTATGATTTCTGTTGCCTTGATCGGGCCGGATGGTGCGGGCAAAACCACCATCGCGCGCATGATCGAAAAATCGTTTCCGGTGCCGGTCAAATACTTGTACATGGGCGTCAGCGTTGAATCGAGCAATATCGCGTTGCCGACCACCCGTTTGATGGAATACCTGAAAAGCCTGCGCCGAAAAAAGCAAGGTGTGACCCTCGCCAAAAATGTGCCGCCCAACCGCCGCAACGGCAAGCACAAAAAATCCGGAATACGTGCGATGTTGCGGCTGACCAACCGCCTTGCCGAAGAATGGTATCGCCAATTTCTTTCCTGGAATTTCCGCCGCAAAGGACATGTCGTGATTTACGACCGGCACTATAAATTCGACTTTGAATTGGATAAGGTCGCGGCAGCCAACGAGAAGCGGAATTTCTCCGATTGGTTGCATCGCTGGTTTCTCGCCAATGTTTATCCGGCGCCGGATATGGTGGTCTATCTCGATGCACCGGCAGAAGTGCTTTATGCCCGCAAAGGCGAATTTACGTTGGAATGGCTCGAATCGCGCCGGCAGGCGTTCCTCGCCCAGGGCCAAAAAACTCCGAATTTTTTTCGGATCGACGCCACGCAGCCATTGGAAACCGTTTATCAAAACGTTACCGATCGCGTCATGCAAATTTATCAAAAGAAACGCTCGCCACGCCGCACCATGAGCGCAGCGAATTAAATCGAGGTCAGGATTATGAAACAGGCATCTTTTTCCACCGCCATGCCGCGGCCGGCGGCCGGCGCCGAAATGCCGGGATGGTCGATAAAAAACCTTTTGGCACGCGGCGCGCGTGATTGGAGGCTGTCAACCGGCATGACAGCTTTTATTTCCGCTGGCGCGCCGGCTTTGGTGATGCTCATTGGTGCCGCGACGGCCTTGATGGGCAAAGCCGCCTACAAATGGTTTACCCGCGAAGACGGCATCGCCGAAGACTTGCAGGTTCTTCTTTTTGTCGCGGCCTTGGCTTTGTGTGTTCCCGTTGTCAGCCGCATTTGGAAAACTGGCGCCAAAGTTTTTGCGTTGATGTACGCCATGTTCGGCCTCGGCCTCTTCTTCATCATTGGCGAAGAGCTGAGTTGGGGCCAACGCATTTTTGGTTGGGAAACTTCCACCGAGATGAAAGCGATCAATAAGCAGGAAGAAACCAATATCCACAACATCGAAGGGGTGGGCGACAAAATCAAATGGGTGCACGTGCTCATCGGCGCGTACGGCACGTTTCTGCCGTTGTTCTTTCTGCGCGCCCAACTGCGCAGCCGCCCGCACGACGCGGCCTCCTTGCTCGTTCCGCATTACACCCTGCTGCCGTATTTTGTGACGACGCTGCTCTGGCGCTTGCAATCCAATTTATGGAAACCGCCGAAGTCACTCTATTTCGTGATTACCGAATATTCGGAAGTCATGGAATTGGTTCTGGCCCTCGCGTTTTTTATGGTGTTGTTCTATCAATTTCGAAATCTCGGCGGCGCCGAAAAGCCAGCGGTAGCCGCAAGCGGTGCGCTGGTGGAAGAGCCGGTGCTCAACAGCCGCGACCGCGTTTATCGGTCTCGCAACCAGCGCGTGCGCTAGCCGCGCCGGCGCGCAGGAGATAACCCGCTAATTCAGTTTGATCCGCAGCCTATTTATTTTGTCAGAGGAAAAACCGTGACGACCCATAATAACATGACTTTGCAAATCGTCCTCGCGCTCGAAGAAAGCATCGAAGCCAAGAAACGCGTCATCGAGAAAAGCGTGCCGATTCTGGAAAGCATCACTGAAGCGCTCATCAATGCTTTGAAGAATGGCAGCAAGATTCTTCTCTTCGGCAACGGCGGCAGCGCCGCCGATTCGCAGCATATCGCCGCGGAGCTGGTGAGCCGTTTCCGCCGCGAGCGCAAAGGCTTGCCCGCCATTGCCTTGACCACCGATACTTCGATTCTCACCGCCATCGGCAACGATTATACTTTTGACCATGTGTTTGCACGGCAAATCGAAGCGCTCGGCGAGCCGGGTGATGTGGCCATCGGCATCAGCACCAGTGGCAATTCGCCTAACGTCATTAAAGCGCTTAAAACCGCCAAACAAATGGAGATGGTCACCATCGGTCTGACCGGCGAAAGCGGCGGCCAACTAAAAGATTGCGTCGATTTTTGTTTTCACGCGCCCACCGCCAGCACGCCGCATATTCAAGAAGTTCATATCACCGTGGCCCATGCCATTTGCGACATTGTTGAGCATGAGTTCAGCATGAAGGAGTAACCCCGATTTCACCGCCACGACTTTCACAGCATTCAAAGGCTACAGAAAAGCGTAGCTGATTCGTAACGATTCTGTACCGCCGGGGTGCGCAAGAGCTGAATGTTACACTGATTTTATATACATAATTTGTAACAATTCCGTATGGAAATCAAATGGCGGGATAATGAAACAAACTCCGCTTTCCACTTCGCGGCTTGATCGAGAGCCGCGTGCCGCCGCACCGGGTTTTTTAAAACAGATTCTTGCCGACAGCGCGCAGGAGTGGAATCTTTCACCCGGCGCGATCATTGTGCTGCTGTCGGCGCCGCTGTGGGTGGCGCTCAGCGGCGTGTTGGCGGCTGCGCTGGGCGACAAAGTTTATCGTTGGTTTACCGGGGAAGATCGTTTCGCGGAGAATTTGCAAGTTTTACTTTGGCTCATCACATTCGGGATGGGCCTGAGGGTCATGTCGCGCCTTTGGCAAGCCGGACGACATGGCATAGCTTTTCTGTACCTTTGCCTGAATGTCGGTATCTTTTTCATCATTGGGGAAGAAGTGAGCTGGGGGCAAAGGATTTTCGGCTGGTCGACGCCGGTAGCTTTGAAGGCGATTAACCGGCAGCACGAGACCAACATTCACAACCTCGAGGGCATGGTCAGCACCTTTCGTTGGCTGTATCTGCTCATCGGTGCGTACGGCACAATCTTGCCGTTGCTGTTTTGGCGGCTGCCGCAACGCCGGCGGTATCGTGAAGCCATCTCCACCCTCGTGCCGCATTATGCGTTGTCGCCTTATTTTTTTGCCATGTTCGCCTGGAGAATTTATTTGAACTTCTGGAAATTACCGGCGGCGAATTATTTCGTGGTTTGGAAATATTCGGAAGTCGTCGAATTGATTCTTGCGATCGGATTTTTTTTATTCATGAGTTTTCAGTTGAGGAAAAACAGACAGCATGGATAGTTTCCTGCGCCAGGCTTTTGCGGCGCTCGATGAAGCAAAGATTACCTATTCTTTGTTGCGTGGATTTGATGAGCTGGAGACACGGGCTGGAAGTAACGAAGTCGATTTGCTGGTTGCGCCGGCTCATTTATCGTTGCTCGCCAGAAGCTTAGCCGAACGCGGCTTCGTCGCTCTTCCCGCTTGGGGACACGCCCCGCATTATTTTTATGTGGCCTACGATCGTGCCAACGGCGTTTGGTTCAAATTCGATGTCGTCACGGATTTGCGTTATGGCCAGCCATTTCGTACGCTGCGCGTCGATCTGAGCGCCAGTTGTTTGCGCCAGCGTCAAAAGCGCGATGGCACCTACGTGCTGTCACCAGCCGATGAATTCTTTACGCTCTTTTTGCATTGCTTGCTCGATAAGGGTAACTTTCGCGAAGCGCGCCGTGATCGTTTGATCGAGCTGCGGCAGCAGATGCGCCGCGATGAAAGCATGGCAAAAAAAGTTGTCGAATATTTCACACGCTACTTATCACCGGCCTGCACTTGGGACGAGCTCGCGAAGTTGATTGACGCGGACGACTGGCAGGCGATTTTAAAACGCCGCCGCGCCGTCAAGCGCCGTCTCTTCAATCGCGCGCCGCTTGCCACCCTGTGGCGGCAAGCTTCCACGATCGTGCTGCGGCGTCTGCGCCCGCTTCTTTTTATGTTGCGCCAGCGCGGTGTCTCCGTGGCGCTCTTGGCGCCGGATGGCGCCGGCAAATCCACGCTCGCGCAAGCGCTGACCCGCGATGTTTTTTTGCGCGCCAAGTTGGTTTACATGGGAACCAATATCGCCGCCAGCACGGTTGGCTTTCCCACCACCAAATGGCTGCACGAGCGTTTGAAGGCGCGCAATGGCACAGCCAAACGCCGGAAGAGCTTCGGCTTTCTCGCGCTGAAAGGATTGAGTTTTATTAATCGTCTCGCCGAGCAATGGTATCGCGCCGGCGCCGCGCTGGCGCTCTTGTGGCGCGGCCGTTTGGTCGTTTTTGATCGCTACCTTTACGACGCCTGGCTCAATAAACCGCCGGCGACCGCATGGAAACGCTGGCGCCGAAAAATGTTCGAAGCGATTTGCCCGCGACCCGATCTGGTGATTCTGCTCGATGCGCCCGGCCAATTGCTGTGGGAACGGAAACACGAGCACACGCCGGAATGGCTGGAACAGCAGCGTCGCGGTTATCTTGCTTTGCAGGAGCGTGTTCCGCAAATGCGCATCGTCGATGCGACGCAGCAGGCCGAAAGCGTTCAACGCGAAGTCACCGCCATGATTTGGAACCTTCACCGCCGTTCGTAGTCGCGCTTGCAGGCGCCGACGGCAAATTTAAATACAAAATTTATGTCTGTAGAAACCACAACCCCAAAATCGAAGAAAGTTAAAACCTCGGAGGTGCCGCACGGCAAGCGCGACACCACGCGCAAGCAAATTCGCGGCTCGAGTTTATTGCTCGCCGGCAAGCTCTTGGCGATGGGAATTAATTTCGCTTGCCAGGTTTTGATTGTGCGGTATCTTTCCACCACCGACTATGGCGCCTGGGCTTACTGCTTGTCAGTCGTGGCCTTTTGCCAAAACCTCGCGGTGTTCGGTCTCGACCGCGGCATTACCCGTTTCATACCGATCTACCACGAAAAGGAAGAATTTAACAAACTTTTCGGCACGCTGGTTTTGGTCTTCGGCTCGATTCTGCTTTCCAGCGCCGTAATCATTGCCGCCTTCAACATTGCCCCTGAACAGGTGGCGCGCTTGATCAAGGATAAAGATCAGCCGCTGACGCTGTTGTTCATCATGATCTTTCTCATCCCGACGGACGCCCTTGACGGTTTGCTGACCGGCCTGTTCGCCAGTTTTGCCAATCCGCGCGCAATTTTTTTTCGCAAGCATCTGCTCGGCCCCTTGTTGCGGCTCGGTGTCATTTTGCTGTTGATGATGTTCAATGCCAAAGTGACTTTTCTCGCCTACGGCTATCTGGCGGCCAGCGGCGTCGGCGTCGCCATGTATATCTTTCTGCTCTTCCGCCTGATGCACCGGGAAGGTCTGTTTCAATATTTCAATCTGCAAAAAATCGTTATTCCGGCCAAAGAAGTTTTTGCTTTCACGATTCCGCTGCTTTCCTCTGATCTGGTCTCGATTTTGACCAACTCGGCCAACACACTGATCCTGGGATATTTTCATAATCCCTCGGAAGTGGCTTTATATCGTGTGGTGTTGCCGGCGGCGGATTTCAACAAACTGGTGATGACCAGCTTCTCGCTGCTTTTTACACCACTGGCGGCGCGGCTGTTTGCAAAAAACGATTTTAAAGGCATCAACGATCTTTACTGGCGCACCGCGGTTTGGATCGGGGTGCTGACGTTCCCGATTTTCGCATTGACTTTTTCGATGGCCAAACCGGTGACGATTGCGCTCTACGGCGAGCGCTACGCCAGCTCGTATGTCTTTTTGCAGCTTATGTCGTTTGGTTACTATTTCAGCGCTGCGCTTGGCTTCAACGGCTTGACGCTGAAAGTGTTGGGCAAATTGCGTTATATCGTCACCATCAATATTCTCGCCGTCGTCGTCAATATTGGCTTGAACTTTTTGCTCATTCCCAAATACGGCGCGCTGGGCGCGGCCATCGGCACTTCGTGCACCATGGTGGCGCACAACATTTTCAAGCAAGCGGGCTTGCGCTTCGCCTCCGGCATCAGCATTTTCGATTGGCACTATCTGCCGTTCTACTTGATCATTGCCGGGACGGCCCTCGTCTTGTTTGTCTCTACACTGTTTTTTGCCGAGAATATTTATATCGCCGTGTCATTGGTGGCCCTGGCGTCTTTGTTCGTCCTGACAACGTGTAAACGCCGGCTTAACGTTGAAGAAACTTTTCCGGAGCTGTTGAAAATACCATTGATGAAAAAGCTGTTGTCCTGAGCTGGTCGCTGGTTGCTGAACTCCGGTTGCTGAATACTGATAACTGAAGCATCACATGTTAGAAAATTCGCTTTCCACACAATTTGTCCCTGGCGCCGATCTCACCCGCGGTTTGGCCCGCGCCCCGTGGCGCTTTTTGTTGCCGGCGTTGACGCTTGACAAAATTGTTTGCTTCGGTGTGCTGCCAACACCGACTTTGAGTGTGCTGGCGGCCATGGCGAAAGAAACAGTGGTGATTTCAACCAACCAATCCCAGTTGGAGACAACGCAGCGCGAGTTGGAGGCGCAGAAGATCGGCGGCGTGCGGACTATGCCGATCACTAAATGGCGGCAATTGCCGCTGGCGGATAACAGTGTCGGACTGGCTGTTATCGCGGGCAAAAAGGATTTGGTGCTGTTGTTGCGCTCGACTTCGCTGGTCGTCGAAATCAAGCGGCTGCTTAAAGATGACGGCGCAATTTACTTTGAAGTGAAAAGGCGTTCTGAGCGTATCGCCGCGCGCACGCTGATGCAGCGCCTCGTGAATGCCGGATTCGCCGCCCCGCGCGTCTTGTGGGTCACTCCGTTCAATGGCGAGTTGCGCACCGCCTTTCCATTGCATGACGACCGGATGTCGCGCTATCTTTTTACCAATGTTTTGTTCGGCCAATCGTTAAAAATGCGCACCATGAGCCGCGCCGGCACCGTGCTCAGCAAAACCGGCTTGCTCCGCCACTTCGTGCCGCGCCGCGCCATTTTAATGCAACGGACTTCATTGTCGCATGAAACGCAAGCGCCGCCGGATTATATGGTTGCGCTGGCAAAAACCGCCGGCTTGGATTTGAACCGCATGCGCTGCGGCCTTTCCGCCCGGGGAAAATTTAACGCCAGTAAAAATATTTTCTATCTGTTCGATCGCCGCGGTGAAAACGCCCAAGCCGTCGTTAAGGTGGCGCGCGCGGCGGAATTTAATCGGCGCCTCGAAAATGAGTATCGCGTGCTCGTCACGTTGCATGAAAAACGCTTTGTCGAACCGAGCACTTATCCCGAGCCGCTCTTTTTCGATTATCACGCCGATCTTGCGCTGCTCGGCCAACTGGCGGTACATGGCCAGCCTTTTCGCAGCCGGACACGCGCCACCATCGATTGTCCGGTCGCCAATGACGCCGTTGACTGGATTGTGAAGCTGGGCATCGCTTCGGCGAACGCTGCGGCGGCCACCGCCGCCACCGTCGAAGCGGCCTTGATGAAACTGTACCGCCGCTTTGTGGAAATTTATTCACTGGCAAATGCAGAAGCCGAATTTCTCGCCGAGCAAATCGGCGTGATCGGCCGTGGCGCTCCCAATTTCCCGCTGGTGTTTCAACACGGCGATCCCGGCCTGTTGAACATGCTGGTCTCTGCCGAAGATCGCGTCATCGTGATCGATTGGGAAGCTGGCGAGCCGGAGGGCCTGCCGTTGTGGGATCTATTCTATTTTTTGCGCACCTACGGCAGTTGGATGTCACGCGTGCAAGGCCATAAAGATCCGCTGAAAAATTTTGCGCAGAATTTTTTGGAACCGTCGCCTTTGCATGAGCTGTTGCGAAAAACGCTTGACCGTTATTGTTCCGGTGTGGGTTTGCGTCCGGAGCTGATCGCGCCGCTTTTTTATACCTGCTGGATGCACCGCGCGTTGAAGGAATCAACGCGGCTGCAAAAAGAGGCCTTATCCAAAGGCACGTATTTCAATTTGCTCCGACTCTGCATCGAGCATCGGAATTCAACGGCATTGCAAGCGCTCTTTTCTTTGTCGCCCAATAACCATGTGGAAAATAAACGTCCGGCCCGAATTCGGCAAGAGGGTGTATTAACACTTTGATTCTGTCACAGACGTTGTGTGCGACAATTCGAGTTTGCCAATAAAAAATGAAAATAGCGTTTACCCTTTTTACGTTTTACTCATAGACGTTTTATGGATCACGTTTTATGTTTGAAGAATAGGCTGAAATTCGGGGTATTGGTTTTACTCAGCGTGGCGGCATCATGCCCGGCGCAAACCGGCATTTGGACGTCGGCCGCGGAGCTTGCCAAACTCCCAACCTCGGGGCCGGCTTGGGAAGCGGTCTTGTTGGGGGCGAGCCAGGATTGTTCCAATCCGCAGGTCGCGAATCAAGATGACGACACCAACGCCGATGTGCTTGCCGCCGCGATTGTGTTCGCGCGCACCGGTGACGAACGCTGCAAAAATAAAGTGGTCGCTGCCTGCGAAAAGCTGGCCGCCCAAGGCAATCCCGGCGGCTTGACTTTGGCGTGGGGGCGTGAAGTTGGCGCGTATGCACTTGCCGCTGATTTGGTGGGCTACCGCCCGCCCGCCTTTGAAACCTGGCTGCGCAATATGGCCGAGGTTTATAAAGATGATGAAGGGCGCACGTTGCAAAAAACTTTCAAGCGCCGGGCGAATAATTGGGGTTCACATGCGTTTGGCGCGCTTTGCGCAATTTATGCCTATCTGCGCGATGAAACCGCGCTCACGGCTATTCGGGCGTATTGGCTTAAAGGCGTGACCGGCCCCAATCCGGGCTATAAATTTGGCGATGAATTGTCGTGGCATGTGGATGAAGATAATTTGCGTTTGTTCAATCCCAAGGGGGCGATGAAAAAGCATATGAATATCGACGGCGTCATACCGGACGACATGCGGCGCGGCGGCGCTTTGCAAAATCCGCCCGGCTACACTAACTATGCGTGGGGCTTCATGCAGGGGCAAATCATGGCCGCGCGCATTCTCGAGCGCGCCGGCCTGCCGATTTGGACAGTGGGCGACAGCGCGCTGTATCGCGCGGCTTACTGCCTGCAAGTGCGTTTTGAGAATTTATACGGCGGCTGGGCGGCGCATGGCGATGATGAATGGATGCTGCCGTTTTTAGACAGGGCCTATGGCACCAAATGGTCCGGCCAGCAAAAAAAATTGTGGGGACACGGCAAAAACGCCGGCTGGGGGTATGTGACTTTGGTAAACTGAAATTTTAAATGGTAAATTTAAAATTTCACAGTGAATTGGTTTGACACTCAACGGCGGCACTACCGCCTCACCTCAACCTCATGATGAAAACTCTCGCAACTGATCCGTCCGTTGCCGCCCCGAATGATCGTGGTAAAAAGCTGCTCATGTTCGCGGCCGCCCTGGCGCTCATCGGTGCCGTGGCTTACTTCGCGTCGCGCGACCAAATGCCGGCGTTGCTCGTCGGCTTCGTCGCCCTGCTCGCGGTTTATGCGCTTTTTAAAAAGCCGGAATTTGCGACGCTGGTTTTTGCGTTTATTCTGTATGCCAACCTCGCCGTCATTGCCGTACAGTTTTATCACGTGCCGCAAATCGTTGCGGCTGGCGTTTCTGGCCTGCTCGTCTTGCCATTGGCGAATTACCTGATGGTGCGCCACGAAAGATTGATTTTCAATTCAGGCTTTTTTCTCGCCATCATATATGGGCTGGCGTTGGTGGCGGCCTCCTTGCTGGCGCGCGATATGAATATTGCGATTAATGAACTGGGCAATTTTGCCACCGAAGGTTTGATTCTTTATTTTTTGCTTATCAACGTTATTCGCGAGCTGCGCATTCTCAAGCGCATCATTTGGACGCTGCTGCTGGTCGGCAGCATTTTAGGCGGCCTCTCGCTTTTTCAGGAAGCGACCAAAACCTACGATAACAATTACGGCGGCCTCGCGCAAAAAAGCGATGACATCGATATGGAGGAAGTCGACTTTAGCGCATACGGCGGCTCGCGCCGTGCCGGCGGGCCGATTGGCAAGGAAAACCGCTATGCCCAAATGATGGTGGTGATTTTCCCGCTCGCGTTGTGCATGGCTTATATCGAGCCGACGCGGAAAATGAAACTGCTGGCTCTCGCCGCCGCCGGCCTTACGCTGGGCGGCATTGTGCTCACCTTTTCGCGCGGCGCTTTCGTCACGCTTGCCGGTATGTTGTTGATCACTGTTTTCCTCAAGTATGTGCGGCCCATGCAGGCGCTCGGCGGCTTGGCTTTACTGGTGATCGTTATTATCGCCGCGCTGCCGGAATATGTCGAGCGGGTAAGCTCGGTCGCGAATCTTTCCTCGCTGGCGCGACAGGACGCTGAGGGCTCGCGCGAAGCCGACGGCTCGCTCCGCGGGCGTTTTGCCGAGAATCTCGCCGCGGTTAGAGTGTTTATGGAATTTCCCATTTTGGGCGTCGGCCCCGGGCATTATGCCAAATTTTATTCCGCCAAGTACGGCAACGAAGTCGGCACCAAACGCCTCATCAGCAATCGGCGCGCGCACAGTCTTTATCTGGAAATGCTGGCGGATACCGGCTTGGTCGGGATGACCGCTTTTATGACCGTCGCTTTTGTGGTGACGCGCCAGCTCTGGCAGGCGCGGCGGCGCTTCGCCTCAGCTCGCCCCGAATTGGCGCACTTAGCCACGGCGTTCATACTCGGCATCTTCAATTATTTCGGGACTGCATTGTTTTTGCACCTCTCGTATCAACGCTACTACTGGTTTTTGATGGCCCTCGCCGGCGCGGCATTGCTCATCTTTGAAAAAGAGTCCGCCGCCCGCCCAGGTGTCACGCGGCCAAGCCGGCTGCAAACGGCTGTTTAAAAGTGTTTCAGAAAGTTTTTAATCATTTCTGCGAACGAATTTTTGCCGGCATTTTTTTGCATCATTCATGGGCAAATGATTTATTCTTCCGCATAAACGGCTGGTTGCATTTAAATTTATAATTCAGAATTTGGTAGGAAAGTTCGGTTTTATAGGAGATCGTCGTAATATGAGCAAAGAAATTTGGTGCACACTTGGCCCGGCTTCCCTGAACGACCGCGTAATTGGCCGGCTGGAAGAATTGGGCGTCAGCTTGTTTCGTTTGAACCTGTCGCATACCAAGCTTGAGAAAGTCGCGGAGATTGTTGAGTATGTGCAAACGCACACGCAAGTGCCTTTGTGTTTGGATAGTGAAGGCGCGCAGGTTCGCACCAGCAGCCTCGCCGCCGGCAAAGTCGTTGTGCGCGAGAATAGCACGATCCGAGTGCACTATCAACGCGTGCCCGGCGAGGCGAGTGATCTGAATCTGCATCCGGATTACATCGCGAAGCAGCTTCGGATCGGCGATCTGCTGAAAATCGATGCGGAAGTGTTGGCGCAGGTGATTGCCATCGAGAGCGAATGGGTGGTGCTGTGGGTGTTGAACGGCGGCGAGATCAACCAAAACAAGGCCGTGACGATTTTGGAACGCGATGTCGACATGCCGGCGATGACGGAAAAAGACCGGCAAGCGTTGGCCATCGGCAGAAAAATGGGCGTGCGTTACGTCGCGCTGTCGTTTGCCAATCGCGCCGCCGATGTCGATGAAGTTCGCGCCCTCGCCGGTCCGGAGGCGATGGTGACTTCGAAGATCGAATGCTTGAGCGGTTTGCATAATCTTCCCGCCATCACCGCCCACTCCGATGCGCTGCTTATCGATCGCGGCGATTTGTCACGGCAGGTGAATATCGAAAGAATTCCGGCGCTGCAGAAAGATATCATTCGCCACGCTAAACTCGTCGGCAGAAAAGTTTACGTCGCCACTAATTTGCTCGAATCGATGGTGACCTCGCCGAATCCGACGCGCGCCGAAGTCAACGATGTGTTCAACACGCTGATGGACGGCGCCGACGGTTTGGTGCTCGCCGCCGAAACCGCGATCGGCGCGTTTCCGGTTGCCGCCGCGATGATGGTCAAGAAAGTCATTCGCGAGTATGAACGGAAACAAGGTTGGCAACAAACGCATTATTCTTCCGCGCCGATTTCGACCTTGGTCGAGCCGCACGGCGGCGTTCTCGTTAACCGGGAGGCCATTGCCACCGATCACCGCAGCCTGCAAAATCTGCGGACGCTGCAAGTTCGCGACACTGACTTGATGGATTGCATGCAGATCGCCAACGGTGCGTACTCGCCGCTCACCGGTTTTATGGATTCCAAAGAGCTGGAGAGTGTGCTGAATAAAAATCGGCTGCCCAATGGACAAGTGTGGACGATGCCGATCATTCTGCAAGCGGAAGAAAACGCGCTGGCCAATGTTTCCGCCGGCGACCACATTGCATTGACGGACGCGACGGCGCGGATACATGCGACGATGAACGTCAGTGAAATTTATTCGCGCAACCTGGAAGAGCTGGCGCAAAAATGGTTCGGCACCGCCGCGAAGAAACATCCAGGCGTGGCAAAGCTGCTCAGCGGCGGCAATTTTTTTGTGGCGGGCGAGGTGACGCTCGTGGCAAAAATCGAATCACCGTATCAACGCTATGAATTAAGCCCCAGCCAGACCCGCATGATTTTCGCGCAAAAAGGCTGGAGCCGCGTGGTGGGATTTTATACCGGCTACGTTCCCAATCGCCTGCACGAATACGCGCAGTTGAACGGCCTCGAAACCGCCCACGCCGACGGCTTGTATATCAATCTGGTTATCGGTCCGCCGCAAGCCGGCGAATTTCTGCCGGAGGCGATCTTCAAAGGCTACCAGCTTTTGCTGGAAGACAACGTTTATCCCACCGGCAAAGTGGTGCTGGGCGGCTCTTTGCTTTATCCGCGCCATTGCGGCCCGCGCGAGGCGGTGTTTGCCGCCCTTTGTTACAAAAATATGGGCTGCAGCCACTTTATCATCGAATGCGACCACGGCCATTTCGACGGCTTTTACGATCCGGCGCAAACGCGCGAGCTGTTTAAGAGTCTCGGCGATCTCGGCATCACCCCGATCTTTGTCGATGCCATTGGCTACAATCCGGAAACGCAAAAATATTTTGAATCCAAATCGGCGAAAAAGATGGCAATGAGCGACAAGGCAATTCAAGCGGCGCTGGCCAAAAAGGAAGCGCTGCCGCCGTGGATCATGCGCGACACCGTGCAGAAAATGTTGGAGTCAGAGATTTCTGAAAATCGGCCGGTTTTTTACGTGTAGGCTTTTGTTAGCCCGTTTGCTGGTTAGCCTGTTCACGCGTTTGCCGGTTAAACCGGCAAACTGGCCCCAAATGTAAAGATTATTTCGAGAATACCAAAATGGTCACTTTTGATCGACCGATCATGATCACCTGCACCGGCCGCAGCGGCTCGACGGTGTTTTATCGCATTCTGGCGCGGCATCGTGACGTCGGTTTTCTGTCCACGCTCAATCAGCAATTTCCCACGCAGCCGTGGCTGTCGATTCTTTCCCGGCTGTATCCAATGAAAGCTTTCGAGAGCATTCGCGATCACCGGCTGTTTCCCAAGCCGTTCAGTCCGTACAATTTTTGGCAACAGTACTTGCCGGGAATTACACGGCACGACCGGCCGTTGTATCCCGAAGATGTGCCGGCGGCCGCGATTGCGCCGCTGCGCGAAACGGTCGCCAGTATGCTCAAATTGCAGGGCAAGAAAAGATTTTTGATGAAAGTCACCGGTTGGTCGCGCATGGCGTATTTCGAGCGCGTCTTTCCGGGCCTGCGTTTCGTCTATCTCAAACGCCTGCCGCGCGACGTGGTCTCCTCGTGGATTCAAGCGGGCTGGCTCAATGTGACCGCCCCTCCCGATAGTGACAAATGGGAATGGGGCAAAATTCCGGAAGCCTATCTCGACATTTGGCGGGATTTGGGAAAAAAGCCGGTCCTGGCCGCCGCGATCAAAACGCAATTGGACATCGACGACATCCGCCAAAATATGGCGCTCTTTCCCGGGCGCTGCACCGAATTGAATTACGAGGATTTCGTCAAGGATCCGGTTCCCCTTCTGCGCGAAGTGACCAAATTCTGTGAGCTGGAGTGGTATCCGGAGTTTGAGGTGCTCATCAAGCGCACGGAAATTTACAACTTCGCCGACAAGTGGAAAAAATTCATGACTGAAGAGGAAGGGGAGCTGATCGCCGAGTTTTACGCGCGTGTCAATCGAGTCAACCACGCCCAGCGTCCGCAGATGGTTTACCAGCCTGCATAACTCGACCGTATCAAATCAAAAGCGAAAGTCATTTCAGCAGCCTGCCCCGCCAATGGTTCCCGGCAAGCCTGGGAATCCTTTTGGTTACCAAGGCTGCTCAGGAATTGTAGAAAGATTGCTGCGGAATGGCGTGTAACGCGCTGCGCTTGCTGTTTTGACACCTCAAAGAACGGAGAAAATAAATGGCTATTACAATTGGGGCAACAACACTCACGATGTTTTTTATTGCTGTCCTGATCTTGTTGTTTTGCGCCCATTTTTTTGGATATTTGTTCAGCAAATTGAATATGCCGCGAGTGGTCGGCGAGATTGCCGGCGGTTTGGTTTTAGGTCCCAGTTGTTTTGGTCATTTCTTTCCCAACCTGTATCAAGACATTTTTCTGAAGCAAGGTGAGCTTCTCGCGGCAATCTATTGGCTTGGGCTGGTGCTCTTGATGTTCAGCTCCGGCTTTGAAATTGAAAGAAAATTTGACCGGCGTGATAAGAAAACGATTCTTTCGTTGATTGTCGGCACCACCCTGATACCGCTGGTTTTCGGCTGGATCTCAACGAATTTCTTTAATATGGAAAAGCTGATGGGTCCGGCAAACAGTCTCCTGTCTTTGCGGCTGGTGATTGCCGTTGCACTGGCCATAACTTCCATACCGGTCATATCCAAAATTTTTCTGGATTTGGGGATCATACAAACCACTTTTGCAAAAATTACTTTGGCGACCGCAACGATACATGATATCATTCTGTGGGTATTCATTTCAATCGCGACCGGCTTGGTTTCAGCAAAAGCATTGTCTCTGGTCAATATATCGACTCACGTTATCATTTCAATTCTATTTTTTGTGGTGGCGTTAATTTTTGTCCCGAAGATAATCAGTGTGGTGGAAAAATTCAAACAAAAAACCAATACGTCGCGTGTGGTTCCTCAGAAAACTGAAACGGCTTTCACCGTTCTCATTTTGCTCATTTTTACCGCCCTTGCCAGCTTTTTGGATGTCAATTTGGTTTTTGGAGCTTTCCTCGCCGGAATCGTGGTGAACTACGTGAAGAGCCCAAGATTTCAAGATTCGAAGCTGCATATAAAAAATTTTTCGATGGCGTTTTTTGTCCCGGTCTATTTTGCCGTTGTCGGAATCAAGCTCGATTTGATTCATCATTTTGACGCGTTGTTTTTTGTGGTGTTTGTCGTCTTCGCCATTATCGTCCAGACTATCGCCGTGCTTTCAACCGCAAGGATTCTCAAGTATGACTGGTTATCCAGCTTTAACCTGGCGGTGGTCTTGAACGATCGGGGTGGACCATGCATCGTGCTGGCGACGGTGGCATTTGATTTGGGAATTATAAGCGAGAATTTTTTTGTCACGCTCGTCTTGCTGGCGGTCGTGACCTCATTAACTGCCGGATCGTGGTTGAAATATGTCCTGTCGAAAGGCTGGCCTCTACTGAATGAAAGAGTTTAGAAGGCCGCCGGAATTTTAGTTTGTGATTAGGCGTGGACAATATGAGAGCCAGGCTTTTTTAAAATTATCGCAGTTGTCTATAATATAATGAGAGCGAATTCAGTATGAATATTCTGACGGCCTACTTGCAGCCGATTCGCCGGCGCATGGGCCTGCGATTAGTCATTGATCGCGACGCCGATCATCGCAAGTCCATCTTTCTTGCCGGTACGGGCCGGAGTGGCGGCACGTGGGTATCCGATATTATCAACCAACACAATGAATACCGGTTTATCTTCGAGCCATTTCATCCCAAGCGTGCCCCCTGGATGAAACCTTTCGGCGAACGAAGATATATGCGGCCGGAGGACAATGATCCGGAGTTTTTGGCGCTCGCCCAATCCATTGTGGAGGGCAGGATTCGACATGCCTGGACCGAACGATTTAATCGGCGCCTGGTCGCCCACGAGCGCCTGATCAAAGAAGATTATGCCAATCTCATGATGAAGTGGCTGCGCATTAATTTCCCGGGAATGCCGCTGATTCTTCTGCTCCGGCATCCGTGCGCCGTGGCCGCCTCGTTCGTAGCGCACAACTATAAAGGCGCGGTCATGCCTCTCCTCGATCAGGAAAAGTTGGTGGAAGATTTCCTGCATCCCTACATCGACGATATCCGGCAAGCCAAAGACACCTTTGAGAGAACGATTTTTCTCTGGTGCGTGGAGGCTCTTGTTCCCCTGCGGCAGTGCCGCCCCGAAGAGATGCATGTGGTTTTCTTCGAGAATCTTGTCCAGCAACCGGAGGCCGAGATCGGGAGGCTGTTCTCTTACCTCGGCAAGAGCATGGACGATCTCGACTTTGAAAAGCTGAAGCTGCCCTCGCTCACGGCCAGGAGAGCAACCAGCGCCGTCTGGACCGGCGCTAATCGGGCCGATGGCTGGAAAGACAAGGTGAGCGACGAGCAGCGCCGGCGGGCTCTGGAAATCCTCAAGCTGTTTGGCCTGGACGGTGTCTACTCGGACGCTTCCATGCCCCGCGTGGAAGGAGCGCTCGAGATCATGAATGCGGGGCGAGGAAATCACTAAATGCTCGACACTACCCTGAAAACCACCTTCGTCGCCGGCACCAATCTCAAAGGCGACATGGCTTCAGCCGATTGGCGTTTTCTTTTGCCGCGCCTGCAATTTGGCGTCATTCTGTGCTTGGGGGTCCCGCGGACAGCGACGCTGATGGTGCTGTCAAAAATGTGCGAGCGTCTCGAAGTGCTGTCGCCGAATCAGGAACGTTTGCGCCCGGCGATTGCCGAGAGCGAAAAGCGCGGCGCAAACAATGTCAAGCCGGTGATTCACGATTATCACGCTGCCTTGCCTTATCCGAATGGCAGCGTTGATTTAATCTTTGTTGTGAATGAAAAAAAATTGCGCCTGCATCTTCGCGATACAAGAAGTTTTCATGAGCTTGGCAGAATTTTAACTGCGGCGGGGGTGATTTATTTTGAATGGGAAGGCCCGCTCGAATGGCTGTCTGATCTGCCGCAAGCGGGTTTCAGCAAACCGCAGATTCTTGGCCTGACGCCGCGGCGTGGCGAGATGCAAACCGCCATTCCGCTGCATGACGACGTTACCACTCAATACTTCCAGCGCAATGTATTTTCCCGTCCGCCGTTGCCGCACCGCATTCTGGGTGGACTCGATAAACTCTTTGGCGCTGATCGCCGCGCCATAGTCGCACAACGAGCGCCGGCCGAGAGCAACGGACAGTTGCCGCAGTATCTTGTTTCGTTAGCTCAAGAGTCGGGCGCCGACGTGAATGACTATGGCTGGGGAATGTCGGCGCAGGGGCGTCGCAACTCCAGGAAGGTGATCTTTTTTTTGTTGAACCGAAAAAGCGGCAATCCCGAGGCCATCATCAAGCTGACGCGAAGCTCAGCGCTCAATGCGCGTCTTGAAAATGAATACCGCGCCCTCGCCTTCTTGAGCGAAAAGCGGATCGTCGGCGAGGAAACGTTTCCGCAGCCGTTGTTCTTTGGGTATCGCGGCAATCTGGCCATGCTCGGCCAAAAAATCATTCGGGGCAAACCGTTTCGTCAAAGGACCAAGGGAACGATCGACTGTCCTTTGGCAAAGGCCGGCATCGAATGGATGGTGGCGATTGGCGCCGGCAGCGTTGATCCGGCCGCGGTTACGCCTCAGCAGGCCGCCGCCGTGCTGACAACGCTGTTTGATAAATTTGCGGCGATCTACAAATTGTCCGATCATGAACACGCTTTTCTGAACGAACGCCTCAATACGATAGCGCAACACGCCGGCAGTTTTCCCACGGTATTTCAACATGGTGATCCCGGCATTTGGAATGTTTTTGCAACCGGCGACAACAGCGTGGCCTTTCTGGATTGGGAAGCGGCCGAGTCTCAAGGCGCGCCACTTTGGGATCTTTTTTATTTCCTGAGATCTTACGGCACCTGGATGTCCCGTGGCGGCTCCATTCTGCGGGGTGATGCGCTCAAGAGTTTTGCGCAAAACTTTATGACGCCTTCCGAATTCAACGCCCTGGTTTGCGAGGTCACGCAGCGCTATTGCGAGCGGGTCAACCTGGACAAGCGTTTGATTGAGCCGCTCTTTTATACTTG
>JAJVHT010000088.1:0-31616 GCA_022072515.1 bacterium
TTGCAGCATCGCGCCGTGCGCGAGGTGGTGTGCGTCGTTAGTGACGAGGCGGGCGGCAACAAGCGTTTGCTCGCGTACGTCGTCGCGCATCAAAACTTTTCGCTCGTGAGCAGTGAGCTGCGCAGTTTTCTCAAAGAGAAGCTGCCGGATTATATGATGCCGTCGGCTTTTGTCTTGCTCAGCGCGCTGCCGTTGACCCCAAATGGCAAAGTCGATCGGCAAGCGTTGCCGGCGCCAGATTCCGCGCGGCCGGAGTCGGGAGAAGCATTCGTTGCGCCCGGCACGCCATTGGAAAAAACGCTCGCTGAAATTTGGGCGGAGGTTCTCCGATTGGAAAAAGTCGGCGTACGCGACAACTTTTTCGAGCTGGGCGGCGATTCAATTTTGACGATTCAGATTATTTCGCGGGCGAATCGCGCCGGCCTCAAGATCACGCCGAAGCAGCTTTTTTCGCATCCTACCATCGCCGAGCTGGTTGAAGTGGTGGGCGCGGCACAGACTGATGAGAGCGAGCAGGGCTTGCTCACCGGTTCGTTGCCATTGACGCCCATTCAACAGTGGTTTTTTGAACGGAACCTCATCGCGCCGCAGCATTGGAACATGGCGATGCGTCTCGAAGCGGCGGACACTTTGCATCCAGCATTGTTGCAACAAGCCGTGCAAACATTGCTGGCGCATCATGATGCACTGCGCCTTCGCTTTGTTAAAACCGAATCCGGCTGGCAACAAAGCTACGCCGAGCTTGAGGACACCGCAATTCCGTTTGTGCACGTCGAGCTATCGTCATATTCGGCCGGAGAGCAAAAAGCTGCTATCGCAGCCAAAGCCGCCGAGTTACAAGCGAGCCTCGATTTGTCAAAAGGACCGTTGCTGCGAGTGGCGCTGTTTGATAGTGGCGCCAATCAGCCGGGTGTTGTGCTCATCGTCATTCATCACCTCGTCGTCGATGGCGTCTCGTGGCGAATTTTGTTGGAAGATTTGCAGGCTGTTTATCAACAGCTCAGCCGCGGCGAGGAGATTCAACTTCCACGCAAAACCACTTCGTTCAAGCAGTGGGCGCGGCGTTTGACTGAACACGCGCAATCTGAAAAGCTGCAAAGCGAAGCAGATTTTTGGCGGAATCAAACGCGGCTGCCCCTCGCTCACGGTGAAGTTGCCGGCATACCGGTTGATTTCAGCAATGGCCGGAGTGCCAATACCATGGCTTCGGCGCGCACGGTTTCTATTGCACTCAACGCGGCTGAAACGCAAGCCTTGTTGCAGGAAGTTCCCAAGGCTTATCGCACGCAAATCGATGAAGTCTTGCTCACGGCGTTGGTGCAAACATTCTCGCGCTGGACGGGAGAGCCATCCCTGCTGATCAATTTGGAAGGCCACGGCCGCGAAGATATTTTGGAAGGCGTGGATTTGTCGCGGACAGCCGGTTGGTTCACGACCATATTTCCGATGCGTTTGCAATTGGAAAACACCGCCGCGGCCGGCGAGGCGTTGAAGGAAATCAAAGAACAACTTCGCCGGATTCCCAATCGCGGCATCGGCTTTGGCTTGCTGCGTTACCTGTGCCGGAACAAAACCGTCGCGGAGAAATTGCGTTCGTTGCCGCAACCGGAAGTGAGCTTCAACTATTTGGGGCAATTCGATCAAGTCTTGCCGGCCTCGGCGCCGTTCAAAATCGCGCAAGGCGATACCGGCCCAGTTTGCAATCCTCAAGCGCAACGCCAGCACGTGTTGGAGATTACCGCCATGATTTTACAAAACTGCTTGCAGGTCGAGTGGATGTACAGCGAGAAGGTGCACCGGCAGGCAACGATTGAAACGCTGGCGCAAAATTTTTTTGCGGCATTGCGCGCATTGATCGCGCAGGGCCAAAGCCCGCAAAGCGAGGCGGGCTATTCGCCTTCCGATTTTCCCGGCGCGAAGTTGAGCCAAAAAGATTTGGACAAATTGCTGGGAAAAATTCGGCAGCCGGTGAAATGATTCAAGGATGATTTTGGAGTCAAGGAGAATAAAGTATGCGATTAAAAATTTCTTGCTGCACTTTATTGGTGGTGGCGCTGGGCGCATTGCCGCGGGTTTACGGCCAGCATGATATTTGTTTGCCGGCAAACATTCCGGCGTCTTCATTGGATTGCGCCTTTAATGTTAAGCCGCTCACGTTGGCGCCGTTGACCAATGGCCAGCCTTATATCTCGCCAACGGACCGCACGCACACGCCGTATGCCACTTATTTGTATTCCAATTCCAATGTCATGCCCGCGCCGCATCGCACCAGCGGCGAGGCCATTGCCGCGGCCATGCAACCGTTGAATGCCAAGGGCGAGGTTGATGTTGCGAACGGTAAAATCGTCATCGTCGTCGAAGGCATTTCGAATACCTATCATGAATTCAACACGTTCATAAAATCCTTTTTTGAAAATAACCCGGCGATGAATCCGCAATTGGAGCTGATCAATCTGGCCGAACCCGGCTGCAATTTGCTTTGCTGGGTCAACAAAGGCGTCGGCAGCGTGGATCCGCAAGTACAAATTGTCATCATGAAACACAGCAACAACACGCCGCAGGAGGCGGATGGCGCGCCGCGATTTCCGCAAGGGCCGTTTACCACCGCGGCCACCAAAAGATTTCCTTATCATGCCGATACCACCAGCGGCATGTTGAGAACCAGAGTGCTGAATCTCAAAAAAAAATATCCCAACTTGAAATTGCTTTACGTCACCAGCCGCTGCTACGGCGGTTGGGCCTGCGCACCCTCGGCCAATGGTTACAGCGAGCCGGTGGCGCTTGAGGAAGGTTTCTCGACCAAATGGCTTATCGACGGCCAAATATCGGGGAAGGATCCGGAGCTTGCTTTTGAAGGGCCGAATGCCAAAGCCCCGTGGATGGCATGGGGCCCGTATCTTTGGGATCCCACCTGGACGCGCGATATGTTCAGCGACGGCGTGCATCCTTGCACCTCCGGCGGACAAGTGATCGTCGCGGAAAAATGGTACAATTTCTTGATGCAAGACAGCACGGCGCGAATATGGTTTCGGGATAATGTTGTTCCCACTGCGCCGGCGAATGTAACGCCGAAGGTTATCAGCACGAGCCAAATCAATCTTGCGTGGAATCCGGCAACCGACAATTCCGGCAGTGTCAAATATAAAATCTATCGCAACGGCGCTCTGCAGCAGACCACGGCAAATACAACGTATGCGGACACCGGCTTGAATCCGGCAACGCTTTATTGTTATACGGTGAGCGCGATTGACTCGGCGGGCAACGAATCCTCTAAAAGCTCGCAAGCTTGCGCCACGACGGCCACTACCGGCGTTGCGAGCCATGAATCCGGTCCGTTGGAATATAAACTTTTTCAAAATCATCCCAACCCGCTGCGCCCTGAAACCGAGATTCGTTTTCAGCTTCCGGGCGCGAGCCGGGTCGTCATTAAAATCTACAACAGTGTCGGTATCGAAATTCGAACATTGCTGGAGGCGTCTTTTGCCGCTGGCTCTCACAGTGTTCGTTGGGACGGGAAAGATGACCGAGGCAATCCGCTGGCAAATGGGATTTATCTTTATCAACTGCGCGCGGGGAATTTTTCCCAAACGAAGCGGATGACGTTGCTGCGTTAAGGCGTTCGGGCCGTCAATAATTATGCGTTTGAGGTAAAGGAATTTGAAGATTCATTCATGATGAAAGATATCGAAGACATTTACGAGCTTTCGCCGTTGCAGCAAGGCATGCTGTTCGACAGCTTGTCGGAAGAAAATACCGGCTTGTATGTGTATCAAATGAGCTATGCTTTGCACGGCAATCTGAACGTCGCCGCCTTTGAGCGAGCATGGCAGCAGATTGTGTTGCGGCATCAAATTCTGCGCGCTTCCTTTCATTGGGAAGGTTTGGAAAAGCCGGTGCAGGTGATTCATCCGCAGGCGGCGCTGCCCTTTCGCGTGCATGATTGGCGCGCTTTGCCGGAGGCCGAGCAGCAACGGCGTTTGGCGGCCTGTATTCAAGAGAAGCAGCAGCGCGGTTTTGATTTCACCCGGCCGCCATTGCTGCAGATCGACCTCTTCCGCCGCGCCGAAAATGTCCACCAATTTGTTTGGAGCTTTCATCATCTGCTGCTTGATGCGTGGTCGACTTCGTTGCTGCTGAAAGAAGCGCTCGATTTTTACAAAGCGTTCAGCAATGGGCAGTCTCTTCAACTCAAGCGGCCGCGCTCGTATCGTGAGTATCTCGATTGGTATCAGCAGCAGGATTTCAACGGCGTGGAAAAATTTTGGCGCAACGAGCTGAAAGGCTTGACCACACCGACGCCACTGGTCGTTGGAAAATTGCAGCCCAACACGCACGGCCCGGTGGTGCATTATGACGAGCTGCATTTGAAATTAGCCGCGCCGGAGACCGCGGCATTGCGCGCTTTTGCGCAGCAGCAACAATTGACGCTGAACACGTTGTTTCAGGGCGCGTGGGCTTTGTTGCTCTCGCGTTACAGCGGCGAAAATGATGTGCTGTTCGGCAATATTGTTTCCGGACGTTCCATTCCGCTGCCCGGCGTCGAAGCCATGATCGGCTTGTTCGTCAATCTCTTGCCGGCGCGCGTGCAAGTTGATCCGGTGGAACAACTTGCTGCCTGGCTGAAAAAACTGCAGGCCAAACAAGTCGAAATGCGGCAATACGAATTTAGCCCGCTCGTGCAAGTGAAAAAGTGGAGCGAGCTGCCCGCGGGCCTGCCGATGTTCGAAAGCATTTTAATCTTCGAAAATTGGTTCGGCGATTTTGCGTTGCGAAGTGAAAATGGCGCGCTGCAAGTTCGCGACATGGCGGGATTTCAAAAGGGCCTCGGCCATCCGATTGCAGTTGCCATTGAGCCGCGCGAGGAAATTGCCATTTCGATCAATTATGATCGCGAGCGGTTCGAGGCCGCAACCATTCAGCGCTTGCTCGGGCATTATCACACGTTGTTAAAAAACCTCGTCGCAATGCCCGCGGCTCGTCTTGCCGATCTACCCATGCTGGCGGCGACCGAGCGCCGGCAAATGCTGGTGACGTGGAACGAAACGCAAACCAGTTATCCGCCAGAACCGTGCCTGCACGAGATGTTCGAAGCGCAAGCCGCGCGAACGCCGAACGCGGTTGCCATCGTCTTTGAAGATCAGCAAATCACTTTCCGTGAATTGGATCGGCGCGCGAATCAGCTCGCGCAATATCTGCAAAAACTCGGCATCGGGCCCGAAGTCTTGGTGGGAATTTACGTCGAGCGATCGCTCGAAATGTTTATCGCCGTGCTCGGCGTGCTCAAAACCGGCGGCGCGTACGTGCCGCTGGATCCGATGTATCCACCCGAGCGCGTGGCGTATGCTCTCGAAGAAACGAAGGCACCGGTGCTTTTGACCACACGATTTTCAATTGAAAATTTAAAATTCAAAATTGAAAATTTAAGATTGGTTTGTTTGGACACAGACTGGCCGCAGATCGCCGCGATGAACGCAGCAAAGCCGGCGACGCAGGTCACGCCGCAGAATTTGGCTTATGTGATTTTCACTTCCGGCTCAACCGGCAAGCCCAAAGGCGTCGCGATTATTCATCAAGCCTTGGTGAATTTGATGAACGCGATGCGCCAACAACCCGGGTTGAATGAAACGGAAGTTATGCCGGCGTTGGCGACATTGTCTTTTGATATGTCGGTGCCGGAAGTTTATTTACCGCTCGTCACCGGCGCGCGCCTCGTTTTGGCCAGCCGCGACACGGCAATGGACGGCCGCAAACTCATGACGGCCATCGTCGAAACCGGCACGAATGTGATTCACGCCACGCCGGCCACTTGGCGCCTGCTTATCGAAAGCGGCTGGCAGGGCCATGCAAATTTGAAAATGATTTGCGGCGCCGAGCCGATGCCGCCGGATTTGCCGCAGCTTTTGTTCAAACGCGGCGCTTCGTTGTGGAATATGTATGGCCCAACCGAAACCACCGTGTGGTCGACGTTTTGTCAAATCAATCCCGACGACGAAGTGATATCGGTCGGCCGCCCGTTGGCCAATACCCAAGTTTATCTCTGCAATGATGGTTTGCAGCCCGTTCCCATCGGCGTGCCGGGAACATTATATATCGCCGGCGACGGCTTGGCGCGCGGCTATTTCAAGCGCCCGGACTTGGCGGCGGAGAAATTTATTCCGAATCCGTTTGCGATGGCGCCCGGCGCGCGCATGTATGACACCGGCGATTTAGCCAGATATTTTGCCGATGGCCGGATCGAGTGTTTGGGACGCGGTGATCATCAAGTGAAGTTGCGCGGTTTCCGCATCGAGCTGGGCGAGATTGAAGCGGTATGCATGCAACATCCGGCGATTGCGCAAGTGGTGGTGCTGGCGCGCGAAGATGAGCCTGGTAATAAACGCCTCGTTGCTTATGCAACATTGAAAACAGACGCCACTCCCGCCGTCAAAGAGCTGCGGCAATTTTTGAAAACGAAACTGCCCGATTACATGGTGCCCTCGGCGTTTGTTTTTCTCCATGAATTGCCGCGCAACCCGAACGGCAAAATCGATCGCAAACGGCTGCCAGCGCCCGAGGCGAATGGCTTTGCGAGCAGCGAAACTTTTGTCGCGCCGCAAACCGAAGTGGAGCGACAATTGGCGGAGATTTGGGCGAAAGTGCTGAGCGTCGGCAGAGTCGGACGCTATGACAATTTCTTTGAACTGGGCGGGCATTCATTGTTGGCGATGCAAGTCAGCTCGCGCGTGTTGGAAGCTTTTCAAATCGAATTGCCCGTGCGCCGCGTTTTCGAGTCGCCGGCATTGGCGGAGCTAGCCGCGGTTATCGAGCAACGCCAGCAGGCGCTGACTGCAAAAGACGAAAAGAAACTGCCGGCGATCACTCGCCGCGCGACCAACGAGGCGTTGCCGCTTTCCTTTGCGCAGCAACGGCTGTGGTTCCTCGACCGTTTCGAGCCGGGCGCGGTGATTTACAACATTCCACTCGTGATTCGCATATTGGGCAAACTCGATATCGCCGCCGTGGAATGGAGTCTCAATGAAATCGTCCGGCGTCATGAAGCGTTGCGGACTACTTTTGGCGCTGTTGCCGGACAGCCCATCCAACTCGTCACCAGCGCATCGCACATGCCGCTTGAAATTGTGTCGTTGCAAACGTTGCCCAAGTCGCAGCGGGAAGCCGAAGCGCGCCGGCTGGCCACGCAAGAAACCAAGCGGCCATTCGATTTGGAAAAAGGCCCGTTGCTGCGGTCGACTTTGCTCCGCTTGGACGCAACGGAAAATGTACTGATTCTGGTCGTGCATCACATCGTGTTCGACGGCTGGTCGTTGGAAATGTTCATGCGCGAGCTGAAAGCGCTGTACGAAGCTTTCACCGCCAGCAAATCTTCGCCGCTCCCCGAGTTGGCCATTCAGTACGCCGACTTTGCCATTTGGCAACGCCAGTGGCTTCAAGGCGAAGCGCTGTCGTTGCAATTGAATTATTGGAAGCAGCAACTGGCGGACATGTCGCCGGTATTGGAACTGCCCACCGATCGCCCGCGTCCGGCGATGCAAAGTTTTCGTGGAGCCGCCAAAACCTTTTTGTTCTCGAAAAGTATTGCCGAGGCGCTGCTGCATTTGGGCCAGCGCGAGGGCGCGACCCTGTTCATGACTTTACTGGCGGCGTTCAAAGTTTTGCTCCATCGCTATTCCGGGCAGCGCGATATTGCCGTTGGCACGCCGGTCGCGAATCGCAATCACCCGGAGATCGAGAGCTTGATCGGGTTCTTCGTCAACACGCTGGTGTTGCGCACCGAGATGAGCGACAACCCCAGCTTTCGCGAATTGCTGGCGCGCGTGCGCCAAGTCACGTTGGGCGCGTATGATCACCAAGAGCTTCCTTTCGAGAAACTCGTCGAGGAATTGCAATTGCCGCGCGACTTGAGCCGCTCGCCGCTGGTGCAAGCCATGTTCAGTTTGCAGAGCGTGCCCAACCAATCCGTGGCCGTGTCGGGACTGAGGTTCAACCGCCTCCAGATCGAGCATGGCACAGCCATGTTTGATTTGAGTCTTTTTTTCTGGAAAAAAGAAGACGGCCTCATTGGCGTGCTGGAATATAACACTGACCTGTTTGACGCGGACACGATCGGCCGCATGATCGGGCACTACGAGACTTTGCTCAAAAGCCTTGTCGCTAATCCGCAGCAACGCCTGCATGATCTACCGTTGTTGACGGCAACGGAGCGCCAGCAATTATTGGTTGATTGGAACGCCACACAAAAAGATTATGCGCGCGAGTTGTGCTGGCATGAGCTTTTTGAAGCGCAAGCCGCGCGCACACCGGACGCGGTGGCAGTGGTTTTTGAAAATGAGCATCTGACCTACGGCGAATTGAATGCGCGCGCAAATCAATTGGCGCATTATCTGTCCCGACGCTGCGGCGTTAGGCCGGAGGTGCTGGTGGGCCTGTGCATGGAACGCTCGGTCGAAATGTTGGTGGGCTTGCTTGGCATTCTCAAAGCCGGCGGCGCATATGTGCCGTTGGATCCGGCGTATCCGCTCGAGCGCATCGCTTATGTGCTGAAGGACGCGGCAGTACCGGTGTTGCTCATGCAAAATTCGACAATCTTAAATTTTAAATCTTTAATTGAAAATTTAAAATTGATTTGTTTGGATACAGATTGGAAAATCATCTCTGCCGAGAGCACGGCCAATTGTGCGGTTGAAGTCGCACCAGAGAATTTAGCTTATGCAATCTACACTTCCGGTTCGACCGGCTGGCCGAAAGGCGTGGGCATCTCGCATCGCGCGTTGGTGAATTTTTTGGATTCGATGCGCGACACGCCGGGCTTGCATGCCGACGATACGCTGCTCGCGGTCACGACGCTGTCGTTCGACATTGCGGGGTTGGAACTGTATCTGCCGCTGCTGGTGGGCGGGCGCGTGGTGTTGGCGAGCCGCGAAACGGCCAGCGATGGCAAAGCGTTGATGGCGGCGTTGGAAGAATGCCACGTGACGGTGATGCAGGCGACCCCGGCGACGTGGCGGCTGTTGCTTGAAAGTGGCTGGGCCGGCAAGCCCGACTTGAAAATTCTCTGCGGCGGCGAAGCATTGCCACGGGAATTGGCGAATCAATTGTTGGATCGCAGCACAGCCTTGTGGAACATGTACGGCCCGACCGAGACGACGATCTGGTCGACGCTGCACCGAGTCGAAACACGCGCGGGTTTGCCTTCCATCGGCAGGCCGATTGCGAACACGCAAGTTTATTTGTTGGATCGCCATTCACAAATCGTTCCGGTTGGCGTGCATGGCGAATTGTGCCTCGGCGGCGAGGGTTTGGCGCGCGGTTATCTCAACCGTCCGGAGTTAACGGCGGAGAAATTTATTCCGAATGCAGACGGTGAGCGAATTTACAAAACCGGCGATGTGGCGCGCTATCTTGCCAACGGCCAGATTGAATGTTTGGGCCGCATCGATCATCAAGTCAAAATTCGCGGATTTCGCATCGAGTTGGGCGAGATCGAGGCGGTATGCGCGCAGCATCCGGCGATTGCGCAAGTGGTGGTGGTGGCGCGGGAAGATGAGGCAAACGACAAGCGCTTGGTCGCTTATGTGGTCTCGCAAAGCGGACTCGCCGCAAGCGCGCTGCGGCAATTTATGAAAACGAAACTGCCGGATTACATGGTGCCGTCAGCGTTTGTTTTTCTCGATGAATTGCCACTCACGCCGAACGGCAAGATTGATCGCAAACGCTTGCCGGCGCCGGAGGCAAACCAGCGGAATTTGCCGGAGGCTTATGTAGCCCCGACGTCGCCGCTCGAAAAGCTGCTGGCTGGCATTTGGCATCAGCTTCTCCCGATTGAAAAGATCGGCATTCACGACAATTTTTTCGAGATCGGCGGCCATTCGTTGTTGGCCACCCAAGTGAACTCCCGGCTCCACAAGATTTTCGGAATCGATTTGCCTTTGCGAACTCTTTTTGAAGCGCCAACGGTGGCGGCTTTATCGCAAACTCTTACCACCCAATTTGGCGGCAACGGCAAGCTCGAAAAAATTGCGCTGATGATGGAAAAAGTGAGCCGCATGTCAGCAGATGAAAAGAAAAAATTGTTGGAACAGAAGCGCGCGGGACTGCAACCCGCAACGCCCACGCCGGCAAAATAGCCCGGCGGAGTGCGAACAAGCTTTGACCAGGAGGTTGAAAATGACTCCAAAATATTTCCGTTGGTGGTTGGTGATGGGCTGGGCAGGATTGGCGCCGGCTTTTGCATTTTGCCAAACGAACGACCCTTGCCGCCCGGCCATCACGCCGGCTGCCTCGTTACGTTGCGCGTTTGGCGCTTTGCCCATGGCGCCCAAACCGCTGACGGCCGGCGCGCTCTACACATCTGTTTCTGATACAGCGCAAACCGCCTATGGAACGTATTTGTATCCAAACGAATCGAACGCCATGCCGGATTCACATCGGCTCGCGGGCGAAGCGATTGCCGCCGATATTCAACCGTTGAATGCGAACGGCAACGTCGATTTAGCCGGCGGCAAAATTGTGATGGTGGCGGAAGGAATGTCCAATACCAATGATGAAATGACGCGATTGATTCAGGTTTTTTTGGCGAGCAACCCGGCGGTTAATCCCCAACTGCAATTCAAAAATCTTTCGCAGCCGGGTTGCAATTTGACCTGCTGGGTCGATAAAGGCGTGGGAACGATTGACCCGCAGGTGCAAATTGTGCTTATGAAGCACAGCAATAATGTGCCGCAATTGGCGAATGGCGCGCCGCGAGTGCCGAATGAACCGTTTACGACGGCGGCAAGCAAAAGATTTCCCCGGCATGCGCAAATCACACAAGGGCAATTGAAAAAACGCATTCTCGATTTGAAGACCCAATATCCGAATTTGAAATTGCTTTATTTGACCAGCCGCATCTACGGCGGCTGGTCGTGCAGTCCGGCGCCGGAAATTTCTTTTCGCGAGCCGGTGGCATACGAGGAAGGCTTTGCCGTGAAATGGCTCGTGGAAAGCCAAGTTTTGAAAACGGATTCGACGCTGAATTTTTCCACACCCAAGGCAAAAGCGCCGTGGCTGGCATGGGGACCGTATATCTGGGATTCCACCTGGCCGCAGGATTGGTATCGTGACGACGTCCATCCTTGTACAACCGGCCAATTGGTGGTGGCGCAAAAGTGGTATAATTTTTTGATGCAAGACAGCTCTGCGCGACCATGGTTTCGGGATAACCTCGCGCCTTCGACGCCGGCGAACGTGAATGCCATGCCGGTAAACTCCAGGCAAATTAACCTGACGTGGAATGCGGCCAAGGACAATTCTGGAAGCGCCGGCAAATATAAAATTTATCGGGACGGCGTTTTTATCGGCGCCGTGTTCCCAACCGCTTATGCGGATACCGGCTTGCATCCGAATGTCCGCTACTGTTACACGGTGAGCGCGGTGGATTCGGCAGGAAATGAATCGATGCAGAGCTTGCAGGTTTGCGCCTCGACCTTGTCCACGAACATTGCGGATGATGCGCGTGGACCGCAAGAATACAAATTGTTTCAAAATCACCCCAACCCGGCAAGGCGCGCAACGGAAATTCGCTTTCGCACTCCACAGGCAAGTTTCGTGACGGTGAAAATTTATAATGCCTTTGGTGCAGAAATTCGGACGTTGGCGCAAGCCGCGTTTGCAGTGGGGGAGCATCGGTTGCATTGGGATGGGAAAGATGGGGAGGGCCAGCGCGTAGTGAGTGGGATTTATTTTTACCAGCTTCGCGCCACGGCGACGAGCACCGAGCAAGTTTTTTCTGCGGTGAAACGGATTACACTGTTGCGTTGACAGCGCTTTTAGTAAAATGACATCAGGAACGCCCTTTTGAATACCACGAATATTTCGGCCAACGATCTGGCGCTGCTGGCATATCTGCTCGAAGACGAGGCGAGCGCGGCGGCGCCGGCGCAAAAAATTCCCCAACGGGAAAACCCCGGCGCGGCGCCGCTTTCTTTTGCGCAGCAACGATTGTGGTTTCTCGATCAATTGGAGCCGGGCCAGGCCGCTTATAATATTCCATTGGCGTTGCGGTTGAGCGGTGCTTTGCAGATCGCGCCGTTCGAGCGGGCGCTGAGCGAAATCATTCGCCGTCATGATATTTTGCGGACGACGTACCAGGCGCTTGACGCCCAACCGGTGCAAGTCATCAGCAAATTTGAACCCGTGGCGTTGCCGGTCTGCGATCTCTCGCTCTTGCCCGCCGCGGTGCAGGAAAACGAAATCGCGCGCCTGGTGCGTGAAGATGCGCAACGCCCCTTTGCTTTGGCGCAAGGGCCGGTTTGGCGCGCCACGTTGCTCAGGCGCCATGCCACCGAACATGTCTTCTTGTGGAATGTGCATCACATCGCCTCGGATGCATGGTCAACCGAAGTTTTTTTTCGTGAGCTTGCCGCGCTCTATACGGCTTTTAGCAACGGCCAGCCTTCGCCCTTGCGCGATTTGCCGATTCAGTACGCCGATTTCGCGGCGTGGCAACGGCAATGGCTGACCGGTGAAATTCTCGAAAGCCAGCTTGCTTATTGGCGGCGCCAATTGGCGGGAGCGCCACCGATTCTAGAGCTGCCGGTGGATCGGCCGCGTCCGGCCATTCAAACTTTTTCCGGCGCTTTTGCCGCTTTTTCGTTGTCGCGTGAAATCACCGAAGCGCTCCAACAGTTGAGCCAGCAGCACCACGTGACGTTGTTCATGACGCTGCTCGCCGCTTTCAAAGCGCTGCTCTCTCGCTATACCGGCCGGCATGACATTCTCGTGGGCTGTCCCATTGCCAACCGCACTCGCGCTGAGATTGAAGATTTGATCGGCTTCTTCGTTAATACGCTGGTGTTGCGCACGGACCTGGGCGCGAATCCCACCTTTGCGGAATTACTCGCTCGCGTCAATGAAGTCGCGCTGGCGGCGTATGCCCATCAGGATGTGCCGTTTGAAAAATTAGTCGAAGAGTTGCAGCCGCAGCGCGACCTCGGCGTCTCGCCGTTTTTTCAAGTCATGTTCATTTACCAACAGCACGGTGGCCTCGACCAGGCCGGCTTCTCCGGCTTGCAGTTGCGTCCCTTGGAAAGTTACAGTGGGATGGCAAAGTTTGACTTGACACTGGCGATGTACAATCGTCCGGAAGGATTGGCCGGCGCGATTGAATATAATACCGACTTGTTCGAGGCGGCGACGATCCGGCGCCTGATCGGGCATTTCGAGCGCCTGCTGGAAAACCTGGCTGCCCATCCCGACCGGCGAATTGCCGAATTGCCGATGTTGGCGGAACCAGAAAAGCGGCAACTGCTCGTGACCTGGAATGACAGCAAAAAAGAGTATCCGCGTGAGGTTTGTTTTCATCACCTGTTTGAAGCGCAGGCCGCGCGCACGCCCGAGGCGGTCGCGGTGGTGTTTGAGAATCAACAACTAACTTATGGTGAGCTGAATCGGCGCGCCAATCAGCTCGCGCACCATTTGCGCAAGCTGGGAGTGGGGCCGGACGTGTTGGTGGGCCTGTGCGTTGAGCGCTCGTTGGAAATGGTGGTGGGCGTGCTGGGCATTCTCAAAGCCGGTGGGGCTTATGTGCCGCTCGATCCGGCGTATCCGCCAGAACGCCTGGCGTATGTGCTGGCCGATGCCCAAACGCCGGTGTTGCTGACGCAGAAATCACTGATTCTGGATTTTGAATTTTCAACTGAGAATTTGAAATTAATTTGTTTGGATGCGGATTGGAAAACCCTCGCGGCCGAGAGTCCGGCCAATCCCGGGATTGCGGTCGCCCCGGAAAATCTCGTGTATGTAATTTACACTTCCGGCTCCACCGGCAAACCGAAAGGCGTGGCGATTCCGCAGCAGGCGTTGGTCAATTTCTTGCTGGCGATGCAACAAGCGCCGGGACTGGCCGCCGCCGATGCGTTGTTGTCTGTCACCACCTTGTCTTTTGATATTGCGGCCCTGGAAATTTATCTGCCGCTCATCACCGGTGCGCGTTTGATCATCGCCGCGCACGAAACCGCCAAAGATGGCTTGCGTTTGATGGCGCAACTTGCTGGCGAACAAGCAAGTGTAATGCAGGCGACGCCGGCCACGTGGCGCTTGCTGTTGGAATCCGGATGGCCCGGCCACCCCGCTCTGAAAATTCTCTGCGGCGGCGAGGCGCTGCCGCGCGATTTGGCGGAGAAGCTGTTGGCCAAAAGCGCGGCTTTGTGGAATATGTATGGCCCGACGGAAACGACAATTTGGTCCGGCGCCTATCGCCTGACCTCAGTGCAAGGCTCGGCGCCCATCGGCCATCCAATTGCCAATACGCAATTTTATATTTTGGATGCGCATTTGCAAGTGACGCCGGTCGGCGTGCCGGGTGAGCTGCACATCGGCGGCGATGGTTTGGCGCGCGGCTACTTGAATCGGCCGGAGTTGCACGCGGAAAAATTCATTCCGCATCCCTTCTTGCCAGCGCGCACTGAAGCTGCTGCCGCCGGTTCGCCGCCCGCCGCCCGGCTGTATAAAACCGGTGATCGCGCGCGTTACTTGGCGGATGGCAGCATCGAATTTCTCGGGCGGGTCGATCAGCAAGTCAAGCTGCGCGGCTTTAGAATCGAATTGGGCGAAATCGAAGCGACGCTCAATGAAAACCCGGCGGTGCGCCAGAGCGCCGTTATCATTCGTGCCGATATTCCTGATGATCCGCGTCTGGTCAGCTATATCGTTCCTAACGGTACGCCGGTGCCGGCGCCGGATGAACTGCAGCGGTTCCTGCAAAACAAATTGCCGGATTACATGATTCCCGCCGTGTTTGTGACGTTGGCGGCATTGCCGTTGACACCGAACGGGAAAGTGGATCGTAAAGCCCTGCCCACGCCGGAGGCGGCCACGAGCACCGGTGCCGGCAGTTATGTGGCGCCGCGCAATGCAACTGAAGAAGCGCTCAGCCAGATTTGGCAGGAATTGCTGCCGGCGGCGCCCCCCGGCATATACGACGATTTCTTCCGCAGCGGCGGCCATTCATTGGCCGCCGCCCGTTTCATTTCACGGGTGCGGGCGCACTTCGGAGTGGAAGTGGCCTTGCAGGCGTTTTTCCGCTTTCCGACGATTGCGCAGCTCGCGGAGCACGTGGAAACCGCGCTGTTGGCCAGATTTTCGAATGCAGAAATCGACGCCATGCTCGAGACGCTGGACGACCTGGATGAAGCGTCGGCGCAGCGGCTGTTAGGTGTTTAAATGTTCTTAACTTTTTTTAAACTTTCTTTATTTTTTATTTGCTTTTGATCTCAAACTCTTGTATTTTTCTTCGTCTTATCCTTACAGGACGCGCAAATCAACTGATCATCAATATCCGCTTTTCGAACAATTTTTGAAATCATTTACCCAGGGTGGCTGGATATGATTATTTCTAAATTTTTGCAGTTGGGCAAAGTGTTGGCGGTTGGGATTGCCGTGCTCATGTTTTTTTCCTTTATCGCCTGTGATTCCAATCCCAAAAAGGCGGCGCCGCCTTTTGATCTTGCCGGTTCGGACGCCAAAGCCGTCGCTTTAGCCGATTCCGTGTTGGCAGCTTGCGGTGGCCAGGAAAATTGGGATAAAACCCGTATTATCACGTGGGACTGGTTCGGCAAGCGGCTCACGATATGGGACAAATGGACCGGCGATTTGCGCATCGAATCGAGAATGTCGCTCGTGCTGATGAATATGAACACGATGACGGGCCGTGCCTGGAAGCTGGGGCACGAGATCACGGAGAAGGCAGAGCTGAAGCGCGCCATCGACTATGGTTACGAAGCTTGGGTCAATGATTCTTATTGGATGCTGCTGCCTTTCAAGCTGAAGGACGGTGGTGTTACGCTCAAATATATTAAGGAAGACACCACCTCCGAAGGCCAACTGGCCGACGTGATCAGCTTGACGTTTAAGAATGTCGGGCTGACGCCGAATAACAAATTCAACGTTTATATCGATAAAAAGAGCAAATTGCTGGCGCAATGGGATTTTTATCAAAATGCCGCGGATGTGGAGCCGGCATTTTCGACACCCTGGAAAAATTATCAGCGCTATGGCAATATTTTGCTGTCCAATGATCGTGGCGATGGCCCGCGCAAGATTCATGTCGGCTTGGGAGTCTATGACGCGCTTCCCGCCACGGTTTTTGCTGACTCGGCCCGCATTGACTGGCACAAGATAAAAATGGAATTTGCTCACAGCAACGCCATGTCAAGTCCGAATTAATTCACTCAACGTTTCACCTTTAAAACCCAAGGAGAACATTTTATGGCATAAGGAGTTACAAAGGCTTTTTTTGCCGTCGGGCAAAAATATCCAAAACCATCGTGGAGGTGGGGTTATGGCATATGCCGTTTTTTTACCTCACATCGTTTAACGGTTGGGTCGGGAGGTGGCATAAATAAAGATTTTCGTCTCAAACTTATTTCAAGGAGAGAATTATGAGACGTTCGACGCTGTTGCTGTTAACGATGTTGTTTTATGCTTCATGGGCATGGGCTCAAACTGCTCGCGTTGTCTACCCTGTTAGAGTGGGTGAGTCGCGCCCGCTGAGCGAGTTGGCCAAAGAATTTCGGCCCGGCAGTTTGCACAAAACAAGCGCCGGTGACCATGAAATCCCGAACCGTCCCCCCAATTTTGTTTCGCCGCCGGATGATGGCAGAATCGATCCGGTTTGGCAGCGCGGTCAGGGTGAGCAAACGAATGCGCCGTTGGTGCTAATCGAAGGTATCAGCAGCGATGACAATTCCGCGGCATTTGGCTTTCGTGTGATGCCGCCGGACGTCAATGGCGACGTCGGTCTAAACCACGTTGTTGAGACCGTCAATTTGCTGTATCGGGTTTGGACGAAAAGCGGCACGCCGTTGATCGCGCCGACGCCCGTGAATTTGCTGTGGTCGGGTTTTGGCGGAAATTGCGAGTTCAACAATGACGGCGACCCGGTCGTGTTTTATGATGCGATTAACGATCGCTGGGTCATCAGCCAATTTGTGTTCTCCGTCAGCCAGTGCATCGCCTGCTCGAAGACTGGCGACCCCACCGGGGCCTATTGGCTCTACGAATATTCCACTCCAGGCAACGATTATCCCAAAATGAGCAACATGCCGGGCGCGTATTACGGCACCATCCGGAATTTCAACGCCGGGTTCGCTATGGACGCCCATGCTTGGAACGGCGCGAAGATGCGCACCGGCGATCCCACCGCCGAGATGATCGTTCGGACCATGACGGGTGTGACCAACATCGACGGCGTCCAGCCGGCTGATCTCGATGGGCCGCCGCCAGCATCCAGCCCCGGCATTTTTGTCGGCCACGACGATGCCGGCGACCGCCTCTACACCTATCAAATGGTTCCTGACTTTGCCACGCCGGGAAATACCACTTTCACCGGGCCGGCGTTTATTTCGGTGCCGGCGTACAGCTCAGCATTTGCCGGCGGCTTTTTTGGAACCAGCATTCCGCAACCCGGCACGACGCAAAAACTGGATGTGTTGGCGCCGTTCACGAAATTCTCCTCGCATTTTCGCGACTTCGGCACGCACCAAACATTGATCGTGGATCATTCGGTGGATATCAATGATTTCACCGATCACGCCGGTGCGCGCTGGTATGAGTTGCGCAAAGTCGGCGCCGGAGCCTGGACCCTTTTCCAAAGCGGCTCATATGCTCCGGATGCCCATCATCGTTGGATGGGCAATGCGGCGATGGACAAAAATGGCGCCATTGCCCTGGGTTATTCGGTTTCGAGCGGAACGCTCAGCCCCTCGGTGCGTTACACCGGGCGCACGGCCTCTGATCCCGCCGGGCAGATGACCCTGGCCGAAGGCATTATTGTCACGGGTACGGGTTCGCAACTTGGCGGCAGCCGCTGGGGTGATTACTCCAGAATGACTGTCGATCCGGCAGACGATGAAACCTTCTGGTATTTCGGCGAATATGTCCAACAGACCGGTTCGTTCGAGTGGAATACGAAGATCGGCTCGTTCAAAGTCGTCTCGACGCCGACCCCTCCGACGATCACGTCAACGCCCAATACCTCCGCTACTGTTGGCCAGGCTTATTCCTATGACGCGGACAACACGGTCAATGTCACTGGCACTGCGCCCATCACGTTTTCTTTCACCGGGCCGCCGGGCTTCAACGTCAATGCCAGCACCGGTGTGGTGACGTGGACGCCAACGGCGACCGGCTCGTTTCCGGTCTCCATCACCGCCACCAACGCGCAGGGTTTTGATACGCAAAACTTCACGATCAACGTCAGTACCTATGCGGCGCGTATCAACGCCGGTGGCGCTAATTTTACGGACGGCGGCGGCAATTTATATGTGGCCGACCAGGCATATACCACCGGTAGTTTCGGTTTTGTCGGCGGCGCCACGAGCACGTTCACGAACTCAATCGGCGGCACCACTGATGACGTGCTCTATCAGTCCATCCGCCGAACCACCACCGCCACCTCATTTTCCTATCGCTTCGATGTTCCCAACGGAAATTTTGCGGTGACGCTGCACTTAATGGCCCCCGCAGGCGGCACCGGCAGTTTTATTATGGATGTCTCGGCGGAAGGAAGTGTGGTCTTCAATGATTTGAATATCAACTCTGAAGCCGGTGGCACGTTCCAGGCTTTGGTCAAGACTTTCAACGCCACTGTGAGTGACGGCAGGTTAGATTTGGATTTTGTTAGAGTCAACCGGCAGGCTTTGGTATGCGGAATTGCCGTGGTCCAAGCCACCGGCACCCCGGCGCCTGAGATCAGTGTTTCGCCGACGAGCGTCAATTTTGGCAACGTGACAGTGGGCCAGAATGCCGACCAGACGGTGACGATCAATAATCTGGGGACGGCGAATTTAACGGTAAGTTCGCTGAATGTGACCAACAGCGTTTTCACGTTGGTCAGTCCGCCGGCGGTGCCATTTAATGTGACGCCGGGTGGCTCCCAAGCGCTGACGGTCCGCTTTAGTCCGGTCGCCACGGGCGCACAATCGGGCAATCTGGCCATCGGCAGCAATGATGCGGATGAGCCGACCGTAAATGTGGCGTTGAGCGGCACCGGTGTTACCACGCCGCCCTTCGCGGCCCGTATTAACGCTGGTGGCCCGAATTTTACCACGGGTGGCGGCACTCTTTTTGTCGCCGACCAAGCGTATAACCCACCCAGCGTTCCTTTCGGATTTGTTGGCGGCGTTACCGGCACGAACGGCAGTGCGATCGCCAACACCACCGACGATCCGCTGTATCAGGCATTTCGCCGCAGCGCAACGACGGCTGGCGCCAGTTTTCAGTACAACTTTAACGTTCCGTCCGGCACGTATAGCGTGACATTGCATCTCGCGGCGCCAACTGGTGGTGGCGCGGGTAACTTCGTGATGACGGTTCAGGCGGAAGGTGTGAACGTGCCTGCGCTGACGAATTTCGATGTCAATGCGCAAGCCGGCGGAACGAACACTGCACTGATCGTGAGCTTTTCGCAAGTGGTGACCGACGGCACGCTGAACCTGAACTTTGTCCGGGTCAATAAATCGTCGCTTGTCAGCGGCATCGAAGTGGTGCAAACCGCCGCGCCGAGCCTGACGAAGGACTTGCCGGCGGCAGAAGCGGCGAAATTGTCGCGTGTCCCCACGGCATTCCAGCTTTCACAGAATTATCCGAACCCGTTTAATCCAACCACGCGAATTCACTACGCGCTGCCCCAGGGCACGCATGTGACCTTGAAGATCTATAATCTGAAGGGTGATGAAGTGCGCACACTCATCGATGGTTATCGCGCCGCCGGCAACTATGAGGTTGAATGGAATGCGCTGAACAATTCCGGCAAGCATGTCGCGTCTGGTGTCTACCTCTATCGTCTGGAAGGCGAGGGCGTGAACGAAGTGAAGCGGATGGTGCTGCTGCAATAAAGTCTCGTCTCGAACCGGAATGGGCGCTGTTGTGCTCTTTCGAGTTGTTAAAAAAGTTATCGGGTGTTCCGCCAACGGGACACCCGATAACTATTCAAATCACAAACGATTCGGCGTTTTTTTTTGCCTTCCGTTGCCGCAAGGTGCAAAAAATGACGAATCGGTTTCTGCCGTTTTTCACATAGTGGCAACACGGAGGTTTTATGCGCCGCCTACTTGTTACGTGTTTAACCCTGCTGGGCATGGCTTCGCTGGCATCGGCACAACCGGCCGATCAGGCCAGAGTGATTTATCCGAAGAAAGTCGCGTTGTCCAAACCGTTGACCGAGTTGATTAAAAATTTTAGACCCGGTACATTGCACAAACGGGGCGCCGGTGATCGTGAAGTTCCGAACCGCGCTCCTCTCGAGGTCTCGCCTCCGAACGATACGCGGATCGATCCGCGCTGGCAGCGCTTGCAAGGCGAGAGCGCAGCCGCGGCTCCCCTCGTTTCGATTGAGGGCCTGAGCAGCGATGATAATGCGGCCGCCTTTGGCTTCCGCGTTATGCCTCCGGATGTCAACGGCGACGTTGGGCCGAATCATGTGGTTGAAACGGTCAATTTGTTGTACCGCGTCTGGAATAAAAGCGGAACGCCGCTCATTCCGCCTACTTCTACCGACGTGCTGTGGAGCGGATTTGGCGGAAACTGTGAATTCAATAATGACGGCGATCCGATCGTCATTTATGATCACCTGAACGACCGTTGGATCATCAGCCAGTTCGTTTTCTCCACCAGTCAGTGTATCGCTTGCTCCCAAACCGGCGATCCCACCGGCGCCTATTATCTTTATGAATTCTCCACGCCGGGCAATGATTATCCGAAGATGAGCACGATGCCGGACGCGTATTACGGCACGATCCGCAATTTCAGCAGCACCTTTAAAATGGATGGCGTGGCGTGGAATGGCGCAAAAATTCGCGCCGGCGATCCGACGGCGGAAATGATCGTCAAGACCATGACGGGCGTGACTGGTATCGATGGTGTAATGCCATCCGATCTGGATGGCCCGGCGGGAGCGAGCGTCCCCGGCATGTTTATGGGCCATAATGACTCGGGCAATCGGCTTTATCTGTATGAAATGACGCCAAATTTTTCCGCCGGCACGGCGACTTTAACCGGCCCGACATTTATCTCGGTGCCGTCCTACAGTTCGGCCTTTGCCAGCGCCAGTGTCCCGCAGCCGGGAACGACGCAAAAGGTGCAGGTTCTCGCCTCTTTCTTGCGATTCCGGTTGCACTACCGTGACTTCGGCACGCACAAGACGCTGATCGCCAACCACGCGATCGATATCAATGATTTCACCGATCACGCCGGCGAACGCTGGTATGAGCTGCGGAAAACCGGCGCCGGTGCCTGGACGCTCTACCAAAGCGGCAGCTACGCGCCGGATGCTCATCATCGCTGGATGGGCAATGCCGCGATGAACGGACTGGGTGATATCGGTCTGGCTTACTCCGTTTCCAGCAGTTCGCTTTCACCGTCGGTTCGTTATACCGGCCGCGCCGCCAGCGATCCGCTCGGCCAAATGACGATGGCGGAAGGCGTAATCGCGACCGGCACCGGCTCGCAACTGGGCGGCAACCGTTGGGGTGACTACAGCAGCATCACGGTCGATCCGGCTGACGACGAAACATTTTGGTATTTCGGCGAATATGTTCAAGCGACCGGTTCGTACGAATGGAACACGAAGATCGGTTCGTTTAAAGTCGCCTCCAGCCCGCCGACATTTTATACGCAACGTATCAACTGTGGTGGTTCGGCTTATACCACCGGCGGCGGAACGGCGTTTGTGGCCGACCAGGCTTTTGCCACCGGCGGCTTCGGTTATATCAACGGCAGTACTGCAACGACCTCCAATCCCATCGCCAATACCACGGATGATCCACTCTATCAGGCCCTGCGCCGTCGGAATGGCAGCAATTTCCAGTATGACTTTACGGTTCCGCCGGGCACGTATAGTGTGACATTGCATCTCATGTCCGCCGCCACCAATTGGGTTATGGACGTGACCGCCGAAGGCACGCTGATTTACGACAATTTGGACATTGACACGGATGCGGGAGGAACCTACACCGCGAAAACCAAAACATTTTCGACGGCGGTGACCGATGGCCGGCTGGATTTGACTTTCACCCGCGTGTCCGGCTACGCGGCAGTGTGCGCAATCGAAGTGGTGCAAACCGCCGGGCCGAGCGTGACGCAAAAGGACGCCGCCCCCACGGAGTTGGCGAAGCAGGCGGGTCTGCCAACGGAATTCGCGTTGGCGCAGAACTATCCCAATCCTTTCAACCCGTCGACGCGTATCAACTATCAGTTGCCGCGTGATATGCGCGTGACGCTGAAAGTTTATAATCTGACGGGCGCCGAAGTGCGCACGCTGGTGGAGGGCTATCGCCCGGCCGGCAGTTATGACGTGGAGTGGAACGCGCAAAATAATTCCGGCGCGCGGGTCGCTTCGGGCGTCTATCTGTATCGGTTGACCGGCGAAGGCCTGGCCGAGACGCGGCGCATGGTGCTGTTGCAGTAAGCAAAGTTGAACGCATGAAGCGGGAAGAGAAAAGAGTGGCGCGAGCTCTTTTCTCTTCCGCGCGGCTGAAGTTTTGGTATAAAATATTCCATTGCTTTTTTGACAAAAATCTTGTAACATGGAATCGAGGTTGGGACGCTGGTTCGTGAGATTTCTGCCATCAAGCGATTTCTCATTCTCTTCCTAAACTTGGCACGTGCAGCTTTGGACTGGCAACCCCACAATTGGCATCAATCTTTCATTCGACCAAAATTCTGTGCGCATTGAGCGGCACCGATTCTTCTTTTTTATTCTGCCGGTTGGTTAATTTGATTATTTGTAACTATTCAGCTATTTTACCGCCGGGGCGCTTATTTTTGAGGTTTTTTATATCGCGCCAATTTATTTTTGCACGCAGATTTGAGCGCCCGGGCGGTACTGAATAGTTACGATTATTTACAAAATGCTTCGGCAAAGCCGGAAGCGTCAACGAGTGGATTCCCGTTTTTTTCCCTTGCGCCCTATTTTGCAAGCGGGCAGTTCGGGCAGCGATTCTTTTATTTTATGGAAACGACTGAGCGTTTAGAACGGCTGAAAAATCTTTCCCCGGCGAAGCGCGCCTTGTTGCTGAAAGCGTTACAGCAAGAAGCGGCGCACACGGAGGCGGCCCAACGTATTCCCCGGCGGCCCGGACAGGATTTTTACCCGCTTTCATTTGCGCAGCAGCGGCTCTGGTTTTTGGAGCAACTGGATCCCGCTTCACCGGCCTACAACATCCCCCTGGCTTTGCGTCTGCATGGCGAAATGCAAGAACGCCTTTTGGCGCAAGCCCTCACGGCCATTCTCCAGCGCCACGAAGTTTTGCGCACAACGGTGGCGACCCGCGACGGCCAGCCCGTGCAAGTCATCGCCCCGGCCCAGCCAGTGAATTTGCCAGTCGTGGATCTCACGGCTTTGCCGCTGGCCGCTCGCGCAGCGGAAGTCCGGCGGCTCATCACGGCCGAGGCGCTTAAGCCTTTTGATTTGGCCAACGGCCCGCTTTTGCGCACCACGCTGCTCAAGCTCGCCGCGACGGAACATGTCTTCCTCTTGACTGTGCATCATATTGCTGCCGATGCGTGGTCTCTGGAAGTTTTTTTCCGTGAATTGCAGGCATTCTATCATGCTTTCACCACTGCCCAACCCGCGGCATTGCCGGAATTGCCGATTCAATATGCTGATTTTGCCGTTTGGCAACGTGAATGGCTGCAAGGCGAAGTGCTGGAAAAGCAGTTGGCCTATTGGCGGCAACAATTGGCCGGCGCGCCACCACTATTGGCGTTGCCCACGGATCGGCCGCGCCCAGCCGTGCAAACTTTAGTCGGCGCCCAAAGTGCTTTTGCATTTTCCAAAGAATTGTCCGCCGCGCTGCAGCAGTTGAGCCAGCAAAAACGTGTCACGTTGTTCATGACGCTGTTGGCGGGCTTCGCCACTTTGCTCTATCGCTACACCGGGCAGGAAGATATTGTCGTCGGTTCGCCGATTGCCAACCGCAACCGCGCCGAGTTGGAAGACTTGATCGGATTTTTTGTTAACACGCTGGTCTTGCGCACAAATCTGCGCGGCAACCCCACTTTTGCCGAGCTGCTCGACCGCGTCAATGCAACGGCGCTTGCGGCTTATGCGCATCAAGATGTGCCGTTTGAAAAATTGGTCGAAGAGCTGCGGCCGGAACGCAATCTCAGCACCTCGCCGTTTTTTCAAACGATGTTCATCTATCAAAATGTGCCGAGGCGTGACATGCAACTGCCGGGCTTGCAGTTTGAAGCTTTGGCAAGCCCCGGCGGCACGGCAAAATTTGATTTGACCCTGACGCTGTATGAGCAGGCGGACGGCCTCGCCGGTGTGATGGAGTACAACACCGATTTGTTCGACGCGGCCACGATTCAACGCTTGCTCGGGCATTACGAACGCCTGCTGCAAAGCATCGTCGCTGATCCTGACCAGCGCCTGGCTGAATTGCCGTTGTTGAACAACGCCGAGCAGCAACAATTGCTGCAAACCTGGAATGACACCCAAACCGCGCCTGCGTACGGACAGGATTTTCATCGTTTGTTTGAAGCGCAAGTCGAGCGCACGCCCGAAGCCATTGCCGTGGCATTTGAAGGGCAACAACTGACGTATCGGGAATTGAACCGCCGCGCCAATCAACTGGCGCATCATCTCTCCCGGCATTACAGTGTCGGGCCGGAGGTGTTGGTGGGCATTTGTCTTGAACGCTCGCTGGAAATGACCGTGGGCTTGCTCGGCATTCTTAAAGCCGGCGGCGCGTACGTGCCGCTGGATCCGGCTTATCCGGCCGAACGCATTGCCTACGTGCTTGCCGATGCGCGGACGCCGGTGCTATTAAGCCAGCAAGCGACAATTGCGGATTTTAATTTTTCACTTGAAAATCTGCAATTGATCTGTCTCGACAGTGACTGGGATAAAATTGCCTCAGAAAGCGATACGAATCTGCCCGTTGCCGTCGATCCGGAAAATTTAGCCTATGTCATTTACACTTCCGGCTCGACCGGCAAACCCAAAGGCGTGGCGATTCCCCGGCGCGCCCTGATAAATTTTTTAGAGGCGATGCAGACCGCTCCGGGCATGACGCCGCAAGAGGTTTTGCTCGCGGTGACGACGCTATCGTTCGACATCGCCGGTTTGGAGCTTTATCTTCCTTTGATAGCCGGCGCTCGCGTCGTCGTGGCAAGCCGCGAAATCGCTGCGGATGGCCGGCGCTTGATGAGCGCGGTGGAAAATTTCGGCGCCACAATGATGCAAGCCACGCCGGCCACCTGGCGCATGTTGCTGGAAATGGGATGGCGAGGCGGCGCCGGGCTGAAAATCCTTTGCGGTGGTGAAGCCTTGCCGCCTGAGCTGGCGCAACAACTGCTGGAACGCTGCACCGAATTGTGGAACATGTACGGCCCAACTGAAACCACCATTTGGTCGACGGTGAAAAAGCTTGAAAAAAGTGACGGTGTTCCGCTTTGCGGAATCGGCCGGCCGATTGCCAACACGCAAATTTATTTGTTGGATCGTTACTTGCAAATTGTGCCCCTCGGTGTGCATGGCGGCTTGCACATTGGCGGCGACGGTTTGGCGCGCGGTTATCTGCAGCGGCCGGATTTGACGGCGGAGAAATTTATTCCTCATCCTTTTTTGCAATCGCCGGCAGCCGTTTCTGGCCTTCGCCTTTTGCCCGCCGCGCGAATTTACAACACCGGCGACCTGGCGCGCTACCTGCCCGACGGCGAAATTGATTGTCTGGGCCGCGTCGACCAGCAGGTGAAAATTCGCGGCTTTCGCGTCGAGTTGGGGGAAATCGAAACGGTTGGCAGCCAGCATGCGGCGATTGCCCAAATGGTTGTGGTGGCGCGCGACACTTCCGCATCGCGCCGCAGCGGAGGCGAAGGGAAACGTCTCGTCGCTTACTTCGTGGCGAAAACAGAGCCCGCTCCGACTGCCGGCGAGTTGCGCGAGTTCCTGTTGCAGAAATTGCCGGATTACATGGTTCCGGCGGTTTTCGTTAATTTGCCGGCCCTGCCGCTGACGCCCAACGGCAAAATCGACCGCCGCGCTTTGCCCGCTCCTGAATATGCGGCTTCTCAACCTGAAACGGCTTATGTGGCGCCGCAAAATTTAGTCGAGGAACTGTTGACGGAAATTTGGGAAGAGGTGCTCGTGGCCGATCGTGTCGGCGTTACCGACAACTTTTTTGAGTTGGGCGGACATTCGCTCCTCGCCGTGCGCTTGTTCGTGGAGATCGAGCGCAGTTTTCATCGCAGTCTGCCGTTGGCAAGTATTTTCAAAGCGCCCACCATCAAGCAACTCGCGGCGCTGCTTGCCGAAGCCGAGCCAACTGCGGACGCCGGCTGTTTGATCGCGCTGCAAGAAGAAGGCGGCCAGCCGCCGCTTTTCTGTGTATCCGGTTATGAAGGACACACCTTTAACTTTCGTCAACTGGCGCGCCATCTCGGTCATGAGCAGCCGGTTTACGGCTTGCACTACCCCGGCCTCGATGGACAGGAACAGCCGCTGGATACGGTTGAAGATATTGCTGCCGAGTTTATTTCCCATGTTCGGCGCGTACAACCGCATGGGCCTTATTATTTGTGCGGACTTTGTTTCGGCGGGCTTGTGGTGTATGAAATGGCGCGCCAATTGGCGCGGCAAGGCGAGAACGTGCCGAAAGTGATTTTGCTGGATACGATCGCGCCCGGCGGCGCCCAGTTGGTGCCGGCGGCGGACGAGGCGGCGCCGCCAGCCGCTGCCGCTGATCGCGCCGAACCATTTCTCGCGGCAGACTCGGCGCTGGCGCAATGGATTGCGGCGGTGCGCGCCGCCAACATTCGCGCGCATGAACGTTATCCGGCAAAATCTTATTCCGGCGGCGTCATCGTTTTCTTGCCGAAAAAGCGCCGCGAGTTTTGGCAAAATTTCATTATCGATCCGCTCAACGGCTGGGGCCGCTTGGCGCAAGGCGGCGTGGAAACTTACGAAGTCGGCGGCCGCCATGTGAAGTGGTTTCGCGAACCGAAAATTCAGCGCTTTGCTAAAAAAATGCGCGCCTGCTTGCGTGAAGAGCGGAATGAACAGTTTTCCGCCGTGGAAGAGAATGTATGGAAGAATTGATTCTAAACATTCCGGACACACTTGAAGTTGCTTTGGACGTCATCGCCATGTGCGCTGTGTTTGCTTTTATCGTCCAAGGGCGATTTGGCGCCAGTACGCAATTGCGTAATTTGACGGCGGACTATCTGCAACGGCGCATCGTCCGCTATGTCGCGCAAATTTTCAATCCGGAGAAAGAGCGGGCGGCGGAATGGCGCATGATCGGCAAGGTTTATAATACTCCGGAACAAATGCAGCGCAGTTTCAATATGATGCGGGCGCTTTGGGCCAACGGCTTTTCACGCTCAGCGGTTGACGGCATCTGCATTCCCGAGCCGTTTCAAATGTGGCCGGAGTTGCGCCTGCTGTTGATGGAAGAAGTGCCGGGCGTGCGCTTGCGGCATTTGATCAAAGACATGCAAGCCGGGCGCGAGCATATGCGTTTGCTGGCGCAGGCCGCGGCGAAATTGCATCAGTGTCCGCTCACGCCGGATGCGCCCCTGCAGGTCGAGCAGTTGCTGGCCTTGTGCAAACCGCGGCCGCAACGGCTGGCGCAAAAATTTCCGGCATTGGCGGCGCCGATTCAATATCTCATCGAGGCGGCGCCTCGCCTTGAACAGCAATTTGCTCGAGACCTTTGCCGGCCCGTGCATGGCGATTTCCATTTGGCGCACGTGTTGCTTGAAAATGAAAAATGCTGGATTATCGATCTCGACGAACTGAGCCACGGCGACCCCGCGATCGATCTGGCGGAAATTTTTGTGTTTTTTAAACGCACGGCGCAGAAGAAAAAAATGGCCGATTATGTTGAAATGCTGCGCAACGAGTTCATGGCGCACTATGGCGCAGCCATGGGATGGGAAATTATCGGGCGCGTGCCGCTGTATGAAAGCCTGCTCAATTTGAAGCGCGCTTGCAAATGTTTTCGTGTGCAAGACGAATCCGGCTGGGAGGAAAAAATGCAGCGGCTCGTCGAACAAGCGGTGGCGTGCATGCAAGTCATGGAGTTGGATGCCGGCAAGCTTGATTTTGCCAAAAGTATCGAACGGTATGAGCGTTGTCCGGGAACGGTGTGAGTAAACCTTTCCAGTGCAGAAAAATGAGTGCAGTGGCGGCATGAAAAAAATTCTTTTCATTCGTGATTTGAAAAAAATCCACGGCGGCCATATTAAAGTGCGGGATTATTTTTTGCATTGCTTAAATCATCCCGGCGTCGTGGCGGATGTTTATTTCACGCCGGATTCGATTCCGCAGGGCGGCGATTTGTACGCCGAAGTGCCGCGTGCGCGCATTGTGGCCCAAATGCAAATCGACGCTTATGAGGCGCTGTTCATCGCCGGCGGCAAAAATTGGAAGCTTTTGCCGGAGAATTTGCACGGCATGAAAATTATCAATCTCATACAGGATTTTGACAACGCCGATCCGCACGATGCGCAATTTGCCAATTTGCAACGGCCGGCGCTGCGCATCTGCGTGAGCCAGCAAGTTTACGACGCCGTCGCGCCGCACGCCGCCGGCGCAACCGTTGTCATCAAATACGGCATTCCATTGGACGTTTTCAGCGCCGCCGGCGAGAAGCGCCACAATTCGATTTTTATTTGGGCGAGAAAAAATAAGCCGCTCGGCAAGCGGCTCGCGCTGGCGCTGCAAAAAAGCGGGCGCGAGGTGACGCTGCTCAAGGATTTTGTGCCGCGCCACGAATTCGCGCGCCGCCTGGGTGAGAGCGATATCTTTGTGGCGCTGTGTTATTCCCGCGAAGGTTTTTATTTGCCGGCGCTCGAAGGCATGGCCCGCCGCTGCGCCGTGCTCTGCTCCGATGCGATTGGCAATCGCGGCTTCTGCCTGCACGGCGAGACCTGCCTGATGCCGGAACACGATCATTTCGACAGCCATCTCGCGATGATCGAGCAACTGCTCGCCGCCGACGATTTGAAGGAACGCTTGCGCCAACGCGGCTATGAAATGGCGCAGTCATACGCCATGCAACACGAGCGGGAAAATTTTCACCGGTTTTTGGATAAATATGTATTGGCCGGTTAACTGGTTTGCCGGTTAAGCAAATACAAGCGTCATAACCAACATGATCATTCTGACTTACCACAACCTGGTGCGCCAGCCGCCCAATGTGCTGAATGAAGTCGTGCGCAAATGGGATAAAGTGAGCGCCTTTGAGCGGCAGATGAAATTGCTCGCCGAGCATTTCACCGTCGTGCCGGTGGAAGCCATCGTGCAGGCCGTTCAAGAGGGCCGGTCGCTTTCCCGGGCTTGCGCCATTACGTTTGACGACGGTTATTTGGGCGCGTATCATTACGGCGCGCCGATACTCGAACGCTTCGGCTTTACGGCCGCATTTTTTATTATCACGCAAAAAGTTTATGAAAGCGGCAAATTCAATCCCGATGATTTTGATCGTCTGGAAGCGCTGCTGTGTCTGACGGCCCAAACGCGCCTGGATTTGACGGAGTTTGGCTTGGGCCGCATTGAGTTGGTTGATGAAGACGGCAAATTAGCGTTCATCAGAAAATTAACCAAGCAGCTTAAAGTCACGCCGGCGGCGATTAAGCGTGAGCTTGCGGCAAGTCTGGACCGGCAACTTGCCGTGCCGGAAGAAAAGATCGCCGCGTATTTGCAACAGGAAGCGTATCGCATGATGAGCTGGGAAGAGATTACCGATTTGCACCGCCGCGGCTTCAGCATTGGCTCGCACACGCGCACGCATCCGGCGCTCAGCCAGATTGACGGGGCGCAGCTTGAGTTTGAGCTGGGTGGTTCGCTACAGGATTTGCGCGAGCGGCTTGGACTGCGTGAAGTAGCACTGGCTTATCCTTACGGCAAAGCCGAGCACATTTCCGCTGCCGTCGTGGCGATGGCCCAACGCGCCGGTTATGGCTGCGCCTTCACCTCAATCAAGGAGAGCAATACGCCGGCGACGGAGATTTTTCAGTTGCGCCGCCTCGGTTTTAAAGATTTGATGAAAATGAATGGAGCGCTCAATGACTCGACAACATTTGCTCATCACCGGAGCTCCCCGATCGGGAACGAAGTGGCTCACGAGCATGATCGGGCAACACAGTGAAGTGGTGTTGTTTTATGAAGCCAAGCGGCTGGTTTTTACGCGCATTGTCAGCAAGCTCGTCGTGGGCAACACTTTGTGCGTGCCGGATGGTATTGATTTCAAGCAAAAGCCGCCCGGCAGCGTTCTTTCCTACTCGATACCGCCGTTGGAAGCTTATTTGCGATTGCCGAATAGACGCCTGATTTTGGTGGTGCGGCATGGTGACCATGTCGTGGCGGCGTTGATGGGCCGTGACGGCATGCCGTTCGAGGCGGCCTCCTATCGCTGGCGCCGCGCCGTGACGGTGATGGCGGAACTGAAGCAGCGTCTGCAGAATGCGGCGTTGGTTGTTTCTTACGAACGCCTGCGCGCCGCTCCGGAAGCGTGTCTGCGCGACGTTGCCGTTTTTCTCGGGCTGGATTATGAAGCCGGCATGCTGGCGGCGGATTTTTCTCTCCTGCCCGACGGTGAGTCGGCGGGTCTGGAAAAAGAAAAATTCGATTTAGCGAAACGCTATCCGGCGGTTTGGGAAAAATATTTAGCGTTGTGCGGCCATGCCGCGAGTCCAAGGGAAGGGGGGAATTAGGCATGCCGCCAAAAAATCAGCGCCGCCATTTGCTCGTGGTCGGCGCCCCGCGTTCGGGAACAACCCTGCTCGCCGCCATGATTGGGCGGCATGAGCAGGTCGGGCTGCTGGTTGAATCGAAGCGGCCGTCGTTCGTCGATATCGCCGGCAAGGCCGTCGTGGGCAATAAGCTGTGCGTGCCCAATCAAATCGAGTTTGAGGACAATTGGGAAAATCGCATCTCGCATTTTTCCAAAGCCCCGCTCGAAAAATACTTGGCATTGCCGCATTTCAAAGCCGTCACGATCGTACGGCACGCCAATCCTGTCGTCGCCTCGATCATGAAGCGCGCCGGCAAGCCGTTTGCAGAAGCGTCTTTTTATTGGCGCCGCGGCATTGAGATTATGCACGCCCTCCAGCAGCGCCTCGGCCCGGCGGCAGTAGTGATTTCCTTCGAAAGCCTGCTGGCCGATCCGGCGCGGCACATGCGCCGCGTCGCCGATTTGCTCGAGCTGCCGTATCAAGAAAAAATGCTTGAAGGGCACAAATACAATCCTTATTATCGCGAGTTTTCCGGTCTCGATTCGAGCCGCGCCCGCGCCGAGAAGCAGTATCAATTTCCGGTTGATCTCGAGCGCGCGCATCCGGAAGTGTGGGCCAAGTATTTGGCGTTGAACGCGCGCAGCGAATAACGCTGTTGCGCTCCTAAAAAAGGCGTCTGTGTGAATAAGATGTGTCACAACATTTTTTTCAGACTCTTTTCCAGTCTCTTGCTCATCCTCTTTTTCAGTGAGAATTTCGATTTTTTCATTCTCATGGGAACTGAGGCGCGCCGGACGCCCTTGCCCAGCTCACACGAAAAATGCTACTGCAGCGAATGTTATGATTCTCATGCCGGCTGCCTGTGTTGGCTCAACCCCGGCGCCGAAGAAGCGCCG
>JAJVHT010000088.1:31716-52019 GCA_022072515.1 bacterium
CAGGTGAACGACATTGCCGGCGATGCCGCCGCGCACTCCGAAGCGCCCGCGCAGGTGGTGGCTGGGCCGGAGGGCAATATTTATGTTCTCTGGCACAAGGATACTTTTCAGGAAGGACGCCGTTTTCCCACCAGTAATCTGCGCTTCGCCCGTTCCACCGACGGCGGGAAAACCTTCGCGCCGGCGATTTTTGTCAATGACGATTACGCCGGTCCGCCCACGAGCCACGGCTTTCATTCGATCGCCGTGGCGCCGGATGGCACGATTTACGTGGCGTGGCTCGATGGTCGCGATAAAGCCATTGCGCCGGCAGTCATGGTCGCGCGCTCGACGAATGGCGGACAGTCTTTTGATCCCGGCGTCATCGTAGCGCACAAGATTTGTCCCTGTTGTCGTACCGCGCTAACCGTTGATGCTCAGGGTACGCTGTATGTGGTTTTCCGGAATGTTTACCCGGAAAATTTGCGCGATATGGCGATTGCCCGCTCGCAGGATGGTGGTCAGACATTTTCGACGCCAACCCGCATCCACGAAGACGGTTGGGTCATTGACGGCTGCCCGCACAACGGCCCAGCTATTGCTACCGACGCCGACGGCAACGTTCACTTGGCGTGGTATACCGGCAAGGAAGAAGGATATGGCGTTTACTACGCCGTCTCTTCCAATCGTGGCGACAGTTTCACGCCGCCCCTGCATTTGAATAACGGCATGGAAGCTTCGCCGGTGCGCGCGACATTGGTGGCGCAAAATAAAACTGCGGCGCTTCTCGCCTGCGAAGCGACAACGGGAACGGGTTCGCAAATTTATCTGCTGGCGCCCGATCTCGCCCGCCCCGGCCAATTTCGACGCGATAGTTTGTCCACCGGCGTTTACCCGGTCATGGCGCAACAAAATGGCTTAATTGCCATTGCCTGGCTGGATGGTGACGCCGTGCGGGCAACAGTGAGAAATTTGTTACTTGGGAGCAAATCATGATAAACTTTTTGGTTTCTTCGACGCGTTCGCGCGACTCGAACTGTTTTATGTCTAAACCGCTCTTTTCTTTTATTTGCGGTCTTTTGCTGTTGATGCCAGTCGTATTGGGCGCACAAGATAAAGGCGCGGTGGAAGGCGTCATCACCGCCGTGGAAACACGCGCGGTCTTGCCCGATGCCAATATTTTGATTAAGGGCACGAATATCGGCGCCACCACGGATGCGAATGGCCATTTTAAAATTGACAATCTGGCCGCAGGCGAATACGTGCTGGAAGCGCGCATGGTTGGCCGCCAGCCGGTTCGGCAAACGGTCAGAATCGAAGCCGGGAAAACGACGGCGGTCAAATTCAAACTGGCAACCAGTGAAATTCTGATGCAGAATGTCGTGGTGACGGCGACGCAATCACAGCAATCCAAAGCCGACGTTTCCGCGACCATCGGCGGCATCGGACGCAATGAGATCGCGCAGACACGGCCAACGCACCCGTCGCAAATTATGCAGCGCGTGCCCGGCGTGTTGGTGACGAACCTCTCCGGCGAAGGCCATGCCACGGCGATTCGCCAGCCGATCACGACCGCGGCGGTGTATTTGTATCTCGAAGACGGCATTCCGACGCGTTCCACCGGTTTTTTTAATCACAACGCGTTGTATGAAATCAACGTGCCGCAGGCGGAAGGCATAGAAGTGTTGAAAGGCCCAGGCACCGCGTTGTACGGCAGCGATGCGATTGGCGGCGTCATCAACGTCACCACGCGCCCGGCGCCGGCGCGGCCCGAGTTCATGCTTTCCACCGAAGGCGGCTCGTTTGGTTTCGGCCGCGCGTTGTTATCGATCGGCGCGAGTCGCGGCAACAACGCCGTGCGGGTGGACGGCAATTTCACGCGCTCGGACGGCAACCGCGATGCGCAGGGCTACGATCGGCAAGCCGGCACGTTGCGATGGGATATGAAGTTGCGGGAAAATTCACGCTTGAAAACCGTCGCAACGTTTTCGTTGATCGACCAGAAACCGGCGGGTTCGTCGGCATTGTCGTCTGCTGATTTCAACAGCAATCCCGAGCTGAACTACACGCCGATTTCGTTCCGCAAAGTGGAAGCCCTGCGCCTCTCGAGTGCGTTCGAGCATTTTACGGCCTCGTCGCACACGAACCTCACCGGCTACTTCCGTTACAACCGGATGGAAATTTTGCCGAACTGGACGCTGGCGTTTGATCCGGCGGTCTGGGACAGCAAAAATAAATCATTCGGCCTGGTGGCGCGGCATCGGCGCGAGTTTGCGAAAATCAACAGCAGCGTCGTGGTCGGCGTGGATGCCGAGAGCAGCCCCGGCAGCCGTTTGGAGTATGCGATTACGCCGACTCGCGTCGGGAGCATTTATACGGCTTACACCAACGGCGCCGTGCAGTACGACTATGACGTGACGTTTCAGGAAGCCTCGCCGTACATTCACGCCGAATTTTTGCCGGCGAAAAAATTCCGGCTCAACGGCGGTTTGCGGTATGATTTCCTGCGTTACGATTATAGCAACAAGCTGAGCGTGGTCACCACGGGCCGCTATCGCCGGCCGGAAAGCCAGGCCGTCGATTATTCACATCTCAGCCCGAAAGCCGGCGCGACGTATGTGTTCAACGATAAGCTGAATGTCTTTGCGAGCTATCGCCACGCGTTCCGCATTCCTTCGGAAAGCCAGGTTTTTCGCCAGGGCCAGACGGTGAACACCATCGGCCTGGAACCGATCAAAGCGAATAATTATGAAGGCGGCGTGCGCGGCGGCGTGGGCAACGGCGTCGAGTATGAGGTTTCGGTTTATTCGTTGATCAAAACGGACGACATTGTGAGTTACGTCAATCCGGATGGCACGCGGGAAAATTTGAACGCCGGCAAAACCTCGCATCGCGGCGTCGAGATTTCTCTGGTGTTGCAGCCGGTGAGCGCGCTGAATTTGCGCAGCAGCTTGTCGTTTGCGAAGCATAAATACGAAGAATGGAAGCCGACGCCAGCGCTGAATTTCGGCGGCTATCAGATTGAAAGCGCACCGCGGCAGATTATTAATGTCGTCGCGACGTACCGGCCGGCGTTTTGGCGCCGGAGCGACATTTCGCTGGAATGGACGCGCCTCGGCAGCTATTATCTCGATGCAGATAATCTGCATCGTTACGGCGGCCACGATTTGGTGAATCTGCGCGCCAGCGCCCAGTTGTTGAGCAACCTCGGCCTGTTTGCGCGCGTCAACAATCTCACCGATGAGCTTTATGCGGAGAGCGCCGCTTACACCGCGGCCCGCGGCGAAGAATTTTCGCCGGGTCTGCCGCGCTCGATTTATATCGGCTTCCAATTTGACTGGCAGGCCAGACCGGCGCCGTAATTCTGCCGGTGCACCGCCATAAGTTGCTGAGGCATTTGGCAGCAACAAGATACGGTCACTCAACTCGCCGAAGCGTGAACGGCTCGGCGAGTTGAGCCGTGACCGGAAAAATTTTCAGGCCGCTTTCAAGCTGGTCAGGCATTTGCGAGCAACTTTACAAGTGACGAAAATCCAAACCGACGAGAAGTTGTGAATATTCAGAGCGAAGACGAGCCAGCACAGCCGGCAAGCCCAATTTCACCAAGCACCTGGCTGGCCGCGCCGGCCTCGCTTTCGCACCCGGGGCCGGACGAGGTGCACATCTGGCGCATTCGGCTTGAGCAGGATGAAACGGTTTTACAAAAAATGCACGCTGTGCTTTCCGCCGACGAACGGCAGCGCGCGCTGCAATTCAAATTTGAGAAACTCCAGAAGCGGTTTGTCATCAGTCGCGGCGCGTTGCGCGATATTTTGCACCGCTACACCGGCCACGCTGCCGCTAACATTGTGTTCGAGTACGAAGCGCATGGCAAACCGCAATTGGCGGCAGCGTTCAAGCAAAACGGCATTCAGTTCAATCTGTCCCATGCCGAAAACCTTGCGCTGTGTGGTGTAGCCTGGCGGCGCGCCATCGGCGTTGACGTGGAATGCATTCGTTCTCTCCATGACGCCGAACGCATCGCGCAACGTTTTTTTTCGGCGCGTGAGAACGCCATGTTTGGCGCGTTGCCGCCAGCAGAAAAAACCGCCGCTTTTTACAATTGCTGGACGCGCAAGGAAGCGTTCATTAAAGCCCTCGGCGAAGGCCTGACGCATCCGTTGCACCGTTTCGACGTGGCTTTTGTTGAAGGTGAGCCGCCGGCTTTGTTGAACACCCGTCCGGATCCGCTGGAAGCGGCGAGGTGGACGTTGCAAGCGTTGGCGCCGGGCGAGGGTTATGCCGGCGCTTTCGTGGTGAGCGGCAAGGAAGCGCATTTGCAATGCTGGGAATGGGACGCGCCGCGGCACTGAAGCGTTATAAAAATAGTTGGCGAATTGTAACTATTCAGTACCGCCCGGGCGCTTAAATCTGCGTGCAAAAAATAAATTCGCGCGATATAACAAATCTCAAAAATAAGCGCCTGGGCGGTAAAATAGCTGAATAGTTACGGCGAATTAAAAATTTTGGATAATGCATTAACGCATAGACAAGAAGCAAATTTTCAATCAACATCATTCAGAGTAATTTTAAAGGAGGAGGTTTATCAGCATGTCTCTCAGCATCCCGCACGGCAACAAGCTGGTGGATCAGATTTTGCGCGGCGAGGAACGTGATGCGGCTTTGCGCCGCGCGCGAGATTTAAAAAAGGTTCCGCTTTCCGAGGTCGGCGCCGCCGATCTGGAAATGATCGCCAATGGCGCGATGAGCCCGCTTACCGGCTTCATGACGCAAGCCGATTATACGAGCGTCGTGCATAACATGCGGCTGGCCAACGGCCTGGTGTGGTCGTTGCCCATCACCTTGCCGGTCGCCTCAACAGTCGCCGATGATCTCCGTGTCGGCGAGGAGATCGCGTTGGTGGAAAGCAACGGCGCGGCCAATGGCAAAGCCATGGTTCTCGGCGTCATGAAAGTGGCTGAAAAATTTGCTTATGATAAAACGCGCGAAGCCAAGGAAGTTTATCGCACCACCGAAGCCGCACATCCCGGCGTTGCCCGCGTGATGAGCCAGGGTGACGTTTATCTCGGCGGCGAAATTTGGCTGCTCAATCGCCCGGCGAATGTCATGTTTGCCGACTTTCGCCGCGACCCGGCGGAAACGCGGCGAATTTTTCAGGAGCGCAACTGGCGCCTGGTGGTCGGCTTTCAAACGCGGAATCCGGTGCATCGCGCCCATGAATATATTCAAAAATGCGCGATGGAAATCGTCGATGGCCTCCTGCTGCACCCGCTTGTCGGCGAGACGAAGAAGGACGATATTCCGGCGGATTTACGCATGGAAAGTTATCAGGCGTTGCTGCGGGATTACTATCCGGCGCAACGCGTTTTATTGAGCGTTTTTCCGGCGGCGATGCGCTATGCCGGCCCGCGCGAAGCGATTTTTCATGCGATGTGCCGCAAGAATTACGGCTGCACCCATTTCATCGTGGGCCGCGATCATGCCGGCGTCGGCAAATATTACGGCACCTATGATGCGCAGAAAATTTTCACCGAATTCACTGCCGAGGAGCTTGGCCTCACGCCGCTGTTTTTTGAGAACTCATTTTATTGCAAAATGTGTGCGGCGATTGTCACCAGCAAAACCTGCCCGCATGACAGCGCGCATCACATTATCCTCTCCGGCACGCAAGTTCGTGAAATGCTCGGCCGCGGCGAAGCCCCGCCGCCGGAGTTCTCGCGGCCGGCGGTCGCAAAGATTTTGGTGGAAGGATTGCGCAACGGCGCTCATGCCGCTTAGATTTTCGGCGCGTTCTGCGCAACGGCTTCGATCCAACCGCCATGGTTTGGGATAAAAGATTTTTTTACTAACCATGTTGCACAAAATTGGAATAAACAGACGTAAACATAAACTCAACAAAGGAAAAGCATCATGACTTCCCCCTCTCGCGGTTGCACCATTTGGTTTACCGGGCTTTCCGGCGCCGGCAAGTCGACGATCACCGAACAGCTTGTTCCCCTGCTCAAAAGCCGCGGCTGCAAAGTCGAAGTGCTCGACGGCGATGTCGTCCGTACGAACTTGAGCAAAGGCCTGGGATTTTCCAAGGAAGATCGCGACATCAACATTCGCCGCATCGGCTTCGTTTGCCATCTGCTGTCGCGCAACGGTGTGATCGCCATTGCCGCGGCCATCTCGCCGTATAAAAATCTGCGCGACGAGAATCGCGCGCTCATTAAAGACTTTGTCGAAGTTTATGTGAAAGTCTCGCTCGAAACATGCATTCAACGCGACGTCAAAGGGCTTTATAAAAAAGCCCTCGCCGGTGAGATCAAAGAATTTACCGGCGTCAGCGATCCGTATGAGGCGCCGGACCATCCGGAAGTGATTTGCGAAACCGAAAAGGAAACGCCGCAAGAAAGCGCGCTCAAAATCGTTCATAAACTCGAAGAACTGGGTTATGTCGCGCGCCGTACTGATGACGGTGTCCACCCCAAGAGCGACGCCAAATTTAGTTTTAACGAAGCCGCGAGAGTCTAAAGCGAAGGAGCTGGCACGATGAGTGGAATTTGCGGCATTGTTGGGTCGGCGCCCGCCGCCCAAACCGAGGAGATTTTGGCCGCGATGTCCCGCCGCATGAAACATCGCGGGCCGGATGGTTTCACGTTTTATAAACAACGCCAAACTGGGGCGATTCTCGGCCATAACCAGTTGCGGTCGTTTGTTGCGGATGCGCGCGCGGCATTGCCGGCTTTTGCCGCGGCCAATGGAATCGTCGTCGCCCTCGACGGCGGTGTGACCAATCGCGCCGGCCAATTTGCGGCAGGGCGGAATCCGGACGTGCAGGCGGTGTTGGCGGCATATACGGCATCCGGTGAAGATGGTTTGGCGCAGCTCGATGGGCCGTTTAGCCTCGCGTTGTGGGATGAAGCAAAGCAACGTTTGTGGTTGTCGCGCGACAAATTGGGGGAGAAAACGCTTTACTATCATTACGACGCGGCAACGTCGACGCTCATTTTCGCTTCGGAAATTAAAGCCTTGCTTGCTCATCCCGGCGTCCGCGCCGAGCTGGATTTTGACAGCCTGGCGCTCTATTTCGCGTTTGGTTATCTTCCCGGCCCTCAGACGTTGTTCAAGAATATTTTCAAATTGTTGCCGGGTGAAAGCCTGCAATTTGAGCCGGGTCATCCACCCCGTCAAAAAAAGTATTGGCGCCTGCCGCGCATTACCGACGGTGCCGAGGATGAAGCTTATTGCATCCGCCGGCTGCGCGAGTTGTTCATGGAAGGTCTGGCGGCTTATGTCAACGGCTGCCAGGACGTTGCCGTGTTTCTCAGCGGCGGCGTCGACTCCAGCATCATCGTGGCCGGTTTGCACGAGTTGGGCGTATCGCGCATTCACACCTTCACGGTCGGTTTTGAGGGCGAGACCGCGAGCGAGCGCATCGGCGAAGACCTGGCGTATGCGCGTTTGGTCGCGGATAAATTTTCCACCCGCCATCGCGAAGTCATCATCGGCGCCGGCCACGCGCCCGGCGCCCGGCTGTTGCGTGTTGTCGAGCAATTTGACGATTTGATCATGACGCCGAATGTGTACAGCAAATCTTTGCTGGTCGAAGCTGTGCGTGAAGCGGGACTCAATTCGGTGTTGACCGGCTCGGCAGCAGCCGGCGCGTGCGGCGTGCATCGCAAATTTCTCGATCCGAAAAAACGCGCCAAGCTGCTGGAGAAAACCCAACAGTGCACGACGGACGAGCAGCGCTATTACACCCTGCGCAGCCGCCTTTTTGATTTGGAGACGCAGGCCCAATTTTTAAAACAGCCGCCACGCCTCGGCAAGCAAGATATTCTCGAAGTGTTGCATCATTACATTGGCGACATCAAAAGCGACGATTTCTTCCGGTTGTTTTTGTTTTCCAATCTGATGATTACCTCGACGGAGAAAACGCTGAAAGTTTTGGATCGCGTTGGTGCGATGTCTTCCGTGGAATTGCGCTCGCCGTATTTGGCGCGGGCGCTGGTGGAGTTTTCCACCCAACTGCCGTCTTCCTTCGACGGCGGCAAAACCTACGTCAGTCTCAAAACGCATCTCAAAAAAGCGTTTGAGAAAATTTTGCCCCCGCCGGTTTTAGAGCGCCCGGTGATTGGCTACCCCAGCTATTATTGGAACAACGGCGAGCTGCAGGGATATCAAAAACGGTTGTTGAGCCGCGAGGCCATCGCCGCGAACGGGGTATTTAACTATGACGGCGTCAAGCGCCTGTTGGAAGAAGAAAAAAATTCAGACGCCAAATCCGTTGGCAAACAAAGCTGGGCCCTAACGCAGTTCAGCTTGTGGTACGAAATTTATATCAAGCACAACCCGGAGTTTGTTAATCCGTGAACCGTGGGCAGTTGCAAATGACAGCGAATCAGCAATCAGCGACAAGGCAGCCAGCATGAACATCGCCTATATCAGCGCGGATTTTGGCGTACATATTTTCGGCCATAAAGGCGCTTCGATTCATGTGCGTGAGATGGTGAGTGCATTGCGTAATGCCGGCCACGCGGTTTGCCTCATCTCGCCGGCGATTGACGAAGGCAAAGAAAGCAAAGACGCCAGTACCACGGGCGCTTTCTCGGCGCTGTTGACTGAACGTTTGCCGGGTGTCGCTTTCCTGCCGGTGCTGCTGCCAGAGCGCCATTTGCAGCTCTTCAAAGAGTTTGAAGCGCTGGATAAATTTTTCGGCATGAAAATGCGCCTCCGGCAGGAAGTGCGCAATTTGCTGTTCAATCAAACCCTGTTCGACCAGGCGCGCGCCTACTGGCAGTCACGGCGGCTTGATTGGGTTTACGAACGGTATGCCTTGTTCAGTTATGCCGGCATTCGTCTCGCGCGGGAGTTTGGCGTGCCGCATATTTTGGAGGTGAATGCGCCGCTGGCATACGAGCAGGAAAAAATGCGCGGTCTGGAGCTGAAGGATTTGGCGCGCGAAACCGAACACCACATTTTTCGCCACACCGACCGTGTGATCGTGGTTTCACGCGAGTTGCAGGAATATGTCGCTTCCTGCGGCGTACCGGCGGAACACATTCTTCTGTTGCCGAACGCTGTTGATCCACAACGTTTTGCTGCGGCAGGCAATCCGGAAACGCTGCGCGCGCGTTGCGGCTATAACGGCAAGTGCGTCATTGGCTTTGTCGGCAGCCTCAAGCCGTGGCACGGCACGGAAACGCTGCTGGCGGCGTTTCGGGAAGTGCACGCCACGCGGGCGAACACCCATCTGCTGATCGTCGGCGATGGGCCGGGGCGTGCGGAGTTGGCGCAATATGCGCAAGATCATGGCTTCCAGGAAGCTGTCACGTTCACCGGCAATGTTCCCCATGAGGATATTCCCGGTTACATTGCGGCGATGGATGTCACGGTCGCGCCCTATAAACCGTATGAAAATTTTTATTATTCGCCAATAAAAATTTTTGAATACATGATCATGGGTAAACCTGTCGTCGCTGGGCGCATCGGACAAGTGGAGGAAGTAATCGTTGACGGCGAGACCGGCGTGTTGTTCGAACCGGGAAACATCCGTCAGCTTGCTGCAACGTTGTTGCAACTGACTAATGACGCACCGCTCTGCCAGCGTCTCGGTGAGAAGGCGCGCGCGTGGGTGCGGCAAGAACGAACGTGGGAAAATAATGCGCAGCAGGTGATCGCGAGCGCGGAAAAATTGCGGCAAAAAAGTAAAATGCAAGGGTGAAACGTAAATTGGGCTTTGCGCTTGGTGTTTCATCCATTCGGATTTTGAATAACGCATGAAACTAAAAACTTGCCTCGTTACCGGCCAGTATCCGCCGCAAGTCGGCGGCGTCGGACATTCGGCGCACCGTGTTGCCAATCTGCTGGCGAGTCGCGGCTTGCAAGTGCAGGTGGTGGCGTTTCAGAAAAATGCGGCGCCGTTGCCGTTTGATGAAAGTGTGCTGAGCACACAGGAAGGGGACGTGTTGGTGCACCGCGTCAAAGTTTTTAATCCGAGTGCTGGCGCGGAGAATCCCTCCGAAGCAGAAATTTTGACGCGCTATAATCGCGAGATGTTTCATGCGCTCGAGCATTTTCAGCGGCGCTATCGCTATGACGTGCTGCACGCGTTTTTTTTATACCCCGCCGGTTTCATCGCCGGCCTGGTCGGGCGGTTGCATGGCGTCAAAACGATCATGTCGATTCGCGGCAATGACGTCGGCAAATATGCCTTCGACCCGCTGCGCTTGCCGTTCGTGCGTTCCGCACTTGAAAATGCGGACTATGTGACTTCGGTTGCGACAAGCTTGACGGCGCTGGCGGACCGCGCCATTGCGCCGATTGCCGGAAAAGCCAGGACGATTCTCAATTCGGTTGAGGTGAGCCGCTTGCAGCCGCGCTCGCGGCCGGCGCTTCCGCTCCACGGCCTCGTCATCGGCTCGGCGGGATTGTTTCGTTATAAAAAAGGTTTGCTCTATCTCTTCAAAGCGCTGGGCAGCTTGCACGGCAAATTCGATTTTTCAATTTTGCTGGCCGGCGATTATTTTAAAGAAGAAGACCGGCAGCCGCATCAACAGTATTTGCGCGATTACGGCTTGCACGACCGTACGATCGTCACCGGAAAAATTCCGCCGGAGCAGATGGTCGATTACCTGCAGCTCTTCGATATTCTGGTTTTTCCGTCGCTGTTTTCGGAAGGATGCCCGCTCTCGATGCTGGAAGCGATGGCGATGAAGAAAACGATTATCGGCAGCCGCGCCGGCGCGATTCCGGAAATAATTCGCGACCACGAAAATGGCTTGCTCGTCGAGCCCGGTTCGGCGGACGACATCGCGCGGGCGCTGACCGAGGTGCTTAGCAAGCCGGCGCTGCGGCAAAAGCTTGCGGACAACGCCGCGCAAACCGCCCGTGCGCTCACGCCGGAGCGGGAGTTTCACGACTGGATGGAAGTGTATCAAACGGTTTGCGGATAAAATGAGCCTTGCTCTTTCGCCGCCGTTTTTTCCGAGAAGGAGAAAGAGTGTGAGCACGCGTAAGAATATCAGAGCATGAATCAACTGCCTCAGCAAAGCGACACCGGCCACGCGAATACAGAATTCGCCCGCGCCTTCGATCCGCAGTGGTTAAAAGAAAATTTGCCACGCCGGCTTTGGCGGGAAAATGAAGCGATGGGTGCAATCGTCCAGCTTGAAATCATCAACGCGTGGGAATCTGCCAAGCAGACGACGGTGCATTATGAATTGGGGTTTCATGACCCGGCTGGGCAATGGCGCCGGCAGATGTACACCGGATTCTTATTTCCGGAGGATCAGCTCGACGAGGAGTATAAATCCGCGCGTAAAAAGGCGAGAATGCAGCCCGCCTGGGGCCGGGCGGTGGCGCTCGTGCCTGAAGCTAATTTGATTTTGTTGGCGTTTCCGAATGACCGTAAAATCAAATTGCTCTCGGAGACGCAGTTGCAGCCGTGGCTGCAGCAAAACTTGCATGCCGTTGCCAACGGCGGGCTGGATGGCCGGCGCTGGCAGGTGCAAACCGCCAAAGTGGAAATGCTGCGTTATGTGCCGGAAAAAAGATTCACGGCGCGCTGCACGGCGCGGCTGGTCGCACCGGATGGCGGCGCGCACGAGCTCGCTTTCATCGTCAAGCAGTTGAAAGACGAGAAAAAGGCGCGAAAATTATATCGCGATTTGCGCTCGCTGCGGCGCGCCTGGCCCGCTGACCGCGTGATGCCAATCCGTTTTCCGCACGCTTTGGCGCTGGATGAAAACAGCGGCGCGGTGTTCATCGAAGAATTGTCCGGTTGCAATTTAAAACACCTGCTTTTTGAAGTCGAGTTAGCGCAAGTGCTGCCGGCGGTCGGCAGATTATTGGCTGATTTTCACCGCGCCCAAAAGCGCGTGCGCAAAACGATCACGATCAAGAATGAATTGGCAGAAGTGCGGGAAGCGATCCGTATCATCGTCAAGACGTTGCCGGATTTCAAATCGCCGTTTAAAAATTTTTATGCGGCTTTTAAAGCTTTGTCGCCGGTGGGCGATGGTATTGCGCCGGTTTTGTTGCACGGCACGTACCGGCTGAACCATATTTTTTTCAACGCCGGTGAGCTGGCGCTGTTGGATTTGGATAGCCTGCGCATGGGACATCCGGCGTATGATGTTGCAAATTTCCTTTCTTCATTGTATTATTTAGAGGAAGCCCATGGCCGCATTACGGCGGAGATGCGCCGAAAAATGGCGCAGCACTTTTTGACGGGCTATGCCGAAAAAATGGCGAACGCGATCTCGCCGGCGGCGGTGCTGTGGTTTTTGGCAAGCTTGCTGATCAACAAGCAGGCCAAGAAATACGTAACGCATTCCCACGAAAATTATAGCAGGAAAGTCGAGCGCATGTTGACGCTCGCGGAAACCGTTATGGCGCTTTGCCGGCAGCGTTCTCCGGGGTTGACGCTTGCCGGGCTGGCAGCCGTGCTGCCATAGTTTTTACGCCAAGCAGCGCTGGCAAGCGCGAAGCTGGCGGTGAGTAGTTAAAAATATGCTAAACACAGTCGTTAAAATTTTTCAACACCGCAATGAAATTCGCCTGGCGCTGATTTTCCTGGCGTTGATTATTATTCCCTCCGGCCTGTTGGGTTTTTTCAGTTGGCGGGCGTTGAAAAGTGAAGAACTGATTTCACGGCAGCGTTTGAGTGAAAGTTATAATCATTTTGCCCGTTTGGCCGCCCGCGAGTTCGATTACGAGCTGGAAAAAGTGGAAAAAAAATGGGTTGCCGAGATCAAAACTACTTTTGACCGCGACAATAAAAAGTTGCGCCTCGACGGCTTGGAGCAATTGACCAAACAAGAGCCGCAGATCGCCGCGTGTTTTTTGTTGACGGCCCCGGGCCAGGTGGCGTTTCCGCCGGGAATGAGTTTGCAGGCGGAAAATGCGGCGACGCCGCTGATGCCGAGCGAATCTTATGTTCGCGAGCATGAAATTTTTAAAGAATTGGTCAATCGTGGCGAAGATTTGGAGTATCGCGCTTTCGATTTGGTGGGCGCGTTAACCGTGTATCGCGAAATTGCCGGCCGCGTGACTTCGCCGCAGTTGCGGGCGATGGCGCAAAGCTACTGCGGCCGTGTCTTGCAAAAGCAAGGCGAATGGCGGGCGGCGTTGGTGATCTTTGAAAAACTCCTGGCGGCTTATCCGGAAATGCGCGACCTGAACAAAACGTATTTGCGCTTTCTTTGCCAATATCAAATCGCCGTCTGTCTGGAAAGCCTGGAACGCGATCAACAGGCAGTGGAAACGCTGTTGCGCCTGCACCGCGATTTGTTCGAGCGCAGTGATGCGATCAATGCCGTGCAATATTCCTATTTTCAAAACTTGATCCAAAATTTGACGCCGCGGCTTTTAGCCTCGCCACGATTGTCCGCCGCTTCCGACTATCAGGCGCAATTTCGCGCCCTGGCCGAGCAAAACAAAAAGCGCCTCAGCCAAAAATATTTTTTGCAATTGTTGGATCGCGTCCTGACCGAAACGATGATCGAGCGCAAACATTATCGATCGCGCTTTCGGTATCTGTCAGACGAAGCCGATGACGAACCCTATTTGCTGGCGTACCACTTTCTGCCGGATCCGCGCGATATCTATATCACCGGCCTTGTCGGCTTGCAAATCGATCTCCGGCAGCTCCGGCAGCGCCTGTTTCCGGAAATTTTGTCCAATTTGAAATTCAGCGAGAAAGTGAGCCTGGCAGTGCTCAACCAAAAAGGCAGTCATGTCATTGGCGCGGTCAATCCGGAGTTGGCGCCGATTGCGACGCAAACGCTCGCGCCGCCGTTTGATTTTTGGCAGGTGGCGATTTATTTAAATGAAACGCCAACGCCGTTCCGCCGCTGGGATTTTCGCACGACGGTGGGGTATTGGTTGATCTCGTTGCTGTTGCTGAGCATTTTTTCCGGCGCGTATCTTTTTATTCGGCGCGCGCAGCGCGAGGCGTATCTCTCCAAAATGAAATCGACGTTCGTCTCCAACGTGTCGCATGAATTGCGCACGCCGCTGACTTCGATTCGAATGATGGCGGAGCTGACGGAAATGCAATTGGCGGAAAATGCTGCCGCCAATCGCGACCGGGCGCAGCAGCATTTGCGCATCATCCGCCGTGAATGCGACCGGTTGGGCCGCCTGATCGAAAGCGTGTTGAATTTTGCGAAAATCGAGCGCGGCCTTCAGTCCTATCGCTTCGAGTATGAAGAGCCGGCCGCGGTGTTGCGTTTGGCGATTGAGGCGTTTCGCCCGAGCGCGGAAGCGCAGGGTTTTGAGTTGGAAACGGAGATTCCCGGCGATCTTCCCGAGTTGCGGCTTGATACGGATGCGATTTCACAAGTGCTGCTGAATTTGTTGAGCAACGCCGTCAAGTACAGTGAGGCGGTGAAGAAAATCCGGGTGCGCGCGCAACGTCGCGCGCAGCAGGTTGTCGTTGAAGTAACGGATTGCGGCATCGGCATTCCCGCTGCCGAGCTGCCGAAAATTTTCGATGATTTTTATCGCGTCGATCAGCGTCTCGATACGCACCAGCAGGGCGGCATGGGATTGGGGTTGACGCTGGCGCGCCACATTGTCCGCGCGCACGGCGGCGACCTCACTGTGCGCAGCGAAGTCGGCAAAGGTTCGACGTTCAGTTTTACGCTGCCGATTCCGGCGGCGGAATCCGGGAGTGCCGTGGCGAAAGATCTTGCTGTCGAAATTGAAGCGAGTTAGTTTTTAAGTTGAAGCATTGCAAAATATGAAAAAAATTTTAATTGTCGAAGACGACGCGACTATCGCCCTGGGCCTGGAGGGCGCGCTGCAAGATGAAGGCTATGAAACGCAAGTGGCGCGCACCGGGCCGGAGGGCTGGCGCCTCGCCAAGGAAAAAAATCCGGATCTGCTCATTCTCGATTTGATGCTGCCGGGAATGAGCGGTCTCGAAATTTGCAAGCGTTTGCGCGACGACGGGCGGGCAACGCCGGTGATTATGCTCACTTCCAAAGGTGAGGAAAACGACAAGGTGCTCGGCCTGGAGCTGGGCGCGGATGATTATGTGACCAAGCCGTTCAGCGTGCGCGAACTGATGGCGCGCGTGCGGGCGCATTTACGCCGCGATCAAGCCGCCGCCGGTGAGAACGGCAACCGCGAGAAAGCGGAGCACTATCGCTTCGGCGAAGTGATGGTGGATTTCAAGCGCCATGAGGTTTATAAAGCCGGAACGTTGCAGGAATTGACCAACCGCGAATTTCGCTTGTTGGAATATTTTATTCAACATCCCGGCGAATTGCTTTCACGCGACCGTTTGCTCGACGAAATTTGGGGCTATGATATTTATCCCACGACGCGCACGGTGGACAATCACATTTTGCGTTTGCGCAAACATATCGAGCCGGATCCGGAGAATCCCCGTTACATCAAAACGGTGCGCGGCGCCGGATACCTTTTTGAAAAAGGATAGAAAGTCAAGAAATAAACGGATGATGAAGAAACAACCAGCGAATAGAAGCCAGCAGCCGGAAACCGGAGGCCGGCTCGGTGTGCGCATGCACGGTGTAAATTTAACGCTTGTCTCGGAGCACGCGCCGCTTTTAACCTATGCGGCGGAACATCTCGCCGGTATGGTGGGCGAGCCCAATGCAAATCCAGATTTGCTGGTGCGTTGCCAATGGGGGCAAGGCGAATGGGACCCCGAGGCGAATCCGTTTCCAGCGGATGGCGCACTCAACGTCATCGGCAAGCGCATGCTCGGCAGGACGGATGAGCTGATTTGGCTGGATACCCTGCGGATGAAAGGCTTACAACTGCGTTTTCGGCGCGCGCCCGCGCGCTGGGATTTCGACGTCGCGTATTGTTTTCATCCCAAAAAAGAAAAACTCGACAATCTGCCGGAGTATGAATACAAACGCTATTTCAGCTTGATGAGCTTCTTGGTTTATTATCCGGTCATTTGGTATTTAGAAAATTTTCGCGGTTGGACGATTCTGCACGCTTCGGCGCTGGCGAGCCGCACGGGCGGCATCATGATCGGCGGCCTGGGCGGCGTCGGCAAAACTACGACGTGCATCGCGTTAATGCAACATCCCGGCATCGAGCTGGTTGCAGAAAACATCATTTTCACGGACGGCGAATTTATTTATCCCTGTCCCGAGCCGATCCGGCTCGACGGCGGCAGTCTTGCGCTGTTGGGGGAAAATCCTCCCGGCTTGATTCCGATGAACTTCCCGGAAGGTTTGAAAGACAAATCGCTTTTTCATCTCGGCAGCCATGCGTTTGGGGAGAATGTGAAGCCGGCGGCGCTGTTCCTGCCGCAATTTTCGCCGCAGCGCTACCTAACGCCGCTGGCGCCCGCGATCGCGGCGGAAAAAATTGTGGCGATGAACCGGCTCACGCGCGAATTGGATGATTACGGATGGTATGCGGCAGCCCTCGAAATGCACTGGCCGCGGCCCGGACAAGCGGCAAAACGCCTGGCGCTATTGCAGCGCTTGGCGCAAAATGCACGCTGCTACGAACTGGGCATCGACCGCACCGCCGGCGTCGCTGCGGTGGTCGAAGATATTCTCAAAACTCTTGTATAATGCACGATTCAAAATTGGTAAATTGAAATTTTATATTGCGACTGAAATCGCCCATGCACGCACCCCTTGAGACGACACCCAAGAACGGCGGTTTGCCCATCAAATTTTTTTTGACGCCGGATATGATGCCGGAGGCGGCGACGCTTTCGCAGCTCGAAGTGTTGGCGAATTCCGCCGGTCTGGTTCATCACGTTGCCGTATTGCCGGATATTCATCGGAAGAGCCGTAACCTGAGCCCGACCGGCACGGTGGTTGCGGCAAACAATGCGATCGTGCCGCGCGCCATCGACACCGGCATTTGCTGCGGCATGCGCATGGTGCGCAGCGAAATCGAAGTGCGCGATTTGAGGGCGCCGGCGCTTGATGCCTTGTTCGACGAACTGCGCGCGACGATTCCGGTATTGGAACACGAAACGGAGGTCATCAGTAAAGATGACGTCGCTGATATTCTCGTGCAGGGCGGCAAGTGGAGCCAGAGCAAATACGGCCTCAGTGAAGCGGAAATGAATTGTATCGAAGATCGCGGCACAATGCCGACGGACACAGCCGATCCGGCAATGATTCTCGCCAGCATGCCGGAGAAGCCGATGAAAAAAGGCCGGCGCTGCTTCGGCACGCTCGGCGATGGCAATCATTTTCTCGAGTTGCAGGAAATCGTCGAAGTCATTGATCCCGGCCTGGCCAGGCAGCTTGGTTTGGAGGAAGGCCGGGCGGTCTTTATGCTGCACACCGGCTCGCGCAGCGTCGGCAGTAAAACCATGAAAGCGTACTTGGAAACTTTCGAGGAAAAATCAGCTCCAGCACGCAACGATTCGCCAATTTGGTCGCTGCCTGCGGATTCGGAGGCCGGGGCGAAATTTGCGCGCGCGATTGCCGCCGCCTCCAATTTCGGTTTTGCCAATCGCATCGCCATTACCGAACGACTGCGCGCCGCCGTGCGGAAGACGCTGCGGGATGAATCGCTGCAATTGCCGTTGCTTTATGATTGCGCGCATGTCAGCATCAAATTGGAATCGTGGAACGGCGAGAAATTGTGGGTGCACCGGCATGGCGGCAGCCGCGCTTTGCCGCCCTCCCAAATGCGGGAACACCCGGTTTTTTCTCAAACCGGGCAACCCGTGCCTGTTCCCGGCTCGATGGGACATGCCTCGTACATCGGCGTCGCCGATGAAAAAACGGTTGGCACGTTTTATTCGATCAATCACGGCGCCGGCCGGGTGCTGGACAAACCCGAGGCGATGGCGCAATTCACCGCCGCACAGGTGGAAAAAGAGATGCGCGATAAAAACATCCGATTGTATCGGTATGGCGCCGACAATATTGCCGAACAGGCGCCCAGTTCATTTAAGGATATCTCGCGCGTCATCAAGGCGATGGCGGCGTTGTCCCTCGCGCGGCCGGTGGTGCGGCTGCGCCCGGTCGCGGTGTTGAAAGGATAACAAAGAAATTTAATAAATGGAGACGCACGTATGAACGAGTTTTCCCCCAAAATGACGCAATTGCTCGCCAACAAAAATCGGCTTGCCAAAGTGGGATTGATGATTTTGGCGCCGCTGGTTATCGTCCTGTTCTGGCTCGGGAGCAATTTTCTGGCCTCGGAAAATGACGGGCCGGCGCTTCGCAGCGCAAAAGTGAAACGCGGGCCGCTGACCATAAAACTTATTGAGAGCGGCGAGTTGCGCGCTCAAGATCAAGTGACGATTAGTGCGGTGACGGACAAGCGCATTCTCTGGCTCGTTCCGGAAGGCAAATGGGTGGAAAAGGGTGATACCCTGATTCGCTATGAGTCCGAAAAATATGAGATCGCCCGTGGTGAGGGGGAATCGGCTTTGCTTTTTTCCCAGGCGGCGCTTGTCAAAGCCGTTAGTGATTTGGAAGCGCAGCAAATGCGCGAAAATTCGTTGCGCAAATCCTATGAACAATTGCCGGTTTTGGTGAAAAAGGGTTTTATCATGGAATATGAATTGGATCGCGCGCGGTTGGCGTATATTGAAGCGAAATCCAACACCCGATCGCTGGAGGCGGCGTTGGAAGCGGCCCGCGCGAAAGTCCGGCGCGCCGAACAGGCCTACGCGCAACAAGATCGCAAATTGCGCCAGGGGGTGGTTTTGGCGCCGCGCGCCGGCCTGGCCGTCTACGCCACGTTTGGCGATGGCGAGACCAGAAAAAAAATCACCATGGGCATGACGCCATTGGAAGGTATGGACTTGCTCTATTTGCCGGATGTCTCGTCCATGTTGGTGGATATTCAAGTGAGTGAAGTCGATGTGGCAAAATTGAAAATTGGCTTGCCGGCCGAAGTGCGGGTGGATGCTTACCCGGATATGGTCTTCAAGGGTGAAATTAAAACCATCGCGGATTTGGCCAAGCGCAAGCTGAATTTTCTGACCGGCAAAGCCAACGGCGCAAAAATTTTTGAGGTCACCTTGCAAGTGCATGATCGCGATCTGCGCCTAAAACCGGGTCTGACCGCGACTTTGGATATCGTCTTGAATGAATATGCAAACGAGCTTTATGTCCCGGTCGATGGCATTTTTTTCGATGGCGAAAGCAACGCTTTGGTCTACGTGAAAGAGCGCGGCAAAATCACAGCGCGGCCCGTTTCCATCGGTGACAGCAATGATCGGTATGTGGTCATCCAAGCCGGATTGCAAGAGGGCGAAACGATTGTAATGGGCCGGCCCGGCACCTTGTAAATTTTATGGTCGCCTGAAAAAAAGATCGGCGGAGAAATGCTCTGCAAAAAGCTATTGTTTTTTTACCGCTGGGGGTGGCGCCCCGGCTTCTTGTTTTACTAAATCCAATGGCGCCTCGGGCTGTATTTGCAATTCCCACAAATCGTGAAATTTGCGGGGGAGCCGGGCGTCGCCGCCATAAATCAGCAGCCGCCCGGTTTGGGGATCAAAAATCGCTTGTTGATCGAGGCGGGGTTGCGGGCCGGGCGTGATGTTGATCCAAACATCGTCATTCAAATCGAATGCCCACACGTCGTTTAAATAGCCTTCTTCGCCGAAGCCGCCGAAAATAATCAGCCAGTTTCGCGCCGAATCATAAGCTCCGGTCGCGTGCCGGCGCTTGGGTGGATGTGATTTTCTGGTTTTGATTTGCTTCCAATCCCCCACTCCGCGCGGCGACATCGGAAAATAAAACGCCCAGGTATCGCCCAGCAGTTCTTTCTGATCTTTATCCCAGCCGCCAAAAATGACCATCCGATAGTTTTTGTCGTCATAGACCGCCACATGATCGCTGCGGCCGGGCGCACGCTTGTCTTTGGCTGCAAGTTCCTGCCATTTCTCGAAGGTTGGTGAAGCCGGATCGAGATCAAACGCCCAAACCTCGTCAATGTTCGTGTAATCGTATTCGCCATTATTGTTGCGGCCGCCGAAAATGATCATGCGCTTGGCGTAACTATCAAAAATGGCCGTATGATCTTCCCGCGCCGGCGCCCCGCTTTGTAGGGTCAGGTTGCGCCAGCGATTCGTGGTGAGATCGAACGCCCACGTTTTGTTCGTGGTAAGGCCGTCTTCGCCGCCGTGCAGAATCATCCGGTAGCCGATGGGATCGTAAATCACCGCGTGATCTTCGCTCGCCGGCGGCATTTCGCCGTCCACAGTGATTTTTTGCCAGGTGTTGCTGGATAAATTCAGCGTCCAGATTTCATTGACATTTTGATTGGCGTCGTCTTTGCCGCCGAACAAAACCAGGCGCCGTTGCGCTGAATCGTAAATCATCGCACAATCTTCCGCCGCCGGTGGAAACGCCGTGCTCGGC